>JALUVI010000019.1 GCA_027020785.1 Planctomycetota bacterium | reverse complement strand
GGTCCGCGTCCTCACCGCGACGCCCGCCGCCGCCGCCCCGTCCGAAGTCGCGGGGCAGCTCCATGCCGGCCTGCTCGGCCAGCCGACGCACCGCCTCGAGGAACTCGAGCCCCTCGCGCTCGCGCACGAAGGTGATGGCGTCGCCGCCCTTGTGGCAGCCGAAGCAGTAGTAGAAGCCCTCGGCCGGGTCCACGCTGAAGGACGGGCTGCGGTCCGGGTGGAACGGACAGCGCCCCACGTAGCGCCGCCCCCGCCGCTCCAGGCGCACGTGCTCGCCGACCACCTCCTCGATCGGCAGGCGCGACTTCAGCTCCTCGATGAACCCCTTCAGGTCGGTCACTCCAGCTCCTCCCCCGCGTCCCACTCTACGACCTGCCGCAAGGCCTCCGCCCAGGGTTCCGGCGGGACTTCCTCGGGACGGGCCTCGGCCCCCACCCCGACCGCCGCGAGCGCGGCCGCGGCCTCGGGGAAGCGACGCGCGAGTCGAGGCAGGAGGCGCTTGCGGCGCTCCGCGAAGGCGACCCGCAGCCACGCGCGCAGGACCGCATCGGCCGGCCCCGGGAGCGCGTCCGCTCGCGGCTCCAGGTGGAGGAAGGCCGAGTCCACCCGGGGCCGAGGCCAGAACACCTCGGGCGGGACGCGGCGCCCGAGGCGCACCGTGAACCCGAGCCGCAGCCGCACCGAGAGCGGCGACCACGGCCCGGCGGCGTCGCGCGGGCCCGCAGCCTTGTCGGCGACCTCCCGCTGCAGGAGCAGGGCGGCCCCCGCGAGCGGGCGCCCCGGCAGCCGGGCGAGGAACGGCCCGGAGATGGCGTAGGGCAGGTTGCTGACCACCCGCGGCGGCGGCCCCGCCGCCCACCAGGCCTCGACCTCGGGATGGAAGCGCTCGTCTCGGTCGAGGACGTCGCCCTCGACCAGGCCGAGACGCCCCTCGGTGATGGGCGCGGCGAGACGCCGGCGCAGGAGGTCGGCCAGCCCGTGGTCCACCTCGACCGCCAGCACCGCGGCGCCGGCCTCGAGCAGCGGCACGGTCAGGGAACCGACGCCCGGCCCGACCTCCAGCACGCGCTCGCCGGGAAGCACTCCGGCGTCGCGCGGCGCCGCGGCGAGCAACGCCGCGTCCACCAGGAAGTTCTGCCCGAAACGGGTGCTCGGACGCAAGCCCTCGACCTCGAGCAGGGCCCGCAACTCGGACCGCCCCGGCGGCGACGGCAACGCCGCCGCGCTCATCGCCGGAACGCCGCGCAAAAGGCGGGGTCGCAACCGGCGGCTTCCAGGGCGTCGGCGAGGCCGCGGCGCAGGTCCTCCCGCCACCAACCGAAGGCCTCTTCGAGCGCCGCGACGACCGCCTCGGGGGCGTCGCGCCAGACCGGCTCCACCCGCTCCTTCAGGTAGGGCACCGCATCGGCCACGTAGCGCACGCCGAGGTCCACGGCGCGGTCACGGCGCTCGACCACCAGCCGGTCCACGGCGCGCACCCCGACCGGATGGGCGGCGAACGACCCTCCCAACGCCTCGACCCGACCGTCCTCGCGGGGGAGCGTCATCTCCCAGACGTTGCCGAAGAAGTCGTAGGCGCCGAGCGGCGTGCGCCCGCGCTCGAAGACGCCGACCGGCAGCGCGCGGCCGAGCCCGAGCTCGAGGGTGTTGGCCGAGACCGGCAGCCCCGGCGAGCGGCGCAACGGTTCGGACGTGTCCACGCCGGCGAGCCGCACCCACTCCTCGACGCTCGGCAGGCGCAGGCCGCGCTCCTCCAGCCAGGCCTGGGCCTCGTCGGCGTCCAACCAGGTCGCCGGCGCCTCGGCGAGCCGCGGGTCGGAGAGACCGCGGTACTCGGCGTCGGTCAGCTCGAAGCGCCCGCACAGCAGCCAGTCGTCCGAGTTCGGCGACGACGGAGGGGCGAGCACCATCGAGCGCAGACGGGTCACCGCCTCGGGCACGGCGGTCACGGACTCCGCATCCCCGCAACCGCCGCAGACCGCGGCGAGCAGGAACGGGAAGACGACGGAGCGGCGCAGCGTTCGCCCTGCTCCCCTACTCGGCGGGAGCGAACATGTCGGCGACCCCGGCGGTCAGCCCGGTCTTGCGCCCTTCCACCATCCCGATGGCGAAGGGAATCGCGAAGACGAGGATGACCGTGGTCACGATCATCGCAGCGAGCATCCCGGTGGTCTCCTTCGGCTCCTCGGGCTCCTGGGCGGCGCGGCCGCCGGAGCGCCGGGCCCCCGAGCGCGAGGCGGCGGCGGGCGCCGGCGCCGGCTCGTCCTCGACCTCGACGGTCTCGACCTCGTCGAGGAGGGTGTCCTCCTCGGAGAGCTGGGTCGTCACCATCCCCTCGTCCTCGAGGGGCAGTTCCTCGACCTCGAGCACCTCGGAGGCGCTCTCCTCGCCGACCTCCTCGCCGATGCCGAGCTGGTGCGCCACCTTCTCGACGTCCTGGGCCCGCAGCTTGACCTGCGACCCCTCGCGGAAGGCGCGGATCTCTCCGGCCGAGATGAGTCGGTTGAGTTCTTCCTCGTCGAGCTCCAGCTTCTGGAGCGCTTCCTCGAAGGATTCGTAGTCTTGGGTCACGGTGCTTCGGTGGTCGGGGTCGTGGGAGGGAGTCCAGGATAGGAGCGCGGCGCGGGCGGGAAACCCCCGGCGGGCCATTTTCCGCCGGCCCCGTCCGGGGCCGACGGACCGGCGCGACGGCCGCCCCGCCCCCTACCGGGGCTCGGGGGCCGGCGCCGGCGCCGCCACCTCGTGGCCCAGCTTCCGGAACTCCTCCAGGAGCTCCTGGTAGGTGTACTCGGACTCGTCGTTGAAACCGTCCAGCTGGGTGTCGAGCGAGATGTTGCGGGCCGCCACCAGCATCAGACGGTGGCTGCCGCGGGCCCCGCCCTTGCCCTCGTAGACCGCGAGACGCTGGGTCTCCTGGTCGAGGACGTAGAGCAGCGAGGTGCCTTCCAGGTAGGGCGCGGCGACGGCCACGTAGCGTCGACCGCCGTCGGCGTCGGGCGCGGCCAGGACCGGTCGGGCCAGCAACAGGACCAGGGCCCCGCCGAGTGCGGCGGCGAGGACCAGCAGGGCGACCAGAGCGGCGACGTGGAGGGGAGGGATGCGCGAGTTCATGGGCGTCGGTCTCCGGCGGGCTCCGGGGTGGCCGGGGCGAGGAGGACCCCCAGAGCATACTCCAAGTCCAGGAGCGCCCCACCCCGCCCGGCCCGGGGGTCGCCGACGAAGGCGATGCCGACCCCGGCCTCCCGCATCCGCGCCAGTGCGGCGGCGAGCGCGAGGCCACGCGGGAACACGGGGATCGGCTCGGCCAGGGCGCGGAAGGGGGTGCCGGGGCGGGCGGCGAGGGCGCGCTCGGCCCGCAGCAGGCCCACCCCGCCCTCGTCCAGGGCGACCAGCCAGGCGCCCTCCGGCGACGGCGGCAGCGGGTCGCGCCCGACCCGCCCTCCGGTCGGCGCCCACGGCGGCGCCGGACGCAGGAACGGCGTCAGTCCGGCGCGCCGCGTCGCCAGGACCTCGAGGCCGGCGGCCATGGTGCGGGCCGCGCCCGGAGGTTGGCGACGCCCCTCCTCGAGGAGGTCGGCCAGGCGCTGACGCCGCAGGGAGGCCTCGCCGCGGCGGCCCTCCAGGACGCGGACCACCGCGACCAGCGGCAGGACCACCGGCAGGAAGAGGAGGCGGAACGCGAGCAGGACCGGCGCCAGGGGCAGCACCCGACGCAGCGGGTCGCCGGCGACCCACTGCTTCGGCAGGGTCTCGCCGAACACGAAGACCACGGGGGTCAGGACGACGCTCGCCCAGAAGGCGGCGTCCTCCACCCGGAAGCCCTCGAGCAGGCGGATGGCGAAGTGGACCGCCACCGCGTCGGCGACGTTGTCCACCACCAGCGTGGTGGCCAGGAACGCGCTCGCCGGCGTCAGGGCCCGCTGCAGCATCGCGGCCCAGGTCGAGTGGTGGGCCTCGTTGCGCAGCCGCAGGGGATTGACCGCGTAGAGGGCGATCTCGGAGCCGGAAGCGGCCGCGTTCACCGCCAGCGACACGACGAGGAGCACGACGAGCAGGAGGGTCACGAAGCGTCCTCCTCCTCCGGCGCGGGGCCGATCCGTTCCAGGTCGAGCAGGCGCGGGCCGGTCTCGTCGGCCGCAGCCACGGTGAGTCGGTAGCGCGCGCGATCGGTGACGAGCTCGAGGACGTCGCCCTCGCGGGCGACCCGCTCCAGGCGCGCGTTGACGAGTCCGCCGAGGGTCTCGACGCGCACGTCCACCTCGCCTTCGGGCTCGCCGAACCGGTCGGCGAAGTCGTGCAGCGGCAGGGTCGGATCGAGCCGCCAACGGTCGTCGCGTCCGCCGCGCACGAGCGGGGCCCCGGCGTCGTCCAGCCGGTCGAGCAGGGTGTCGGCCCAGCGCCCCCGCGGCACCACGCCCGAGCCGTGGCCGTACTCGTCCACCAGGAGGACGAAGGGCGCCCCGCTCTCGAGGAGCGGCGTCACCCCGTTCAGCGCCGGCGCCACCTCGGGCAGGACCGGGACCGGGCGCATCGCCTCGCGCACCCGGCGCCGGCCGCCGCCCGTCGCCGCCGTCTCGAGCGCGCCGAGGACCTCGCCGTCGCGGTCCACCACCACGGCGAAGGGACGCCCGCTGCGACGGAGTCGGGCCAGCGCGGTCTCCAGGTCCTCGTCTTCGCGGGCGCGCGGCAGCCTGGCCAGCGGCACGCGCAACGCCCCGGCGCGGAGCTTGCCGAGTTCGAGCACGTGGCGCAGCAGGTCGCGCTCGGCGCGATCCAACCCGAGGTCGCCCTCGCCGCGCACCAGCTCCTCCATCCGCTCGGGGTCCAGCGGCGCGGTCGGACGCGCACCGGCGTAGGCGCGGCGCGCCAGCGGCCGCACCAGGGGCGCGAGCACGCGATGCACCAGGGCCACCGGGGGCAGGAAGGCGCGGGCGAAGACCTCGGGGTGCCGGTTGCCGAGGACCTTGGGCAGGATCTCGCCGAGGAGCAGCAGGACCAGGACGCCGGCGGCGTTGGCCGTCATCGCCCAGCGTCCCGGCAGCGGGGCCACCATCACGTGGAGGGTGGCGAAGAAGGCGAGGTTCACCCCCAGGTTCAGCAGCAGGATGGTGGACAGGGCGCCGACCCGGTCGGCCCGCAACGCGACCACGGACCGCGGCAGGCCGCGGCTGCGGTCGCCGAGCGAGAACAGGGCGGCCTCGGAGCCGGCGAACACCGCCGAGGCCACCATGAGCAGCAGGGCGAGCGGCAGCAGGGTCACGGCGTTCCGCCCCCTCCCTCCGGCGTCGTCGGCTCGCCCTCCTCACCGACCGGGACCACGAGGACGACGCGGAACCCTCCCTCGGCCAGGTTCTCGGCCTCGAGGGCGCCGCCGAGACGACGCACCGCGGCGTGGACCAGGGCCAGGCCGAGGCCGACGCCGCGCCCGACCTCCTTGCCGGTCACGAACGGCTCGAACAGATGGGGCAGGACCTCGGCGGGCGCGCCCGGGCCGTCGTCGCGGACCTCGATGCGGAGGCGGTCGTCGCCCTCCGGGGCGACGACCAGACGCACCGTGCCGCCGCCGCCGGGCCAGGCCTCGTCCAGGGCGTCGAGGGCGTTGCGCAGCAGGTTCAGGAGCAGGCCGAACCACTCGGCGCGGTCGCCGCGCACCCGGAGCGGCCCCGGCGCCAGCTCCAGCTCCAGGCGGTGCTGCTCGAGGCGCCCGGCGAGGAAGGCGCGGAGGTCCTCGGCCAGGGCGCGGAGGTCGGTGACGCCCTCGACCTCGCGGTCGGCGGCGAGGAGGAGCAGGCGCTGCACCAGCTCGCGGATGCGCTGCAGCGCCTCCTCGGCGAGGTCGGCGTAGCGCGCCGCGCGCGGGTCGTCGCCGGCGTGCTCGCGCAACACCTCCAGGGCGTGCAGCGAACCGGCCAGCGGCGAGTTGATCTCGTGGGCGAGCCCGGCGGCGAGCATGCCGACGGCGGCCAGGCGCTCCTGACGCTCGGCGCGACGGTCGGAGGCGCGGGCGCGCTCGGTGGCGCGGGCCACGCGCTCCTCCAGTTCGGCCTGGAAGCCCCGGATCTCGGCGACCATGGCGGCGAAGGAGTCCTGCAGCACGCGCACCTCACGGGCGTGGGCCTCGGTCGGCGGCGGCAGGTCCTCGCCGCGCCCGAAGGCCTCGGCGGAGCGGGACAACGCCAGCACCGGGCGCAGCACCCCGCGGTCCACGAGCAGGAACACCAGGAAGGCGCCGATCAGGGTGGCGACGACGCCGACCAGGAGCACGCGCCCGGTCAGCGCCGGCACCGGCGCGGGACGCGGAAACTGGAGGTAGACGCCGCCCCAGGCCGTGGCCGGCTCGCCGGGCTCGCTGCGTCCGTAGAGGGGCATCGCCACCCCGTCCGCGACCGGGACCGTCTCGCCGCTGCGCGCGGCGCGGTCCACCGCCTCGGCGACCTCCCGCATCGGGAAGTCGGGCGGACGCTGCCGCACGCCGCGCGGGTTGAGGAAGGCGCCGACCGGATGCGGCTCGCCGTCCACCCGGACCACGCGGGTGTCGAGGACCACGGCGTCCTCGAACTCGAACCACAACGGCCACGACAGCATGCGCGCCAGGTTGCCCACGTCCTCGGGCCGAAAGCGACCCTGGACCAGGTGGGCGACCTCGAGTTGCAGCCGACTCGCCTCCTCCTCCTCGAGTTCGCGCAGGCGGCGCTCGAGCTGCGAGGTCCAGGCTGCGACCGTTCCGAGCACCACGGCGTTGACCAGGATCAGGGCCAGCGTCAGGCGCAGGCGCAGACTCATCGCACTAGGCGGTCCCGAACTCGCTCAACAGCTTGAAGATCGGCAGGAACAGCGAGAACGCGATGGCTCCGACCAGGGTGGCCATGGTCACCAGCATCGCCGGCTCGAGCAGGCCGAGGAGGTCGTTGAGCCGCCGCGCGTAGTTCTCTTCGTAGTTGGAGCCGACGCGCAGGCACATCCGGTCGAGCTCGCCGGTCTCCTCGCCGACCTGGACCATGGAGACGACCACGTCGTCGAAGAGCCCCACCCCTTCCAGGGCGTCGGCGATGGACTCGCCCTCGCGGACCTCGTCCTCGACCTCGTCCAGCGCTTCACGGAAGGGCTCGCTGCTCAAGGCGCCGCGCGTGATCTCGAAGGCCTCGAGGTGCGGCACGCCGGCCGAGACCAGGGTGCCGAAGGTGGCGGCGAAACGGCTGATCTGGGACTGGCGGACCAGCGATCCGACCAGCGGCAGTTTGAGGTGGAGGGCGTGGACCCGACGCCGGTAGCCGAGGTTGCGCCGCATCAGGACGCCGTGGAGGACGCCGAGCAGGAGGGGTACGCCCAGGATGAGGTACCACCAGCGCACGAAGGCCTCGCTGATCGCGATCATCCCGGCGGTGAGCTTCGGCAGCTCCATCCCCATCTCGTCGAACAGGCTGGCGAAGGTCGGGATGACGAAGATCATCAACACCGTGATGACGACCAGTGCGATGACGAAGACCACCGTCGGGTAGGTCATCGCCGAGCGGGTCTTCTGACGGATCTCCTGGGTGCGCTCGAGGAACTCGGCGAGCCGGTCGAGCACGGTGTCGAGGACGCCGCCGGCCTCGCCGGCGCGGACCATGTTCACGTACAACTCGTCGAAGACCTCGGGGTGCTGCGCCAGGGCGTCGGACAGGGACTGCCCCTCCTCCACCAGGTCGCCGGCGTCCAGGATGGCGTCGCGGAAGCGCCCCGGCGGCCACTGGTCGGCGAGGATGCGCAGGCTGCGCAGGATGGGCAGACCGGCCGAGGTCAGGGTGGACAGCAGCCGGGTGAAGCGGACCAGCTCCTTGAGCGGAACCGCCCGCCGCCGCCGCGCGGCGCCGCCGGCCTCGGTGGAACGGGCGCGCCCGGTCTGGGCCGCCGGCACCTTGCGTTGGATCCTCGCCATGTCGTGATGGATGCACCCGTCCCCGGCCGCCCGGGCCGACCGAGAGAGCCGAGAGGCTACTGGGCCTGGGTGTTCCGCACCACCTCTTCGAGGGTGGTGCGCCCGGCACGGGCGAGGGCGAGCCCGCGCTCGCGAAGGGTCCGCATCTTCCGCTCCCGCGCCAGGTCGCGCAAGGCCAGGGTGGAGGGATTGCGCAGGAACTGCTCCTTCAGGGCCTCGTCCATCTCGAGGATCTCGTAGATCGCGATGCGTCCCCGGTAACCGGTGAAGTGGCAGTGCTCGCAACCCCGCCCGCGCCGGAACGTCTCGGGCCCCTCCAGACCGGCCTTGCGCAGCCACTCGTCCTCCGGCACGTAGTCCTCGCCGCACTCGGTGCAGACGGTCCGCAGCAGGCGCTGCGCGGCGATGCCCTCGATCGTCGCCGCCAGCAGGAAGGGCTCGACGCCGAGGTCGATCATCCGGGTCACGGTGGACGGCGCGTCGTTGGTGTGCAGGGTGGACAACACGAGGTGTCCGGTCAGCGCCGCCTCCACCGCGATCTGCGCGGTCTCGGGGTCGCGGATCTCCCCCACCAGGATGACGTCCGGGTCCTGGCGCAGCATGGTCCGCAGCACCCGGGCGTAGGTCACGCCGATCTCGTCGTTGACCGGCACCTGGACGATGCCGTCGAGGTCGTACTCCACCGGGTCCTCGACGGTGAGGATCTTCCGCTCCGGATCGTTGATGCGGCTCAACAACGAATACAGCGTGGTGGTCTTGCCGCTGCCGGTCGGGCCGGTGACCAGGACGATGCCGTGCGGCCGCCGCGCGAAGCGGTCGATCTGCTCGAGTTCCTCCGGCTCCAGGCCCAGCTGGGTCAGGTCGAGCTGCAGGTTGCGCCGGTCGAGCACCCGCAGCACCACCGACTCGCCGCCCTGGGTCGGCACGGTGGACACGCGCAGGTCCACGCGATGGCCATCCACCGTCATCTCGATGCGCCCGTCCTGCGGCATCCGGGTCTCGGAGATGTCCAGGTCGGCGAGCACCTTGACCCGCGACACGATGGCGGTAGCGAGGTGCGGCGGCGGCGCGTCCACCTCGTAGAGCACGCCGTCGGCCCGCATCCGGATGCGGAACTCGCCGAGGTAGGGCTCGAGGTGGACGTCGCTGGCGCGGTCGCGCACCGCCCGGGTCAGGATGCTCTCGAGCAGGCGCACGATGGGCGCCGCCTCGCCGGCCTCCTGCTCGAGCTCGGCCCGCGACTCCTCCTGCTGGAGGTAGGCGCGCTCCACCGCCGCCTCGATGGCCGACGGCGAGGCCAGCACCGGCCGCACCCGGCGCCCGGTCAGGGTCTCGAGGTCGCCGAGCAGCGGCAGGGTCTCGGGGTCGGCGAGGGCGACGGTCAGCCCGTCGTCGGCCACCTCGAGCGGCAGCGCGCCGAAGGCCCGCGCGGTGCCGGCGTCGAGCAGCGCGACCGCGTCGGGCGCCGGGTCCAACCGCGACGCCGGCAACCACTCCAGGCCCTGCTGGGCGGCCAGCGCCCGCGACAGGTCGTCCTCGGTGATGGCCCCCTTCGCCAGCAGGATGGAGCCGATGCGTCCGCCGCTGCGCCGCTGTTCGGCGAGCGCGGCCTGGACCTGGCCCATGCCGACCACGCCCATGTCCACCAGGACCTTGCCGAGGAGCGGGCGTTCGGACATGGCGCGCAGGGTAGCGTCAGGAGGCCGCCGCCGCCCCGCCGAGCCGCTGCCGCAGGTCGCTCGGCAGCTGGGCGTGGGCCAGGGCCTGTTCGGGGGTGATCACCCCTTGTTGCGTGAGCTCCAGCAGGTGGTCGTCGAGCAGCTGCATGCCGAGCCGCTTCTGGGTCTGCATCACGGACGGGATCTTGAAGGTCTCGCCCTTGCGCACGTGGTTCTCGATGGCCGAGTTGCGGACCATGATCTCGAAGGCCGCGACCCGCCCCTGGCCGTCGGCGCGCGGCACCAGCACCTGCGACACCACGGCCTGCAGCGACACCGCGAGCTGCGCCCGCACCTGGTCCTGCTGCTCCTTGGGGTACTGGTCGATGATCCGGTCCACGGTCCGCGCCGCGCCGGTGGTGTGCAGGGTGCCGAACACCAGGTGTCCGGTCTCGGCCGCGGTGATGGCTGCGGCGGTGGTCTCCAGGTCGCGCATCTCACCGAGCAGGATGACGTCCGGGTCCTGCCGCAGCACCCGGCGCAGGCCCTCGGCGAACGACGAGGTGTCCTCGCCGACCTCGCGCTGGTCGATGACCGCCTGGATGGAGTCGTGGAGGAATTCGATCGGATCCTCCATGGTCACGATGTGCACCGGCCGCGTCTCGTTGATCTCGTGGATCAACGCCGCCAGCGTGGTCGTCTTACCGCTGCCGGTCGGGCCGGTGACCAGGATCAGCCCGCGCGGCAGGTGGGCCAGCGCCTTGAGCACCGGCGGCGCTCCGATCTGGTCGAAGCTCAAACGGTTCTGCGGGATCCGGCGGCACACCATGGCGTAGGTGCCGCGCTGGCGGAACACGTTGGCGCGGTAGCGGTCGCCGCCGAACTCGAAGGCGAAGTCGCACGACCCCGACTGGTCGAGCTCGTGACGCCGCCGCTCGTCGGGGATCACCGGCAGGCAGACCTCCTCGGTGTCCTGCGGCGAGAGCTCGACGTCCTCCACCGGCACCAGCTTGCCGCTGACGCGGATCATCGGCCGGCGGAAGGCCCCCACGTGGAGGTCGGAGGCGTCCTGTGCGACCACGGCCTCCAGCCAGCGGCTCAATCGGGTTCCTGCTTCGATGGTGCTCATGTCTTCGTCTCCTCGGAGCCTTCCGCCCCGACTCGGTCCTCCTCCACGCCGGCCGGGACGGATTCGTCCTCGTCCTCTTCGGCGCGGATGCGGGTCACCCGCAGCACTTCCTCGACCGAAGTGATCCCGCTCCGCGCCTTGGCCAGGGCATCCAACCGCAGCGGGCGCCAGCGCTCCGAACGCTCGGCGGCGCGCACGAAGCTGCTGCCGTCGGCCGAACGGAACAACTCCTCGCGCAGCGCCTCGTCCAGGTCGAGCCATTCGTAGACGCCGGTGCGCCCGAGCACTCCGGTGTTCCCGCAGACGCGGCAGCCCCGGGCCCGCCGTACCGAGGCGCCCGGCTCGAGCTCGAGCACCCGCCGCTCGAGCGGCCGCGGCTCGTCGTCGTAGCTGCACTCGGGGCACAACCGGCGCACCAACCGCTGCGCCAGCACCCCCTGCAGCGAGGTCGCGATGAGGAACGGCGGCACTCCCATGTCCAGCAGGCGCGTCACCGCCGACGGGGCGTCGTTGGTGTGGACCGTGCTGAACACGATGTGGCCGGTCAGCGAGGCCTGGATCGCGACCTCGGCGGTCTCACGGTCGCGGATCTCGCCGACCAGGACCACGTTCGGCGCCTGGCGCAGGAAGGCGCGCAGGGCGCGGGCGAAGGTCAGCCCGATCTGCGGCCGCACCTGGACCTGGTTGATGCCGCGGATGCGGTACTCGACCGGGTCCTCCACCGTCAGGATCTTCTTGTCGGGACGGTTCAGGGTCTGCAGCGCCGCGTAGAGCGTGGTGGTCTTGCCGCTGCCGGTCGGCCCGGTCACCAGGAACAGCCCGCTCGGTCGCTCGATGACCTCCTCGAACCAGCGCAACCCCTCCTCGGGCATGCCGAGGTCCTCCAGCGACAGCAGGTTGGCCTCGCGGTCGAGCAGGCGCATGACGCAGGTCTCGCCGTGCTGCGTCGGCAGCACCGAGACCCGCACGTCGAGGTCCCGGTCGGCGACGCGCAATCCGATGCGCCCGTCCTGGGGCCGGCGCTTCTCGGCGATGTCCAGCCCCGCGGTCACCTTGAGGTGGCTCATCAGCGGCGGGAACACCTCGGGCGGGTGCTCGGCGACGACCCGCAGCGCGCCGTCCACGCGCAGCCGGATGCGGACCCGGTCCTGGAACGGCTCGACGTGCACGTCGGAGGCGCGGGCCTCCACCGCCTCCTGGAAGGTGCGCTGGACCAGGCGGACGATGGGCGCCTCCTCGGCCCCTTCGGCCGAGCCGTCCTCCTCGACGGCGCGTTCCTCCGGCGGCGGGCCGTAGGCGGCGTGCAGCGCCTCGCGCAGCGGCGTCGGCGCCGCCAGGGCGAGGGTCACGGGACGGTCGAGGAGGAACTGCAGGGTGTCGGCCAGGACCGCCTTCTCGGGCGAGGCCACCGCGACCACCACCGCCTCGCCCTTGGTCGCGACCGGGATGGCGGCCATCTCCCACGCCGCCTCCGGGGCGAGCAGGGAGGTCAGGCGCTCGGAGGGGCGGCGGCCGGCGAGGTCCACGAAGGGCAGGCGCGAGGTGCGGGCCAGGGCGCGCCACACCACGGCCTCGTCGGCGCCGAGGTCCACCAGCGCGCGCTCCAGCGGCACCGAACGCTGTTCCGCGGCGGCCCGGGCGGCCCGCAACAGGTCGGCGGGCACCGCGCCGTCGCGTTCCAGCAGTTCGACGAGGCCCCGGCTCAACGCGTTTCGCGGATCCGCCCTTGCACGCGGATCGAGTGCGGCTCCAGGTCGGCGCCCTCGGGGTAGCGCAGGGTCAGGGTTCCGGACATCGGTCCGGCCGGAGCGTCGCGCGGGACCCGCACCGTGATCAGCCAGCCGGGGGCGCCCTCCTGCTCGGAGAGCGCATCCACTTCGACGACGGCTTGTTCGGCGATGGGTCCGGAGAGCTCCACCTCGGGGCGCGGCAGCTCGACGCTCTCGTCGGCGGGGCGCACCTTGACGCGTCGGGTGCGCTCCTGGCCGGCGGGCCAGATGCCGAACTGGAGGCGCTCTTCCGGAGCGTAGACCACCGGGCCGACGACGTTGGCGAGCACCGGCACGACCAGTTCGGCGCCGAGGTCGGTGGCGGCGATGGCGGCCTGGTCGATCAGCCCGCGCGGCGCGCCCGGCGCCAGCGAGAACGCCATCCGCTGCACCACCTCGCCCTCCTCGCCGGTGGGTTCGGGCTCGCCGACCACCTCGACGCGGACGCCCTCGGGCATGGAGGACCAGCGCTCGACGCGGAACGGCCCGCGGGCGACGACGGTGACCTCGCGGCGCGGCGGCTCCCGCTCGAGGTCGCGGTCGAGCACGGTGCCGAAGTGGACCCGGGAGGGCTCGACCCGGAACACCGGTCGGACCTCGGCGCGCACCTCGGTACGGACCGGGCTCTCGGCCATGCGGCCGCGGACCGCGATCGCGGTCACCTGCGGCCCCTCGCGCGTCTCGGACTCGTAGGTGCCGCGAAGCACGCCGCGGGTCCCCGCGGGCATCACGTCGCCGAGGGCGTAGGGCTGCCCGCCCTCCAGCTCGAAGTGCACGTCGGTGCAGCCGCAGGAGACGTCCACGTCCTCGACCACCACCGGCCCGTCCTCGACCACGAAGGGGATCTCGACCGGACGGGTCTCGTGCTGGTAGACGACCCCGATGTCGGCGCGCTCCTCGAGGAAGCGGAGCCGTCCGGGTGGCGCGCCGAGGGTCTCGGAGAGCCCCCCGCCGACGGTGACCGGGGCCGGCTCGTCACCGCCGCCGCAGGCGGCGAGGGAGCCGAACAGGAGCAGCCAGGGAGCGAGGCGCAGCGGGGTCATCGGGGTTCGCGCACGCGGGCGTTGAGGGACAGGCTCTTGTCGTCGAGTCCGGAGTCGTCCGGGAAGCGGAACACCAGTTGGCCCGGCCAACTCCCGACCGGGGTCTCGGCGGGGAAGGTCACGGCCACACGGTAGACGCGCCCGGGCTCGATTTCCTGCACCTCGGTGACGGCGTACTCGCCGGCCTTGCCGGCGACCTCGACCTCGAACGGCGGGATCGGCGCATCGGGGGTCTTGGCCCGCATCTCGACGGTGCGGGTGCGCTGCTGGCCCCGCGGGAAGATGCCGAAGGCCAGGCGCTGGCTCGGCGAGTACGCGATCGGGCCGACGACGTTGGCGACGACCAGGAACTCGAGGTCGGCGTCGAGGTCGGTGGCGGCGATGCACGAGCCGGTCAACAACCCGAGCGGCGCGTCCTTGGTGATGGTGACGCGGAAGTCCTGCCGCACCTCCTCGCGCTCGCCGGTCGGCACCTGCTCGCCGACCGCCTCCACCCGCACTCCCGCCGGCAGACGCGTCCACTCGCGCAGCTCGAAGGGGCGCTTCGCGGTCACCCGCACCGTGCGCGACGGGTCCCGCTCGCGCAGCCCGCCGGCGAGGACCTCGCCGAAGCGCACCTGCACCGGCTGCACGTCGAAGGTCGGATGGACGAAGGCCCGGACCTCGGCCTGCACCGGGTCGTTCGCCATGTTGCCGCGCACCACGATCTTGACGATCTTCTCGTTGCGCCGCCGCTCCGAGTTGAAGGTGCCGACGATGCGGCCGTGCGCCCCGGGCGGGATGTCGCGCCCCAGCACGTAGCGCGGGGCTTCGCCGCCCTCCACGGCGAGCCAGTCGGCCCGGACGTGGACGTCGGTGCAGCCGCACGACGGCTGCAGTGCGGTGATCACGATCGGCTCGTCGCCCTCGACCCGGAACGGGATCTCGACCGGGATCAGCTTGTGCTGGTAGACGTCGCCGAGGTCCACGCGCTCCTTCTCGAGCACCAGCTGCGAGCCGCTGCGGCCCGCGGCGACCGCCTGGGCGGAGGCCACCGGGTCGCGGGCGTCGAAGCCCTGCAGCACCGAGGGTTCGTCCACGGTCAGCGGGTCGCCGTCGCCTTGGACCGGCGGCGTGGCCGCGGCCTGCTCGGCGGCGAAGGCGGAGTCGTCCGCGAAGTCGTCCCCGGCCGCCGCGGTGTCGGCGGCGGGCGCGGGCGCCGCCGGGGCCGTCGCTCCACCGTCGCCGCAGGCGAAGGTCGGGAACAGGAACGGGAACGGGAGCAGGAAGACCAGGCGGAGTCGTTTCATGGAGTGTCGTCCTCGCCCCGGGCGATGCCCAGGACGCGCAGTTCGCGTTCGTCGCGGGCCTCGGACCCGTCGTCCATGCGGCGGTGCAGGACGAGGGACAGATCGCCCGAGACGACCCCGGACGCGAGTCCGGGCGGCAGACGCAAGTCTACCCGATGGAGGCGGCCGGGCTGCACTGCGTGGACGGTGGCGGAGGCGCCCGGAATGCCCTCCAGCCGGGCTTCGACGAGGAACAGTTCGCCCTCGCGCGCGCCGACCTCGACCACCGCGTCGGCGCCGCGCGCGGCGGGGAACTCGCCGAGGAGCACCTTGCCGTCGGGGCGGGTCCACAGCGGCCCCGCCACCTCCCAGCGCACCGGCACCAGAGCGGTGCGGCCGGCCTCGTCGGTGAGCCCGACGAAGGCGGTGTGCCGCCCCTCGTCGGTGGTCGGCGGCAGCACCAGCTCGACCTCCTGGACCGCAGCCGGCGTCGCCGAGGGCACGCCCTCGACGTGGAGGAAGGGGGTGCCGGGGACGGCCTCGACGAAGCGGAAGGGTGCGCGACCGGAGACCCGCACCCGGGTGCGCAGCTCGGCGGAGCCGTCCACCACGCCGAAGTCCACGAAGCGCGGCTCGGCGCGGAACCACGGCACGATCTCGGAGCGGACGACGAGTTCGGTCGGCAGACCCGGCCCCTCGCCGCGCACCGTCACCCCGGTGTCCTTGCGCCCGGAGAACCCGGCGGTGCGGAAGGTGGTCCGCACCTCGCCACGCGTCCCCGGCTCGAGTCGCGCCGGCAGTTCGAGCGGGCGCCCGTCCACCACGAGCCGGGGCGCGAGGCAGCCGCAGCTGGGCGCGAGTTCGGTGACGGTGACCGGCCGCCCGGCGACGACGAAGGGGAAGCGCAGCTCGATCGGGTCGCCGGCCTCGACGCGGCCGAGGTCCACCACGGCCGGGTCGAACCGCAGCCCCGGCTCGGCGCCGCCGGAGCAGGCCGCGCCGCAGGCGAGGACCAGGAGGGCGAATGGGACCGAGGCTTGCCGCAGGCTCACGGGCCGCCCAAGATAGCAGCATGCGCGCCGCCGCCGTCGCGCCCGCCATGGTCGTCGGGCTCCTCCTCTCGCCCCTCTTCCCGGCGTGCTCGGCGTGCCCGCCCGAGGCCCGGGCGCTGGTCGAGCGACCCGACTACGCCACGCCGGAGTCGGCCGGGCGGAGCTTCTTCGCGGCGTTGTCCTGCGACGACGCCGAGCGCGAGTATCGCGCCCTGGGCGAGTCGCTCAAGCGGCGCTACGGCGCGACCTTCGACGTCTACCTGCTCGGCCGCGAGCGGTTGCGCGAAGAACTCGGCGACTTCGTCCTGCGCAACGCCCACCGCCTGCGCCCGGTGCGGCGCGAGGTGCGCGAGGACGGGGTGGTGGTCGGCTACGCCGCGGGCGGGGCGGAGCGGGTGGCGCTGCTGTTCCACCGCCAGGACTACCTCGAGCTGCGCACCGCCGACGGGCGGCGCATCGGGCTGCCGCTGCCGGCCCCGCCCGGCGCCTTCCTTCGGCTGGAGGGCAAGGACCTCGCGCTCGAGCTGCGCGCCCGCGACCCGGTGTTCCGCGGCCTCGACCCCGACGAGGTGGTGGCGGTGGTCCTGGCGGGCGAGTGGAAGCTCGCCGACGTCGCCTCCGACGGCGCAGGCGACGCCGATGCTTCCGAGGCGGCGCCGGAGCGGTAGGCGCCCCTTGCTCCGAGCCGTCGGCGTCTCCTCCGGTGAGGCGGGGGCGCCGAGGCGGCCTCTGCCGCGGCGGTCAGCGCTCGACCGTCTCGCCCGGGTCGCAGACCCGGGCCAGGAAGTCGGTCGGCCCCTGCAATGCGGGGTCGGGGGCCGCGGCGGTCTTGACCTCGAACTCGAGCGGCTCGCCGAGCAGGTCCTGGAAACCGCGCTCCTGGATGCGGGCGAGCACCCGCTCGGCGAAGTGCCGCGTGCCCTCGGGGCCGGTGTGCGGCAGCAGGGCGACGAACGACCAGCCGAGCAGGCTGACCAGGTCCACGTCGCGGGTCTCGAGCAGCAACAGGCCGGCGAGGTCGAGGAGGGTCGGCTGGTCCACTTCGCACTGGAGCGTGAGCGAGGCCAGGCCGAGGGGGTAGCGGAAGCGGTTGCTGCGCTTGAACTCCTCCTCGAGGCGGTGGCGCCAGTACTCCGGGCTCGGCAGGCCCGAGTCCTCGTCGGTGATGGAGCGCAGGAAGCGCTCGCGCTCGCCGGGCTCGCGGACGCCCTGCACCGCCTCCCAGATGCTCTCTCCGAGGGCGGCGGGGTCGAGCGGGCGGGTCTCGCCGACCTCGGGCCGGAAGGTCGGCACGCCGAAGGGCGAGGCCAGGCGCTCGGCCAGGGCCTCCGGCTCGGGCGGCAGCGGCAGCGCGGCCTGGGCGCCGACGAAGCGGGCCAGGCCGTCGGCGTCGGCCAGCGACGGGGCGTTGGTCAACAGGAACAGCAGGCAGGGCTCGCGGCGCAGGAAGTCGAGCGCCCACTCGTGGACGTCGAGCGGCGCGAGCGCACGCGGGTCCACCACCACCAGCCCCTGGGCGTCGCCGGCGCGGGAGAGGGCGGAGGCGTCGGCGACCACGCGGACCTCGCCGACGGCGTCGCCGGCGAGTTCGGCGGCGCGCCGGCAGGCGGCGACGACCTCGTCGTCGCCCGAGAGCACGGTGAGGGGGCGGGCGGGCATGACCCCAGCCTGCCCCGCCGAGGGGGCGCGCGTCAAGCCGCGGGCAGCTCGGCGTTGTGGTGGACCGCCTGGACGTCCTCGTCGTCCTCCAGGGCGTCGAGCAGGTCCTGGAGCTTGCGGGCGCCGGCCTCGTCGAGCGGGACGGTGTTGTCGGGCACGTAGCGCAGTGCGCCGTCGAGGACGGTCCAGCCCTTCTCCTCGAGCGCGGCCTTGAGGTCGAGGAAGGCGGCGGGTTCGGCCTCGACGTCGATGACGCCGGCCTCTTCGACGGAGACGTCCTCGGCGCCGTGCTCGAGCGCGACCTCCATGACCTCGTCGGGGTCGAGGCCCTCGGCGTCGAGCACGAAGACGGCCTTGCGCGCGAACTGCCACGCCACCGAGCCGGAGTTGGCCAGCGAGCCGCCGCGCCGGGTCAGGACCGCACGCAGGTTCGGGGCGGTGCGGTTGCGGTTGTCGGTGAGGGCCTCGATGAGGAGGGCGACGCCGCCCGGGGCGTAGGCTTCGTAGACGACTTCCTCGAGCGCCTGGCCCTCGAGCTCGCCGGCGCCCTTCTTGATGGCGCGCTCGATCGAGTCCTTGGGCATGTTGTCGGCGCGCGCCCGCTCGATCGCGTAGCGGAGCTTGAGGTTCATCGCCGGGTCCGGCCCGCCGGAGCGCGCCGCGGCCATGATCAGCTTGGCCCACTTGCTGAAGATCTTGCCCCGGCGCGCGTCCATCTTGGACTTGGTGCGCTGGATGTTGGCCCAATGGGAATGCCCTGCCATCGTGCCCGGATTCTACCGGAGCCGAAGCCGCGGCGGTCGTGGCCCGTCGCGTGCGGCGCGGACGCGCGACGGGTCGGGCGCGGCGGCGAGGTGCGGGGCGGGTCGGGCGCGGCGGCGAGGTGCGGGGCGGGTCGGGCGCGGCGGCGCGGTGCG
>JALUVI010000018.1 GCA_027020785.1 Planctomycetota bacterium | reverse complement strand
CGCCGCCGTGCATCGCCGTGAGGACCTCGGCCCCGGCGCCCACGCCGCCGGTCCGGCGCTGGTCGAAGAGTACTCGGCCACCACCGTGGTGCCGCCGGGGTGGCGCTTCACCGTGGACGCCGACCGCGCCCTGGTCCTGACCCGCACCGGCGGAGGAGGCCGCCGATGAGCCGTCGCCGAGCCGCCCTGCCGCTGCCGCTCCAGGCGTTCCGCCACCTCTTCGCGAGCGTCGCCGAGGAGATGGGCGAGGCCTTGCGCGCCAGTGCGGTGTCGCCGAACGTGCGCGAGCGGCTCGACTTCAGCTGCGCCCTGCTCGACGCCGAGGGGCGCCTGGTCGCGCACGCCGCCCACATCCCGGTCCACCTCGGCAGCGCGCACCTGACGGTGCCCGCCGTGCTCGCCGAGCTCGAGGTCGGCCCCGGCGACGTGGTGGTGCTCAACGATCCGCACCGCGGCGGCACCCACCTCAACGACGTCACCCTGCTGGCGCCGCTCGACGTCGGCCGTCGCCGTCTCGGTTTCCTGCTGGACCGCGCCCACCACGCCGACGTCGGCGGCGCCGAGCCGGGGTCGCTGGCCGGCGCCCGCGACCTCTACGGGGAGGGGGTGGTCCTGCCGCCGATGCACCTGGTGCGCGCCGGGCGGCGGGTGCCCGAGCCCTGGCGTTTCTTCCCGGCGAACACCCGCGACCCGGCGTCGCGGCTCGCCGACCTCGAGGCGCAGCTCGCCGCGCTGCACCGCGGCCGGGCGCGCTTCCTCGACCTCGCCGAGCGGTTCGGCGGCAGCGTCGTCGCCCGGGCGATGGGCGAGCTCCACGACCACGGGCGGCGTTGGGCGGCGGCGCGCTTCCGCGACTGGCCGGACGGTGCGGCCGAGGCCGCCGACGTGCTCGACGCCCCGGAGGGCCCGCGCATCGTCTGCCGCGTCGAGAAGCGCGGCGGCCGGCTCGTCGTGGACTTCGCGGGCACCTCGCCGCAGTTCCTCGGTTCGTGGAACACCCACCGCGCCGTGACCTGGAGCGCGGTGTTCTACGTGCTGCGCACCCTGACCGGCGACGAGCTCCCCGAGACCAGTGGAGTGCTCGAGCAGGTGGAGCTGCGCCTGCCCGAGCACAGCGTGGTGGCCAGCGCCTCTCCCGCCGGGGTCGCGGTGGGCAACACCGAGACCA
Source organism: Planctomycetota bacterium (assembly GCA_027020785.1). Classification (GTDB taxonomy): domain Bacteria; phylum Planctomycetota; class UBA1135; order UBA1135; family UBA1135; genus JALUVI01. Next base: position 17,302 of record JALUVI010000018.1, on the reverse strand, counting down.
GCCAGCGCATCGTGGACGTCCTCTACCGCGCCTTCGCCGAACTGCTCGGCCCCCTGGTGCCGGCGGCCTCGCAGGGCACCATGAACAACGTCTGCTTCGGCGGCGAGCGCCTCTCCGGAGGCGAGTTCGTCCACTACGAGACCATCGCCGGGGGCGCCGGCGCCGGACCGCACGGCCCGGGGGCCTCGGCGGTGCAGGTCCACATGACCAACACCCGCAACAACCCGGTGGAGGCCTTCGAGGACGACCTCCCGATTCGGGTGCGCCGACTCGAGGTGCGTCGCGGCTCCGGCGGGCGCGGGCGCCACCGCGGCGGCGACGGCCTGGTCAAGGAGTGGGAGTTCCTGGCGCCGGTCCGGGTCACCCTGATGGCGAGCCGCCGCTTCAGCCGCCCCTGGGGCGCCCACGGCGGCGGCGACGGCCGACCGGGCTGCGACTGGTGGATCCACGGCGGCCGCCGGCGGCGGCTCGCTCCGACCGCGACCTTCAGCGCCGCGCCCGGCGACCGACTCGTGGTCGAGACGCCGGGCGGCGGGGGTTGGGGACGGGCCTGACGGCTCCGGCTACTCGTCGCTCGTGGGCTCGCGGAAGGCGCCAGCCTCGACCTCGACGCCCTCGAAGTGCAGCAAGGGGACCACGTCGGCGGACACCCCGTCGACGGAGACGGTGACGACGACGTCCACGTCGTCGGTCGGCTCGGGCCTGGATTCCTGGTCTTCGTGTCGAGCCTCGATGGACGAGGTGGTCAATGGGTGTCCCTTGGTGAATCCAGGTCCAACCCGAACTTCTTCCCTCGGGTCACCTTGAGGGTCATGGGCGGCCCTTCGGTCCAGAGGGCGTCATGGGTGGTCAAGTCCAAGAGCGTTTCCTTCGCTCGTTGGCCTTGCTCGGAGAGGAGCCAATGGACGACCAATCCAGGAGGAGCAGTCCACTCATGGGTCTCCGGATGGACCAAGGAGGACAAGGTCACCGGGGATCGGTCTTCCAATGCGAACAGGACGGGTTCCCGATCGACCTCTTCCCACCACGCTTGGAACTCCGATGGAAGGGCAGCCTCGACCATTCTCATCCACTTCGGGATGTTCCAGGTGGAGAACAATGCCTCGGGGTGCTCGTCGAACCGATAACCCACCATCGTGGGGTATCGGTCCAGGTAGTCGGGCTTCATCGGGTCGTCTCCATCTCGCTGACGGTCTCCTGGACCTGCTCCGGCATCGGGACGAGCACCTCGTCCACGAGGGCGGTCAGGTGCTCCTCGCTCCAGCCGGGGCCGGTCGGGGAAAGGTAGATCACGAACGACTACGGTTGCTCGAAAGGATCATCATAGCAAATCCGCAACGCCAAGTCGAGCATATTCGAAGGCCATCCATTCACCATCCGAAGACGGTCATGGTCACGAACCGACGCGTAGGAGGCGCATCCCATCCACCCTCGTAGGTCATCGCCAGGAACCGCTCGGGACATGGGCATCCGATGGAAGGTCGGAGCCGGCCGCCGGCGGCGGCTCGCTCCGACCGCGACCTTCAGCGCCGCGCCCGGCGACCGACTCGTGGTCGAGACGCCGGGCGGCGGGGGTTGGGGACGGGCCTGACGGGCCCGGCCGGCTAGGAGTCGCTCGAAGCGACCGGGGCCGCGGTGCGGTGGGTGTCGTGCACCGGCGCGCCGGGAGCGGTGTAGAGGTGGTCCTCGCCGAGGTAGTGGTACTGGTCCACGGCCCGCTGCAGCAGGTCGCTCATGCTGTCGCGGAAGGCGCAGGCCTCGACCTTGACGCCCTTGGCGTGCAGCATCGGGACCACGTCGGCGAACACCCCGTTGCCGGAGACGATGATGACCACGTCCACGTGGTCGGCGACGGCGAGCATGTCCATGGCCATGCCCAGTTCCCACTCGGCCTTGCGGCTGCCGTCCATCCGCTCGATGACGTCGCGGCGGCGGATCTCGAAGCCGCAGTAGCGCAGGTGGTCGAAGAAGCTGACCTGGTCCACGCCTTCACGCTCGATGACGTAGGCCAGCGCCCGGATCAGCCGTCGGCTGCGGACGCACTGACGCAGCATCTTCGAGTAGGAGAGGTTGCGGCCGAAGTTCTTCTTCGCCGAGTGGTACATGTTCTGGACGTCCACGAACACCGCGACCTCCTGGCGGCGGAGGAAACCGCCCGGGCCGGCATAGCCGCCGTTGTTCGGGAAGCGGCCGGTCGCCGGGTCGAGGTTGAGCTGACGGCGCAGGCGCCAGACCTCGTCCTTGAGGTCGAGGTACTTGTCCTCGAGTTCCTCGCGCTGGATCGCGGCGACGTCCTCGTCCGGGTCGAGCACGGGCAGCCCGAGGTCGGGCGGGTTGAAGTTGACGACGTAGCTCGCCTGGGCTTCCTGGTGGTCGGAGGGCGTGTCGTTACCGTTGTGGCTCTCGCTCATGACTTCGATGGATCGTGTTCCGTTGTCGTTCTCTTGCGCACCGGCCACGCTCGGCGGGGTTCGTTGGGGGGGGAGCGTGCGAGCCGCGATACTCTTTGCGGCGCCGGCGAAGTGCGCGGGATTCTAGTGAATCGGGCATCCCGCGTCACGTTTCCAGTGGAAAGTCGTGTTTGAATCAGGCGCGTCGCCGCACGCGCCGCACCGTGACCGGCGGCGCCTCCGGCTCGGGGCGCGCCGCGGCGACGCGGTCCAGCCGGTAATTCTTGTAGAGGCAGTCGCGGTGACACAGGGCTTCGAGCCATTCGTGGCGGCTGCGGCGATAGAGGAAACGCGGAGTGACGCGGCACTCGAAGGGGTGGCCGCGGTTGGGCCGATAACGCAGCACCACGGCCTCCCCCCGGTCGCGGGCCTCCTCGAGCACCGGCAGGGCGCGCGCCCGGGTCGGAGGCTCCGGCGCGTGCGCGGCGAGCGGACGTCCCCGTCCCAATGCGGACCAGCGGAACGCGCCGCCGGCGACCTCGGTCATCCGTAGCAGCAGGTCGAAGGCGTGTCGTGCGTCCTCCAGGGCGCGGTGGTGCTTCCCGCGGGGGAGGCCGAGGTCGCCCACCAGGGCCTCCAGCGCATGGGACGGACGCTTCAACAGGAGCCGCGCCGCGCGCAGCGTGCAATGCATCGGGTGCTCGGGAATGGGGAGCCCGAGTCGGACGCACTCCGCCGCCAGGACGCGTCCGTCGAAGGCGACGTTGTGACCGACCAGCGGCGTGTCGGCGCCGGCCCAGCGGAAGAAGCCCTCGAGCACCTCGCCGACTTCGGGGGCGTCCGCCACCATCGCGTCGCCGATGCCGTGGATGGCGGTCACGCCGGGGGGAATGGTCGTCTCCGGGAAGGCCAGGCTCTGGAAGCTGTCCACGACGCGGTCGCCGCGCACCTTGAGGGCGCCGATCTCGAGCAGGCGGCAGCCCGGCGGCATGCCCGTGGTCTCGGTGTCGAAGACCACGAACTCGCGCGGCAGGGAGGTCGAGACCCTAGGCATCGACGGGCAGGGGCGGGCGTCCGGTCCAGCGCTGCAGGGCCCAGGTGCCGAGGTAGAAGAACGGGGTGTCGAGGAGGGCGACGAGGACCTTGAACAGCCACAGGTCGCCGATGATCGCCGCCATCTGGCCGAGGGACATGCGGTCGTAGAACAGGACCAGGACCACCAGCACCGAATCGAGCAACTGCGACAGGACGGTCGAGCCGTTGTTGCGCAGCCACAGGTGACGACCCCGGGTCAGGCGGCGCCAGAAGTGGAACAGGCGGATGTCCACCAGTTGCGCCACGAGGTAGGCGGTCATGCTGGCGGCGACGACGCGCCATGCGCTCTGGAAGACCTCGCGGTAGGCGCCGTCGGAGACCCGGGATTCCGGAATCGCCGGGAACAGGTCGCCGAGCCAGAGGACTCCGAGCACGAACACCGAGGCGACGAAGCCGCTGACCACCACCAGGTTGGCGCGGGCGCGGCCCCAGACCTCGGACAGCAGGTCGGTGACCAGGAAGGTTGCGGGGTAGGGCAGGGCGCCGGCCGAGAGCACGAAGGTCGCGCCGAACAGGCCCACCGAGACGAACTTGTTCGCGATCAGGTTGCAGACCACGAGCGCGGCCACGAACAGACCGGCGAGGAGGAGGAAGGCGGTCTCCGAGCGGCCCGGAGGACGGTCCACGGCCGGGCCGGCGGCGGACCCGGTCGGCTCGTCCCCCCAGGAGCCGCCGGCGGGGGACGGGGAACTCACTTCACCGGATAGGTGGCGAGCACCCACTCCTGCCAGGCGGCTTCGATCTGCGGCAGGCTCCACCCGAAGGCCTCACGGACCTGGTCGCGCTGCGCGTCCAGGTTGGCGCTGAAGTCGGCGCGGGTCTTGACCAGGAACAGGAACCTGGCGAACTCCTCGGGACGCGTCCGGTAGAGGAAGTCCACCTTGGACCACGACGCCAGGTGGTCCTCCAGCGTCAATTGCCCGAAGCTGCGTTTGCGCGCCAGGTCCAGGAAGCTCGGCGCCTCGCCCTTGGTCACCAGCTTGCGCACCGCGACCGGCCAGTTGGACTCGTCGCGGTCCATCTCCGCGGCGCCTTCGTCGAGGTCGTAGAAGTTGAAGCGCGGGTCGTTCCGCTGCGTGAACCAGTGGGCCAGACCGACCCGCAGCCACACCGGCGACTCGACCAGGTAGAGCATGAACCCGTCGAGGACGTTGATGGAGACGTTGTGGATGACCGCGTTGTGCATGTGCTGGTCGTGACGGATCTTCTCCGACTCGGCGGCCACGCCGAACCACATGGAGCGGCTCTTGGGCTCGCCGACGTCTACCCGCCACGTCACGTGCCAGCGCTGGGGGTGCGGGTCCTGCCGGCCGATGTAGTCGCGCTTGAGCCGCTCCATGTCGGCGCCGTACTGCAGCAGCAGTACCTCGTACTTCATCGGCATGCCCATGTAGCGGCCCATGCCCAGCCATTGCGGCCAGCCCTTGGGGCGCGGCGGGCGCTCGAGGTAGTCGGCCTCGAGCACCGACTGCCAACCCTTCTCGACGGCTCCGACGAAGGTTTCCTCGGGGGGCAGGAGCGCGAACTGCTCTTCGGTGACTCCAAAGGTCTTCTGCAGGTCGTCGTAGAGCCGCTCGAGCCGGTGGGCGTAGAGGTGGATGCGCAGCCAGCGGTCCAGCGTGGAGACCTTGCGCGGAACGATGGCTGGGAACGTCTCGGCGAGTTCGGCGAGCTCGGCGCGATAGGCCTTCTTCTCGGAGACCGGGATGCGCCACGGCTTGAGGTCGAGCCCGATGCGGAAGTGCTCGCTCTCGAGCCACACGACCTTCATCAGCCCGAGGTGGTCGGTCAGTTCCCGGGAGTCGCTCTCGAAGAAGACGAAGGGGCCGTGGTTCACGAGCCCGGCGCGGGCCATCAGCTCGGGGTCGTTGCCGCAGACCCAGCAGCCGTCGTCCTTGCGCGACTGGGCGGGGGCGACGGCGGCCAGCGCGACGAGCGACGCCGCCAGCGCCGCGGTGGAGCGGAGGGCGCGCCTCACCCCTTCAGCCGCGCCTTCCACGCCTCGGCGAGTTCGATGATCTGGGTCATGGACGGGCGCTCGAGCGGAGGCTCGCCGGCGACCACGACGCGGCAGGCGTCGATGGCGCCGAGGCGGAGGTTGGTGTCGCTCTCGGACAACCAGCGCACCAGCTGCCGCGATTGCTCGGGCACGCCGAACAGCTCGAACAGGTGCAGGCCGAGGAGCTGGTCGGAGAGCTTGCGCGAACCCAGGTAGCGCCCCGGCAGGTGCGCCATCGGCCCGCGCTCGATGCCGGCGAAGTCGGCGCGGAAGCGGGCGGACCCCCGAGCCCAGCCCTCGCGCATGGCTTCCGCGACGACTTCGGCGCCGCGCTCGTCGCCGCGCCACAGCAGGCCGCGCGCGGCCTCGTAGGCGACGTCGGGGTCGGCGGACCCGAGGTGGGGGAGCAGCCACTCGACGGCGTCCTCACGCTCGCTGTCGGCCCAGCGGCGGACCAGGTAGCGGCGGACCGAGGGCGGCGTCTTCTTCTTCACCTCCTTCCAGGCGAGGTGGAGGTCGTCGTCCGCGAGCAGCGCGTCGAGCAGCGGCCACAGTTCGGCGATGCGCCCCGATTCCTCGAGCCGCGCCGCCGCCGCGAGGAGCCCGGGGATGGCGCCCTCGCCGAGGGCGAGCACCGCGGCGCGGGCCTCGGCCAGCCGCTCCTCGTCCTCCTCCTTGCGCAGCTTCAGGATCAGCCCCTGGAGTTCCTTCCTCTGCGGGGACTTCAGCCTGGCGAAGGCCTTCTTGACCGGCTCCTCGGCCGCGCCCTCCTTCTCGGCCCCGGGCTCCTGCGCGCGAGCGGGTGCGTCGGCCGGGGCGGGGGCGCGGTCCTGCGGCGGGGCCGCGAGCGGGACCAGGGCGAGGAGGGCGGCGAGGAACGAGACGGTCATGGCATTCCTTGGGTCCGACCGACGCGGAACTCCAGGGGCAGGGCGTCGAGGAGTTCCGGGTCACCGGACAAGGGCAGTCTAGACCAATCGGCGCGGGCGGCCCGACGGGCCTCCTGGTCGCCGACCGGGGCCACCAGGCGGTCCAGGGTGGCCACCCCGGCGGTGCCGTGGCCGGGGAGGCGCTCGAGGAGCCGAACCACCTCCCAGCCCTGGAGGGTCTTCAGCGGCCCGACCCACGCCCCGGGTTCGAGCACCGCGGCCCACGACGCGGGCTCCGAGCCGATCAGGTAGGGGGCGATCGGGTTCGGGATCGGCTCGAAGTCCAGCTCGGGGTGGGCCGCGGCCCATTCGGCGCGGAGCTCCTCCCAGGGACGCCCGGCCTGGAGTTCGGCGACCCAGGCCTCGGCGCGGCTCCGGGCCTGGGCGCTCTCCTCGGGGAAGCGGTGGTGCAGCAAGGCGGCCGCGCCGAGATCGCCGTCGAGCAGGTACCAGGTCAGGGTGGCGTCGCCGAGCTCCGGGTACACCGCCCGCAGCCGTTCCCGGGCGGCGGCGACCTCGGCTGCGGGCACCAGGGCCGGGCCGACGCGGAGGCCGGGAGGATCGGCCTCGCGGGCGCACCCCAGGGCCCCGGACAGCGCGGGGACGGCGAGCAGGAGGGTCCGGTAGAATCCGCGACCCGGCCGCCTGCGGCGGCCCCGCACGCACATGTCCAAGATCCTGCGCATCCTTCCGTTGCTCGGAATCCTGACCGTCCTCGCCGCCTGTTCGGGCGGGGAGGAGTCGGGCGCCGATTCTATCCCGGCTCCTCCGGAGTCCCCGGCCGCCCCGCCGGCGGCGCCTCCGACCGACGAGTCGGGGCAGGACGCCGCCTCCGCGGACCAGGCCGGCGAGTCCGCCGGGGAGACCGGTGGGGTCGAGATCCGGACCAGGACCGAGGCCGTCCGGCGCCCCGAGGTCGAGGTGGTCTTCGCCCAGGACGCCGGCGAGGAGCTCGTCTTCCCGTCCTACGAGGAGCGCTTGGAACGGGCGGCGATCTACGTCTACGGCCCGAGGGTGGTGGACCTGGTCGTCCTCGAGACCCTCTTCGAGATGGAGCGGGAGCGGCGCCGGGAGGCCGGCGAGCGGGTCGGGGGCGACGTCTCCGAGGAAGCGCTCGAGTCGAAGATCCAGGAGACCGTGGACGCCTTCGAGGCCCAGAACCCCAACCTCGACTTCTGGGAGTACCTCGCCGGCCTCGGCCAGGACCCCGAGTTGTTCCGGCGCATGGCCGCGTTGAACCTGCGCATGATCGACATGTTCTTCCCGGACGACCCGGACCTGTGGCCGATGGAGCAGCTCGCCGTGATCTTCGAGAAGGGCGAGAACGGCGACGCGCGCTGGAAGCCGGTCGAAGACCTCTGGAAGCGCAAGAAGCAGGCCAAGGAGGAGACCGGGGAGCTGCAGCCGCTGCAACTGGACATGGTCTTCCAGTTCGCCCTGCGTCCCGGCGTGTTCCAGTGGCTCCAGGCGGACGCCGAGGTCGAGACCCCGGTGGACGGCCTTCCCGAGGGCGTGGCCCTGCGGGTGAACGGCAAGGAGTTCACGACGGAGGAGTTGTATGCGCTGGTCGAGCCGATGGTCGGCCCCGTGGAGCAGGAGTTCCTGACCAAGTGGGTGGACACCGTGGAGGCGGCGACTCGGGCCTTGTACGAGGACGGCCACTGGTTGAGTCGGAAGAGCTTCGAGGAAGTGCTCGCCGCCGAGAACACCCTCTACGAGGGCACCATCTTCCCGCTGGAACACGTGGCGGTGCAGATGCTCGGCTTCCCGAGCATGGAGCTGTTCCGGCGCCACTTCTGGATCCGTGAGTCGTTCCGCACCACCCTGCCCCACCCGATCCCGACCGAGACCCTCGAGGAGCATGCCTCCAAGCGCGGTTGGATGTTCGTCCAGGGCAAGGTGGACTGCGACGTCATCCTGCTGCCCGCGGTGGACCCGGCCGCGCTCGAGTTCAGCACCGCGCCGTTGGTCTTCCGCAAGGACACCGACGATCCCTTCGGCTACGCCAAACAGCGGGCCGACGAGGTCGCGCAGATGCTCGCCGACGGCGAGGACTTCGACACCCTGCTGTTGGAGTACAGCGGCTTCCCGCCCAAGCAGCCCGGCGCGCAGGGCAACATGCCGCAGCGGGACCGCGGGCGCTTCCCTGCGATGATGTGGGGCGACCTGCGCAGTTTCCTCGGCGAGAGCGTGTTCACCGATTTCCTCTACGGGCATTCCGTCGGTGACCGGATCTTCTTCGAGGACGTGCCGCACGAGATCTACGGACCCGATCTCGGGCCGCTCGGTTACTACTTCCATCGCGTGACGCGTCGCATCGCGCCGACCGAGGAGGTGGACGTCACGAACAACGGCACCATCGCCTATCAGGTCGAGGACGACTACGTGTCGCAACGTTTCCTCGACTTCCTGAACGGGCTCCGCAACGATTGACCGCCGGGGCGCCGGCCCGGCGCCCGAGGTCAGGAGGCCGGCCACGGCCCGCTCCTCCCACCGTCCCTCCATCCTGGAGGCGTACCGCCGCCTCTGGCCCTTCCTGGTCCGCTACCGCGGGCAGGCGGTGGCGACCGTCGTGCTCGGCGCCGCGGCCGGCGTCGGGTCCCGGCTGACGCTGATCTTCCTCGATCCGCTGGTGCGCCGGCTGTTCCCGGACGCACCGGCCCAGACGGGGGTGGCCGGCGAGTCGCTGCTGGCCCGCTTCGACCACCAGGTGCTGGAGCCGTGGTTGGCCGGCCTGCCGACCCTCGGCATGCGGCCCGACGTGGCCCAGGTCGTCGTCCTGGTGGCGCTGATGGTCGGCGCCGCCGCCGTGTTCGCAGCGATGGAGTACGCCTTCGTACGGGTCAGCCGCATGCTCGGTGTGCGCATGATCACCGACCTGCGGCAGCGGCTCGGCGAGCACCTGGTGCGTCTCGGCATGGACTTCCACTCGGGCCGCCGCCTCGGCGACCTGGTGTCGCGGTTGACCTCGGACGTCTCCACCAGCCTGCGCATCCTGACCCTGATGCTCGAGGAGCTGGTGCAGACGCCGTTCGCCGTCGTCGCCTCGTTGGCCGTGGCCTACGCCGCCGAGCCGCTCGCCACCCTCGGCATGCTCGTGTTCCTGCCGGTGGTGGCCCTGCCGGTGGCCAAGATCGGGCCCAAGGTGCGCAAGCGCAGCCGCGCCTCGCAGGAGGTCCTCGGCGACACCACGCAGAGCCTGCTGCAGATGCTGTCGGGGGTGCGGGTGGTCAAGTCCTTCCGCATGGAGGACCGCGAGGCCGAGGAGTTCCGCCGCCGCAACGACGAGTTCGTGCACGAGAGCGGGCGTATGATCCGGGCCCAGGCGACCAGCCTCGGCGTGACTTCGCTGGTGGCCAACGGCGGCATCGGGCTGGTGCTCGGCGCGCTGGTCCTGGTCCACCTGCTGTGGCGGCCGGTGTTCCACGAGGTGAGCACGATGTTCACCTTCTTCGTGGCCATCGCCACGGTGTTCGCGAACGTCAAGCGCCTGACCAAGGCGGTGAGCACGGTCTACACCTCGCTCGGTTCGCTGGATCGCGTGTTCGAGGTCTTCGAACTCCAGCCCACGTTGGACCACTCGCGTGAGTCACGGCCCTACGAGGGGCTGCGCAGCTCCATCCGCTTCGAGGGCGTGAGCTACCGCTACCCCGAGACCGAGGAGGACGCCGTCTCCGACCTCGACTTCACGGTGCGGCGCGGCGAGCGGGTCGCCCTGGTGGGACCGTCGGGGGCCGGCAAGAGCACGGTGCTCGACCTGGTGGCCCGTTTCCAGGATCCGAGTCGCGGCCGCATCCTGGTGGACGGAGCGGACCTGCGCGAGCTGCGCCACGGCGACTGGCTCGACCGCCTGGCCGTGGTCCAGCAGTCGCCGTTCCTGTTCCAGGCCAGCCTGCGCGACAACGTGCGCTACGGCCGGCCCGACGCCGACGACGAGGAGGTCCTGGCCGCCTGTCGCGCCGCCAACCTCGGGCCGCTGTTGGAGCGGCTGCCGCGGGGGCTCGACACCGAGGTCGGCGAGAGCGGGGCGCGTCTGTCGGGCGGCGAGGCGCAGCGCGTGACCATCGCCCGGGCGCTCCTCAAGGACCCGGAACTGCTCCTGCTCGACGAGGCGACGAGCGCGCTCGACACGGCGTCGGAGCGGGTGGTCCAGGAGGCGCTCGACCGCCTGCTCGCCGGGCGCACCTGCGTGGTCATCGCCCACCGGCTGTCCACCGTCCGCGACGCCGACCGCATCCTGGTGCTGGACCAGGGGCGTCTGGTCGAGGAGGGGACCCACGACGAGCTGCTCGAGCGCGGTGGGGTCTATGCGCGGCTGTGGCGCCTGCAGGTCGGCGACGCCCCCGTTCGTTGACGCTCCAGCGGCGCGCCGCCGGACGTCCGGTTCAGTCGGCGCCGACCTCGTCCCGCCGCTCGCGGAGCAGCGCCACCGCGTGGCACTCCACCGTCTCGATCGGACCGCCCGCGCTCTCGGTGGTCTTGCCCTTGAGGTTGACGCGGTCCACCGGCAGCCCGAGCCGCTCGGCGACGAGGGCGCGGATGGAGGCGCGGTGGGGGGCGAGGCGGGGTCGGTCGCAGGCCACGACGAGGTCCACCGACACCGGGGCCATCCGAACTTGCCGCAGCCGCGCCAGCACCTCGTCGAGCAGGTCGAGGCTCGACGCGCCCTCCCAGCGCGGGTCGTCGTCGGGGAACAGGGTGCCGAGGTCGTCGAGGCCGGCGGCGCCGAGGAGCGCGTCCATCAGGGCGTGGAGCACGGCGTCGCCGTCGGAGTGGCCGGCGGGGCCGACCTCGCACGGCAGGCGCAGGCCGCCGAGCACGCAGTCGCGGCCGGGGACCAGGCGGTGGCGGTCCCAGCCGAGACCGATGCGGATGGGGGGGAGGGGCGTCACGGCGTGTCCGGGGAGGGGGCGGCGGCTTCGCGGGCGGCGAGCAGCGCCTCGAGCAGCGGCAGGTCGGCGGGGCGGGTGAGCTTGGGGTTCGGCGCCGTCGCCGCGACCAGCCGCGGGCGGAGGCCGACGGCCTCGAGCACCCGGGCCTCGTCGGTCGGCGGCGGCGCGTCGGCAGGCCAGCGCGTGAACGCGTCGCGCAGCGCCGCGGTGCGCGCCCCCTGCGGGGTCAGCGCCCGCCACAGCCGCGAGCGGTCCACGGTGCGCGCGACGCGGCCGCCGCCGTCGTCCTCCTTGAGGGTGTCGGCGACCGGTTCGGCGAGCAGCGCGGCGTCGGCGTCGCGGACCGCCGCGAGCACCGCGGCCAGGTCGGCGGCGGCGAGGAGGGGGCGCGCGGCGTCGTGGACGACGACGAACTCGGTGCGCGCCGCCTCGACGCCGGCGCGGGACGAGAGCCAGCGCTCGGCCCCGCCGCGGACGACGCGGTCGGCGCCGAGCTCGGCGGCGGAAGCGTTCCAGCGCGCGGCGAGGCCGGCCTCGGTCTCGGCCGAGGCCACGACGACGACCTCCGCGACGTCGGCGACGGCGCGCGCCGCGGCCAGGGACCACGCCAGCACCGGGCGTCCGCCGAGGTCGAGCAGGGCCTTGTCCACGCCGCCCATCCGTCGGCCGCGGCCCGAGGCCAGCACCACGAAGGTCGTGTCCCGCGGCATGGCGGCAGGGTACCATCGGCGCGTGGGCGACACTCCCGCGATGCGCGTCCTCGGCGTGGACCCGGGGACCCGGCTCGCCGGCTGGGCGGTCCTGGCCGAGGGCGGCGCCGCCGGCGAGCCGACCCTGGTCGCCAGCGGGACGCTGCGGCTCGACCGCGGCCGCCCGGACGCGGCCGAGCGCCTGCGGCGCCTCCACGACGGTCTGGGCGAGGTCCTCGACGCGCACCGTCCCGACGTGGTCGCGCTGGAGGCGGCCTACTTCGGGGTCAACGCGCGCTCGGCGCTCAAGCTCGGCGAGGCCCGCGGCGCCGTCCTGCTCCTCGCGGCCACCCGCGGCCTCGCGGTCGCCGAGCTGTCGCCGGCCACGGTGAAGCGTCGCGTCGCCGGGAACGGCAACGCCTCCAAGGAGCAGGTCGCCGCCCTGGTCCGGGTGCGCCTCGCCCTCGACCCGGCCCACGACTTCGCCACCCCCGACGAGTCGGACGCCGCCGCGGTCGCCCTCTGCGCCCTGGTGGAGCGCGCCCTGCCCGCCGCCGCGGCCTCACCCGTCCGCCGCCGCCGCCGCACCCTCCCCCCCGGCGCCCGCTTCCAGGACGGCTCCTGAAGGGGCCGTCGCGGCCCTTGACGGGGGGGGGGATCGGTCATCCTGGGAGCACGGGCCGTGAAGCGTTCTCGCCTCCTCCTCGTGTTCTCCACCCTGGTGGCCCTCCTGACCGTCTGGGGGCTCCGCCACCTGCGGCCGGAGTCCGGGCCGCCGGCGCGGGTCCAGGAGGGCTCTCCGGGTGGGGTTGCGTCTGGCGCCCCAGACGTCGAGAACCGCTCCTCGCCACCTCGCCGCGTGCCCGTCGCTTCCTCCGCCGCGGCGCCGTCCGACGCCGACCGGCTGGTCGTCGCGGTCCGCGAGGCGGACGGTTCGGACGTCCCGGAGGGATGGTTCGCCTGGCCGGTCCCGGCCTCGCCCGACGAGTGCGCCACGGCTGCGATCGTGGATGGTCGGGTCGTCGTCGAGGGCGCGCAGGCCGTCGCCCTGGAGTCCTTCCTCGCCTCCGGGCGGCATCCCCGCGTGGTCGCCGTCGGCGCCGTCGCCGAGCCGGACCTCGTGCTCCGCTCATACGAGGAAGGCCTCGACTGGGAGGTCCTCCTCGCCCCCCTGGGCGACCTCGCCCTCCGCGTCCTGGACACACGGGGCAATCCCCTCGCTGGAGCCGAGGTCTGGGTCGGTGTCCTCCCTCCCGCTGGTGCGGCCCCGGGCGCCCTCACGGCTCGTGACGGTCGGGTTCGGGTGCGCGCCTCTGGGAGCCGAACGTCTCGCTGTTGGGTGCGGGCGGAAGGCTGCCGCTTCGGCGCCTACTCCTTGGAACGGATGTCGGACGAATACGTCGTGCGAGTACCTCGGTGGGTGGGTTACGTGGTCGTCTTCGATCGTCGCTTCCTGCACTTCGCCCTCGAGACGGCCCGACCCGGCGACGGATTCCTTCGGGAGCCCACGCCGCCCTCCGCCTTCGCTTCCCTGGCCGAACGGATCGCCGCTCGGATTCCGCTCGAAGAGTACGAGGACCTGCATTGGTCGGTCTGGCCCGATTGGGATCCCGAGAGAACCCCCCTGCCCTCGAGGTCACGGCAGAGTCCGAACTCGGTCGCGTCCGGAAGTCCCTGCCGATCCTGCCGTTGACGGCGCCGGACTTCGCCGTCTGGCGCCCGGATCTGGGTGTTCCAGATGCCGTTCCGGTCACGGTCCGTTTCCTGGAGACGGTTCCCGACCGGCAGGACCTTCCCGACACCGTCGCGCTCGGCTTCGTGCCGCTGGGGGAGGGTGGACGCGTGGTCGCGAGGCGGGCCTCTCGATGCGGTGGTGACCGTTTCCTGGTCTGGCTCCCGATCGGTCGCTGGGAAGTGCGCAGTCTGCCTTCCCCCGTGGAGCCGATGGGGCTGGGACATGGGGCTTTCGTCCGCCTGGTGGATGGGGACGTCGTCACCGTGGACGACCAGGGTGGTTCGGTGGTGGTCTCCCTCCATCCGCGGTGGTGGAGGTGTTCGTGGCTCGTCCTCGACGAAGACGGTCTCCCCTTCCCCCTGCGTCTCGCACTCGCCCGCCCCGATGCGCCGTGGCCGGGGGTGACGAGTCGAGCTGCCGCTCGACACTGGTTCGAGGGCGACCCGGAGCTTCCGGTCGCCGTCCTCGGCACTCCGGACCCCGCGACGCGCCGCCCCCTCGTCCTCGCCGAGGCGCGTCCCTTCGCCGCCTGGCCCAGCGCCGGGGGCACCCCCTTCCTCGTCGTCGACCACGACGACGTCCTTCCTGCGATGATGCGTTGAACGAGGAGGTTCGACCACGATGCGTGTACTGCTGTTCCTCACACTCTCTCTCGTCCCCTTCCTTGGAGCACCGGGCTGGATCGAGGGCAACGGAGCATCCCGCCCGGACGGCTCGAATCCCTGCCACGGCAAGGCGATTGCGTTCCAGGATCCCGAGGAAGGCTGGGGCCTGGTCTGCCCTGGTCACTCGGCCTGTTCGCTTTCGATTCCCTGTCTCCTCTTCACCAAGGAGGACCCGATCTTCAGCGTGCAATGGTGCGGCTGCCCCGATGACGACGACGATGGCGATCGTCCGTCTTGGGACTGCGGCGTCGATCTCGTGAGTGCCATGGACGGACCTTGGAGGCCTGCCTGCTCAGGCGGTTGCGGCCAAGGGGAATACTGTTCCCTGGCCACGCCGATCGGCTTGGCGAAGTGCTACTGCGACGGTTGATCGGATACGAGAGGGCGCTGCTCCTTCCCATTGCTGGCAGCACCTCGGATTCCCACGGAAAGAGTGGGAGCAGGAGGCTCGATATGTGACCCGCGGAGGGGTGGTGCGTCTGCTTCGGTGTGGAGCGGCGGGGGGAGCTTGCGGTGCGGATCACGGCGGTGGTCGTGATGGTGGCGGCATTGCGCGGCTTTGGGGCGTGGCGGGTCGGGCCGCCGCCGAATCCGCTCGACCCGGCGGTGGGGCCGCCGACGCTGGTCCCCGACCTGGAGCGGGCCGACGTGGTGGAGCTGTCGTGGCTGCCCGGGCTCGGCGCGGCGCGGGCCCGCGCGGTGGTGGAAGCGCGTCCCTTCCTGCCGCGGCCGCTGACCCCGGAACGACTGGCGCTGGTCCCCGGGGTCGGCGAGGCCACCGCGGCGGAGGTCGCCGCCTTCTACGCCGCGGCCGGCGGGCGCGCGGCCCGGCGCGGCGTCGCGGGGGCTGCCGGGGGTGACGACGGGTTCGCTCCCGCCGCGGGCGGCGGGGAGCGCGACCCGCCTCGGTAGAATCGCGCCGTGGAAGGCGTGGCCGCCCCCTCCGAGGCCGTCCGGGAGCTCGTGCGACGAGCCCTGGACGAGGACCGCGCCGCCGAGGACGCGACCACCCTGGCCGTGGTGCCGCCCTCGGCCCGCGCCGAGGCCCGGGTGCTCGCCCGCGCCGAGGGCGTCCTCGCCGGGATGCCGTGGGCGCTGGCCGCCTTCCGCGAGCTCGACCCCGCGGTGGGGGTGCTCCACGCGCTCGAGGACGGCGCCGCGCTGGCGCCCGGCGACGAGGTGCTGCGGTTGGAAGGCGCGGCCCGCGCCCTCCTCGCCGCCGAGCGCGTGGCCCTGAACTTCCTGCAGCAGCTGTCGGGCGTCGCCACCCTGACCCGGCGCGCGGTGGCGGCCGCCGAGGGGCGGCTGCAGGTCCTGCCGACGCGGAAGACCGTGCCCGGGCTGCGCGACGCACAGCGCCACGCCGTGCGCGCCGGCGGCGGCGTGGACCACCGCCGCGACCTCGCCGACCAGCTGCTGCTGAAGGAGAACCACTTCGCCCTTTCCGGGCTGTCCTACGCCGAGACCGTGGCCCGCGCCGTCGCGGCCGCCGCGGGGCGGGTCGTCGGCGCCGAGGCCCGCTCGGTGGAGGAGGCCGAGGCCGCGTTGTCGGCCGGCGCCGACTACGTGCTGCTCGACAACTTCACGCCCGAGGAACTCGCCGCCGCCGTGGCCGAGCTGCGCTCGCGCCATCCGCGCGCCGTGTTGGAGGCGAGCGGCGGGTTGCACCCCGACGACCTGGTCCGGCTCGCCGGACTCGGGCTCGACCGGGTCTCGCTGGGCGCACTGACGCATTCGCCGCCGGCCCTGGACCTCTCCCTCCTGCTCGAGCCCCGGGGGGACGCGGCGTGAGGCGCTGGTACCCCCGACTCCTCGCCCTGCCGCGCCCGCTGCGGCTCGTCGTCGGGGGCGCCGCCGTCGCCCTCGTCGTCCTCGCCTCGATGGTGCCCGGCGTCTCCGGAGAGGAGGGGGTGCTCGACTGGCGCGTCTACGTCCAGAACGGACTCCACCTCGTGCTCTACGGCGTGGTCGCCGTGGCCCTCGCCCTGGCCTTCGGTCTGGACGCGGCCCGGGCCGGGCGCCGCCTCCTCCTGCCGCTCGCCGGCGCGCTGGCCCTGGCGGTGCTCGACGAGTGGCTGCAGGGCGCCAACCCCGCCCGCAGCTCGTCGGTGTGGGACCTCGGCACCGACCTGTTCGGCGCCGCCTTCGCCCTGCGGCTCGCCGCGTGGTCGTCGCGCGACGCGCCGTTCCCCTGGGGCACCGCCCTCCTCTTCGTCGGCCTCGCCGCGGCGTGGACGCTGGTGCCGTCCTTCGCCCCGGAGTGGCCGCTACGCTCCACGCCTCCCCCTTCGTCATGAGCGCCGATTCCCTCTCGCATCCGGACCCGACCGCCACCTACCGCTCGCCGCTCGCCGCCCGCTACGCGAGCCGGCCGATGCAGGAGAACTTCTCGGAGCGCCGCCGCGCCCTGGTGTGGCGCGACCTCTGGATCGCGCTGGCCGAGAGCGAGCGCGAACTCGGCCTGGACGTCCCCGAGGAGGCGATCGCCGCGATGCGGGAGCACCGCGACGACCTCGACCTGGCGCGGGTCGCCGAGCTCGAGTCCGAGCTGCGCCACGACGTCATGGCCCACGTCCACGCCTTCGGCGAGGTCGCTCCGGCGGCCAAACCGTTCCTGCACCTCGGTGCGACCTCCTGCTTCGTCGCCGACGGTTCCGACCTGGTCCTGATGCGCGACGGGCTCGACCTCCTGCGCGCGCGGCTGGTCCAGGTGATCCGGGACCTCGCCGGGTTCTGCCGCGAACACGCCGACCTTCCGGTACTCGGCTTCACCCACTTCCAGCCGGCGCAGCCGACCACCCTCGGCAAGCGGGCCGGGCTGTGGCTGCAGGACCTGGTCATGGACCTCGGCGAGGTCGAGCGCATCCGCGACGAACTGCCGTTCCGCGGCGTCAAGGGCACCACCGGC
>JALUVI010000017.1 GCA_027020785.1 Planctomycetota bacterium | reverse complement strand
CCTGCCGACGCTCGGCCACGTGCTCGACCGCGGCGGGGCGCTGGTGGTGGCCTCGCACCTCGGCCGCCCCAAGGGGAAGGTCGTCGAGGAGCTGCGGATGCGGCCGGTGGCCGAGCGGCTCGGCGAGCTGCTGCCGCGACACGAGGTGCGCTTCGTGCCCGACGTCGCCGGCGACGAGGCCCGGGCCGCGGCGTGGGCGCTCGAACCGGGCCAGGTCCTGGTGCTCGACAACCTGCGCTTCGAACCCGGCGAGACCGCGAACGACCCCGAGTTCGCCGCCGCCCTGGCCAAGCTGGGCCAGGTCTTCGTCCAGGACGCCTTCGGCGTGTGCCACCGGGCCCACGCCTCCACCGTGGGCGTGCCGCGGCTGCTGAAACCGGCCGTGGCCGGACACCTGCTCGCCCGCGAGGTGGACGCCTTCCACCACGCCCTGGACGAGCCGGTGCGGCCGCTGGTCGCCATCGTCGGGGGGGCCAAGGTCAGCGACAAGATCCTGGTGCTGGAACGGCTCCTCGAGAAGGTGGACGTGGTCCTGGTCGGCGGCGGCATGGCCTACACCTTCCTGAAGGCGATGGGCCGCGGCATCGGCGACAGCCTGTGCGAGGAGGATCGGCTCGAGGTGGCACGCGAGGTGCTCGAGAAGGCGGCGCGGAACGGCATCCGCTTCCTGCTGCCCGAGGACCACGTCTGCGCCCGCGAGTTCTCGGCCGAGGCCGAGGCCGAGGTCTTCGCCGGCGACGTGCCCGACGGCTGGATGGGCCTCGACATCGGCCCGACGACGCGAGAGCGCTTCGCCGAAGCCGTCCGCGGCGCCGGCACCGTGGTCTGGAACGGCCCCATGGGGGTCTTCGAGTTCCCGAAGTTCGCCGCCGGCACCCTCGAGGTGGCCCGCGCCGTCGCCGCCTGCCCCGGCCACACCGTGGTCGGCGGCGGCGACTCGGTGGCGGCGCTCCACCGCACCGGCCTGACCGACCGCATCCGCCACGTCAGCACCGGCGGCGGCGCCTTCCTGGCCCTGCTGGAGGGCAAGGAACTCCCCGGCCTCGCCGCCCTGCGCCCCTGACCCGCCACCTGCCCCGGGGAGCGCTCCCCAGGGAGCCGACGGACGGTCAGCGCGCCAAGCTCACACCGCCCGGGAGGCGCGGAGTTGGCCGCAGGCGGCGGTGGCGGGGGCGCCGAGGGTGCGGCGGAGGGCGGCGCTGACGCCGGCGCGGCGGAGGGTCGCGAGGAAGGCGGCGGCGCGGGGCGGTGAGGGGGCGGCGAAGGGCAGGCCCGGCACCGCGTTCCAGGCGATGAGGCTGACGTGGGCGCGGCGGCCGTGGAGCAGGTCGGAGAGGGCGGCGGCGTGGGCCGGGGCGTCGTTCACGCCGCCGAGGAGGACGTACTCGACCTGGTAGGGCCGGCCCCCGGTGGCGGTCGAGTGGGCGTCGCAGGCGTCGAGCAGTTCGGCGGGCTCGGCATCGGGCTGGGTCGGCACCAGCTCCGCGCGCAGAGCGCGGTCGGGGGCGTGGAGCGACAGCGCCAGCGTGACGGGCAGGCCGGTGGCGGTGACGCGGCGGATGGCCGCGGCGGGCCCGACGCTGGACAGAAGGACGTGGCGCGGCCCCAACGAGCCCTCGTCGCGGAGCACGCGCAGGGCGGCGACGACGGCGCGCAGGTTGCGGGTCGGCTCGCCCGCCCCCATCAAGACGAGGCGCTGAACCGGACCGCGGCGGCGCAGCAGGGCGAGCTGCTCCAGGACTTCGTGGGCGGCGAGGTTGCGGCGCACGCCGTCCAGGCCCGAGGCGCAGAAGCGGCAGGCCATGGCGCAACCGACCTGGGTCGAGAGGCAGGCCGAGGGGCGGCGGGCGCCGGGCAGGGCGACGGCCTCCACGGCCTCGCCGTCGTGAAGCCGGAACAGCGACTTGGAGACGCCGTCGGGGCTCGCCGCGACCGCGTGCTCGCGGAGGGAACTCCAGGTCGCGATCTCGGCGACCCGCTCCAGGAGGTCGCGCGGCGGCTGGGCGCGGCGCACCGGGGGCGGCCCGGAAGCGGGATCCCACCCGTGGAGCAGGGCGCGGCGCAGGACGTCGGCCCAGCGTGGAGCGAGACCGGCGGCCGCGAAACGCTCGCGGAGCTCTGCGCGGGACGGCTGGAGGAGGGCGGGACGGTCCACCAGAGCGGCATGGTAGGCGGCGAAGGGGGGGCCGCGGCGGTCGTACCGCACCGTCTCCGGGGCCCCGCCGGAGCTCGCCCGCGGACGCAACCCACGGACTGTCAACGGGTTCTCCACGGAGGTTCCACCCACAATCCATGGGGGGTTGCGGGCCGCACCGACTCCACATATCGTGGGAGTCCGCGCCGCAGGAGCCCACGGCCCCGCCCCAGGCGCCATGAATCGTCGTAATCGCTTGACCTACGAAGACTTACGAAGGAACGCGCCGAACCGACACCGCCCCGATGGATTCCCCCACCCAGACCGCCCCCGACGACGTCCTGACCCCCGACGCGCCGTCCTCGGACGAGGCCCCCCCGACCCGGATGCGGGTCCGCAAGCGCAACGGCTCGTTCGAGCCGGTGGACGTCAACAAGATCGTCCGCGCCGTGACCCGCTGCTGCGGCGGCCTGGACGCCGTGGACCCGATGCGGGTCGCGACCCGCACCATCAGCGGGCTCTACGACGGCGCCACCACCGCCGAACTGGACCGACTCTCGATCCAGACCGCGGCCTCGCTCATCGCCGAGGAGCCGCAGTACTCTCGACTCGCGGCGCGGCTGCTCGCGGTGTACATCGACAAGGAGGTGCGCAACCAGGACGTGATGTCCTTCTCGCAGTCCATCGCCTACGGCCACGCCCAGGGGCTGATCTCGGACCAGGTCCTCGGCTTCGTCGAGGCCAACCGCCGCAAGCTGAACGACGCCATCGAGAAGGACCGCAACGACCTGTTCCAGTACTTCGGGCTGCGCACCCTGTACGACCGCTATCTGCTCAAGGATCCGGAGTCTCGCAAGGTCATCGAGACACCGCAGTACTTCTTCATGCGGGTGGCCTGCGGGCTGGCCGAGTCGCCGCACGACGCGATCGAGTTCTACCGCCTGATCAGCTCGCTGCGTTACATGCCCAGCTCGCCGACGCTGTTCAACTCGGCGACGCGCCGCACCCAGCTGTCGTCCTGCTACCTGCTGGACTCGCCGCAGGACGACCTCGAGTCCATCTACCAGCGCTACACCGACATCGCCAAGCTGTCCAAGTTCGCCGGGGGCATCGGGCTGGCCTATCACCGGGTGCGCTCGCGCGGCTCGCACATCAAGGGGACCAACGGGAAGTCCAACGGCATCGTGCCTTTCCTGAAGACGCTCGACAGCTCGGTCGCAGCGGTCAACCAGGGCGGGCGGCGCAAGGGGGCGGCCTGCGTGTACCTCGAGACCTGGCACGCCGACATCGAGGACTTCCTCGAACTCCGCGACAACACCGGGGACGAGATGCGGCGCACCCACAACCTGAACCTGGCCAACTGGGTGCCCGACCTGTTCATGGAGCGGGTCCGCGACGACGGGGTCTGGTCGCTGTTCGACCCGAAGAAGGTGCCCCACTTCCCCGACCTCTACGGCGACGCCTTCCGGCGGGCCTACGAAGAGGCCGAGGAGCAGGGGCTCTACGAGCGGCAGGTCAAGGCGCGTGACCTCTACGGGCGGATGATGCGGACCCTGGCCCAGACCGGCAACGGCTGGATGACCTTCAAGGACCACTCCAACCTGAAGTGCAACCAGACCGGCAAGGGGGGCGTCGTCCACCTCTCCAACCTCTGCACCGAGATCATCGAGGTGACCGACCGGGAGGAGACCGCCGTCTGCAACCTCGGCTCCATCAACTTGAGCAAGATGGTGGTCGACGGCGAGGTGGACTACGAGCGCATCGGCGAGGTGGTCCGTACGGCGGTCAAGTTCCTGGACCGGGTCATCGACATCAACTACTACCCGACCGAGGATGCGGCGCGCAGCAACCGGCGCTGGCGCCCGGTCGGCTTCGGCCTGATGGGCCTGCAGGACGTGTTCTTCCGCCTGCGGCTCCCCTTCGACTCCGAGGAGGCGCGCGAGATCAGCACCCGCATCCAGGAGGAGATCTACTACCACGCCCTGTGGCAGTCGAACCAGCTGGCCAAGGAACACGGACCGCACGAGGCCTTCCCCGAGACCCGCGCGGCGCAGGGGCAGCTGCAGTTCGACCTGTGGGGCGTCACGCCGTCGCAGCCGGAGCGCTTCGAGGAGCTGCGGAAGGAGATCGTGGAGCACGGGCTGCGCAACTCGTTGCTGATCGCGATCGCCCCGACCGCGACCATCGCCAGCATCAGCGGCTGCTACGAGTGCATCGAGCCGCAAGTCTCGAACCTGTTCAAGCGCGAGACGCTGTCCGGCGACTTCCTGCAGATCAACCAGTACCTGGTGCGCGACCTCAAGGAGCGCGGGCTGTGGACCGAGGAGGTCCGGAACGCCATCAAGCGGGCGGACGGTTCGATCCAATCGGTCGAGGCCGTTCCGGACGACCTCAAACGGCTCTAC
>JALUVI010000016.1 GCA_027020785.1 Planctomycetota bacterium | reverse complement strand
TCGGGAACGCTCGACGCCGAGGGTCACGGCGTGGTCGAGTTCACCCTCCCCCGCAACCCCGCCCTCTCCGGGACCGCCCTCTACACCAAGGCGGTGGTCCTGGAGCCGGGCACGACCGACCGCGTGTGGACCATGTCCACCCTGGGCCGGACCGAGATCGTGGACTGACCGCGCCGGTGGCTTCACGCCCCGAGGCGGTCGGCGAGGTCGGCGAGGTCGGCGACGGCGAGGTCGGGGGCGAAGTCGGGCGCCTCGGCGCCGGGGCGGGCGACGTGGGCGACGGCGAAGCCGAGCGCGCGGGCCGGGACGTGGTCGTAGGTCGCGTAGGCGCTGGCGTGGAGCACGGCGTCGGGGGGCAGACCGGTGGCGCGGAGCAGCGCCTCCCAGTGCCCCGGCGCCGGTTTGTACGAGCCGACCGCCGACGAGGCCACGAGCAGGACCTCGTCCAGACCGAGGACCTCACGGGCGCAGTCGAGCAACACGTCCTCGTCGCAGTTCGACAGCAGGGCGAGCGGGAAGCCGGCGGCGTCCAGTCGGGCCAGTGCCGCCGGCGCATCGGGCCAGGCCGGCCAGCCGCGCTGCCCGGCGGCGATCGCGTCCGCCGACTCGGGCGAGAGGGCGATGCCCCAGACCTCACGGACGGCGTCGCGGGTGGAGCGGGCCAGCACGGTGCGGTAGGCCAGCCCCGGCTCGGCCGCCTGCAGCCCCCGCTCGGCCGCCTCGCGGCGGGTGAAGAACCGCTCCAGCGCTCCGGCGTCGTCCGTAGGCACACCCTGGCGGGCCAGTCCGTCCGCCAGTCCCCGCCGCCAGTCCACCAAGGTGCCGAAGCAGTCGAACGAGAGCAGCGAGAAGGGGCGGGGCGCGGTTGAATCCCCTCCGGGGCGGGCGGATGATGGCGCCATGGTGCGAGGCGGCGATGGGACTTCGGGCAGCATAGCCGCCATGGAGGCCGTCGGCCTCCGGGTCCGTCTCGGGCGGACCGAGGTCCTCCGCGGCGTGGACCTCGCCGTCCCGCCCGGCGCCCTCTACGGGCTCATCGGCCGCAACGGCGCCGGCAAGACCACCACCCTGCGCTGCCTGCTCGGCTTCCTGCCGGCCTACGACGGCGCGGCCCGGGTGTGGGGGCACGACGCGCGCCGGCTCCACGAGGTCCCCCGCCCGCTCGGCGTCGCGCTCGACCCGCCCGGGCTCGACGACGGGCTGACCGTGCGCCAGAACCTCGAGCTCGCCCGCATCCGCGGCGGCATCCGTGGCGGGCGCGGCGTGGACGAGGTGCTGCGGCTGGTGCGGCTGACCCACCGCCAGCACAACCGCGGCGACCGCCTGTCGCACGGCCAGGGACGGCGCGCGGCGGTGGCGCGCGCGCTGCTCGGCGCCCCCGAGCTGCTGGTGCTCGACGAGCCGCTCTCCGGGCTCGACCCCGAGGGCGTCGAGGAGCTGCTCGACCTGTTCGTGCGGCTGACCCGCGACGAGGGCGTGACCATCGTGCTCTCGAGCCACCACTTGCGCGAGGTGGAACACGTCTGCACCCACGTCGGCCTGCTCGAGGACGGCGCGACCCTGCTCGAGGGGGCGACCGCGGACCTCCTGCGCCGCGCCGGCGACCGCCTCGTGCTCGAGGCCGGCGACGTCGAGGCCGCACTCCACGTGCTCCGCGCCGCGAGCGGCGTGCGCGAGCCCATCGTCCTCGCCGACGGCCGGGTCGAGGCGCGGCTCGACGCGGACTTCGACGCCGAGCGGGTGCTCGCCGACCTGGTCGCCGGCGGGGCGCGGCCACGCGCCTTCACCCGCCACCACGCCAGCCTGGTCCAGGTCTTCCGCGACGCCCTGGCGCGTCGCGCAGACGCCCTGGCCGGCTCCCCCGCGGACGGCGGCGATGGAGCCGACCCCGACGGCGCGCCCGGCGAGGAGGTGGGGGCGTGACCGGTTTCGCCCGCGCCCTCCGCGGCGAGCTCTACCAGCTGCTCCACCGCCGCCCGATCCTGCTCGCCCACCTCGCCGTCCTCCTGGTCGCCGTCGCCCGCGTCGTCGCCGGCCGCCTCGTGCTCGGCGCCGCCCACGCCGCCGGCGGCCCCGGGCCGGGCGAGGTCGGGGCCTGGAACGCCTGGCCGCAGTTCGCCCACGGCGTGCGCGCCGCCGCGTTCCTGGTCGAGCTCTTCGTCCTGGTCCTGGTCGGCGCGGGTCTGCCGCGCGAGGTCGCGTCGGGCTCGGTGCGCGACCCCCTGACCCGCCGCATCACCCGCCCGGCGCTGATCGCGGCGCGCGGCGTCACCGCGCTGGTCCTGCCGCTGACCCTCTTGGCCTGCGCCGTCCTCGGCTCGCTCGCCGCCGCCTCGGCCCTGTTCGACGCAGGCGACGTCATGGAGGACGGCGAGGTCCTGATCTCGGTCGCCGACGACGGGCTCGACGTCGCGGTCCGCGACGCCGTCCTCCACGGCGTGCCGGCGCTGCTCGCCCTCGGCGGCCTCGCCCTCTTCCTCGGCGCCGCCAGCCGCCGTTCGGTCTCGGCGGTCGGCGCCGGGCTCGCGCTGGTGCTCGCGCCGACCCTGTTCCGCGAGACCCTCGGCGACCGCGCGCCGTGGTGGTTCGCGGACACCCTGCCGGGGCTCGGCCCCGACTCCTTCCTGGCCCGCATCGCCCGCTTCGCCGAGGGCTACACCGACGCCTGGCCCGAGACCTTCGACCGCGTGGTCGCCGTCGGTTGGAAGGCCCCGTGGCCGGCCTTGTTCCTGGCCTGGGTCGGCGCCATCCTGGTGTTCCGGCGCCGCGCCGTATGACCCGTTCCCGTCCGCTCCGCCGCCGTCCGGCCGCGTTCCTCGCCCTCGCACCGCTGCTCGCAGCGTGCACGGTCGAGTACGCCTCGCTGCCGCTGCCCGCGGCGTTCTTCCAGGAAGGAGCGGTGGACGAGCTCCGCCCGCCCGAGCGCCGCGCCGTGCTCGGCCTCGAGGTCGCCCTCAACGAGGCCGACGACCTCGCCTCGCTCGACCTCCAGCCGGGCGTGCGCGTGGTGGCGGTCGTCCCCGACGGCCCCGCCGACCTCGCCGGGGTCCGTGTCGGCGACGTCCTGCTCGAGGTGGACGGCGTCACGGTGGACGACCCGGGGCGCCTCGAGAGCGTGCTCGACTCGATCCGCGAGGAACGCCTGGTGAAGCTGCTCCTGCAGCGCGGCGCGCGCGTCTTCGAGACCGAGGCCGTCCCCGAGGTGGTCACGGTCGAGACCGGCCGCACCGTGGCCTGGGTCGAGCGCGCGCTGTTGCGGGTCGCGGTCGCCGACGACGGACCCGGCCCGGGTGATCCGCGCGGCATCCACCCGGTCGTCGTCGGGCTCGGCCCGGACAGTCCGCTGGCCGACGCCGGGGTCCGCGTCGGCGAGCGCATCGTCGCCTTCCAGGGCCGCGACGCCGGTTCGGCCGCCGAGTTCGTGCGCCGCATCCGGCTCGCGCTCGAACCCGCCGACCCGTTCACCCTCGACGTCCTCGACGGCGCGGGGGCGACGCGCACGGTCGAGGGCTGGGCCTGGGACCCGGGCCGCCGCGTCGTCGCCGTGCGTCTGTGGCCGGTCTTCGGCTGGCGCACCACGCCGACCGAGGACCGCGACCTGTTCTGGGTCGGCGACCTCGTCCTGCTCGACCTGTTCCGCTACGAACGCATCGGCGGCGAGGCGTCGTGGTCGGTGCTCGGCCTGCTCCACTGGGAGACCGGCGAGGCCGTGCTCGAGGAGGAACCGGTGTTGGAGGTGCCCCTCGGCGGAGGGGGGGAGGCCCACCCGTGATCGCCCTGGCCTGCGCCCTGTCGCTCGCCTTGCAGACGGTGCACTTCGAGCGCAGCTCGATCCCCGGCGCGCCGCGCCTCGACGACCGCACCTTCGCCGACGTGGACGGCGACGGCCTCCTCGACCTGGTGCTCGCCGCCACCGACGAACCCGGCGGCCGGCGGCTCGAGGTGCGGCGTCAGCGCGCCGACGGCCTCTTCCCCGCCGCGCCCGACCAGGTGGTGGCGGTGCCGCGCGCCGTGGTCGCCTGGAGCGTCGGTCGATTCCGCGCCGGTGAGGCCGCCGCCCAGCTCCTGTTCCTGGTGCGCGACGCGGTGTGGCTGCGGCCGCTCGACGGCTCCTTCGTCAAGCTGGCGGACGCGCCGATGCTGTTCGACCTGCCGGCGCGGGACGCCCTGCCGTGGTGGCCCGGGGTCGCCGACCTCGACGGCGACGGTCGCGACGAGACGGTGTTGCCGACCTTCGACGGGCTGGTCGTGTTCGACGGCGACGGCGCGCGGCGCGGCGCAGTGGCGCTGCGGCCGATGACCGACCGCCAGCCGCTGGCGGCGAGCGAGTTCCTGCGCGGCCTGCTCAAAGTCACCCTGTCGAGTCGTCCCTTGAGCGATTTGTTCGTGCCCAGCGAAGAGGTCGGCATCGTCGAGGACCCGCCGGTGTTCGGGCTCGCCCAGTGGCTGCCGGCCCCGCGCTTCGCCGACGTGGACGGCGACGGGCGTCCGGAGCTGGTCTACCACTTCCAGGACCGGGTGCTGGCGCATCGCTTCGGGCCCGACGGTCTGTCCGAGGAACCGGACTGGACCTTCGTCCTTCCGGAGGAGGGCGACGAGGACTCGCGCGAGCTGCGCTTCGTCCAGGCCGGCGGCGGCCCCGGCGCCGACCTGGTGCTCTTGCGCATGGGCAGTTCGTTGACCAGCCTCTCCAGCGACTGGACGGTGCGGGTCTGGCTCGACCCCGCCGAGCGCGGCGAGCTCGGCTCGCCCGACGGGTTCGTCAAGACGCGCACCGGCTACCTCGGCGCCTACTTCGAGGACTTCGACGGCGACGGCCGCGCCGACCTCGGCGTCTCGGCCTGGGACGTGGAGGCCGGCTTGCTCGGGCAGGGCTCGCCGACGGTGCGCCACACCTTCACCGCCTACCTGGCCGAGCCCGACGGCGGGTGGCGCACGCGGCCGGCCTTCAGCGAGCGGCGCGAGTACGCGGTCGGCGAGATCGAGTTCCTGCGCGACCTGCCGGCCTTCGCCGCCGACGTCACCGGCGACGGGAGGCCCGACCTGGTCGAGAGCGGCGAGGGCGGCGACCTCCTGCTGCGTCCCATCGTGCGCGACGGCGGCTCGGTACGCCCCGCCGCCGAACCGGCGCTGCGGTTGCCGCTCGACGCGGTGGCCGCCAGCGTCACGCTGCTCGACCTCGACGGCGACGGCGTCCAGGACCTGGTCGTGGACCGCCCCGACCGCACCGACCTCTACGTCTCCGTTCGCCGATGATCGCCGCCGTCCTCGCCCTCGTCCTCTGCCAGGCGCCCACGGCCGGCGACTCCGGGTTGCGGCCGCTCCACGTCGAGGGGCTGCCGAACCACCTCGCCGTGGCCGCGCTCGGCCCCGGGGGCGAGAACCGTCTGGTCGCCTTCGCCGGCCCGGTGGTCAAGCTGGTCGAGGAGCCGGCGGTGCGCTTGCGGCTCGCCGGCGACTCGGTGGTCTGGACGGTGGCCGACCTCGACCGCGACGGCCGCGACGAGGTCCTGGTACTGGTGGACGGCGACGCCCTGCATCGGTTGGAGCGCTTCGACGGTCGGCTGCGCCTGTCGGCCCCGCTCGCCGAGGGGCTCGGCGCGCTGCCGCCGCGCGGCGTCCTCGCCGCCGAGTTCCTGCGCGACTTCGACGGCGACGGCCGTCTCGACCTGGTGCTGCCGGCGGCCGAACGGGTGCGGGTCTTCCTCGGTGGCGACGACGGCTTTCGCCCCGGGCCCGACCTCGGCCACGTCGCGCGGCTGGTGATGGACACGGCGCGCGGCGACGACTTGCTGGACACGGTGCGCCGCGACTACGTGTTGCCGCCGCTCGCTCCGCGCGACCTGGACGGCGACGGGCGGCTCGACCTCGCGGTCTCGGACGGCCTGGTCATCCGGCGCTACCTCGCGCGGGGCGGAGCGCTGCCCGAGGAGCCGACCGAAGTCCTCGACCTGTCGCGTTTCCGCGACGAGGACGTCTCCCTCGACTTCGGCAACCTGTCACGGCTGGCGCGCTACCTGGTCGTGGACCAGTGGCTCGACCTGGACGCCGACGGCGTCGAGGACCTCCTGCTGCTGGCCGGCGGCAAGGTGCGGGTGTTCGTGGCCGAAGGCGCGGGCATCCACCTCGAGAAGCCGACGCAGACCCTGAAGGTCCGCGGCAACCCCTTCTTCGCCACCGCGGCGCGGATCGACGGCGACCGCTATCCCGACCTGGTGGTGGTCCGGGTCGAGGACATCGGCCTCGGCAAGCTGGTCAAGGCCGCGTTCTTCTCGTGGAGCATCGAGTTCGACTTCCTGGTGTACCGCGGCAAGGGCGGGGGGCGTTTCTCGACGCGCCCGATGCAGGACCGCAGCGTGGTGGTGCGCGGCGACAGCCTGCTGGCGATGGTGAAGGAGCAGCGCGAGCGCTTGAGCGCGCTGCGCAACACGGTGGTCCGGCTGTGCGACACCGACGGCGACGGGCGTCGCTCCGACGTGGCGATGCTGGAGCCCGACGGCACCTTCTCCCTGTGGCGCGGCGCGCTCGGCGCCGACGAGGCGGTCGCGCGCCTGACCCAGGACTTCCTGCGCGAGACCCTGAACGCCCGGCGCGACCTCGACGTGGACGCGAGCACCCTCACCGACTGGGTGCTGGGGCGCACCTCGGCCCTGGTCGCCGTGACCCGTGACCGCGCGCCGGACCTCCGGCTGCGCCTCGCCGACGACTGGCGGCCGCCGCACGCCATGACCCTGCGCGACCTCGACGGCGACGGCCGCGACGAGGCCGTGGTGCTGCGCCTGATCCGGCCCGAGCCGGAGGAGGGCCAGCCCCCGGCCCGGCCGGCGCTGGACGGGTACGTGGTGGACCTGCCGTGAGCCCCCGATGGGGGAACCGGAGAAACTGGCCCGGTCCATTCCGTCCGCAACCGAGGAGGCCGTTGCGGTGGGGGAGGCGTCCGGCGCCGCGGCCCCAGGAGGCGTTTCCGGGCCGGTCCGAGCCGGGGACGGACCGAAGCGGGCCAGTTTCCGTCGCAGGCCGGATATTAGCGTTTTCGCTTATATCCAGGCCGTCGAACCGCTTCCTGCGCCCGCCTCGTCAGTCCGCCGCGCACCACAGGCACTTCAGGTAGCGGCCCTCCGGGAAGTCGGCCCGCACCGGGTGGTCGGGGCCGGCGCCGGTCTCGCGCAGGATGCGCAGGCCGCGGGGGCGGGCGGCGCGCCGGAGCAGTTCCTGGAACTCGATGGGGGCGAGCAGCCCCGAGCACGAGCAGGTGACCAGGACGCCGCCGGGCTCCAGGACCTGGAGCGCCAGCTTGTTCAGGTCGTGGTAGCGGCCGCGGCCCTTCTCCATCTCACGGCGGCTCGGCACGAACTTGGGCGGGTCCACGACCACGAAGTCGTAGCGGGCCCCGTTCTGGACCGCCTGGCGCAGCCACGAGAACGCGTCGGCGTGCACGAAGCGCGCCGCCTTGCCGAGCTGGTTCATGGCGGCGTGCCGCTTGGCCTGGGCCACGGCGCGCTCGTCGAGGTCCACCCCGACCACTTCCTCGGCGCCGACCCGTGCGGCCTGCAGGGCGAAGCCGCCGACGTAGCTGCAGACGTCGAGGACCCGGGTGCGCCGTCCCTCCGCCCGTGCGTGCGCGACCCACTCGGCGAAGCGGCCGCGGTTCTCGCGCTGGTCCAGGAAGAACCCGGTCTTGTGCCCGTCGCCGGGGAAGATCTCCCAGCGCAGTCCGTGCTCCTCGAACACCACCCGCGGCGGGCAGCCGGCCGAGCGCTTCTCGAACGGCGGCGAACCCTCGGCGTCGGCCGCGGTGCGGTCGAGCGAGATCGCCCAGTGCGGCGCGTCCAGCGCCTCGGCCAGCACCGGCTGCACGATGCGGAACACCTCCAGCATCGGCGCGGTGTAGGCGACCGCGACCAGGACCGGACCATAACGGTCCACCATCAGCCCGGGGAAGTCGTCGCCCTCGGCGTGGAGCACCCGCACCGGGTCGGTGGGCACGCTCGGGTCCAGCCGCCGCCGCGCCAGCGCCGCCTCGGCGCGCGCCCGCCACGTCGCCGCGTCGGGGGGCGCACCTTCCAGCGCCACCATCCGCAGCGCCAGCGCCGCCCGCGGCTGCCAGAAGGCCCAGCCGGCGAACTCGCCGCGGCCGTCCCACACCTCGACCAGGTCGCCGGCCCGCGGGCGGCCCTCCACCCGGCGCACGTCGCTGCGCCAGCCGCGCCAGCCGCGCAGGAAGCGATGCAGGTGCACCCGCGGCGCGTCGTGGCGGCCTTCGCTCACGACTTCCGCGCCCCGGCGCGCTTCCGCCGCGGCGCGAGCCCGCCGAGCTCGAGGAAGCGCCGGTACTGCGCCTCGGTCAACGGCATCACCGACAACCGCGATTGACGCACCAGCGCGGTCTCGGCCAGCACCGGGTCGGCGCGCACCTCGGCCAGCTCCACCGGGTGGGGGAAGGGCTCGCCCGCCTCCAGGTCCACCGCGGTCCAGTCGCCCTCCTGCGCCGTCGGGTCGGGGTAGCCGGCCCGGGCCACCCGCGCCGTGCCCATCACCGCCTTGCGCTTGCCGCTGGCGTAGAACAGCACGTCGTCGCCCTCCTCCATGGCGCGCAGGAAGTTGCGGGCCTGGTAGTTGCGGACGCCGTCCCACATCGTGGTGCCCTCGGCCGCGAAGTCGTCCCACGAGTACGACTCGGGCTCCTGCTTGACCAGCCAGTACGCCATGACGGGGATTGTATCCTGGGCCGTCATGGAGCAGGCCGCCACCGAATACGGGAAACTCGAGTTCGAAGACCTCAACTATGCCACCTATCTCCGGCTGGATCGGCTCCTGGCGCTGCAGGAACCCCGCAGCCGGCCGCCGCACCACGACGAGATGTTCTTCGTGGTCATCCACCAGGCCTACGAGCTCTGGTTCAAGGAGATCCTCCACGAGCTGGACTATCTGCCGCACCACCTCGAGGAGGGGTCGGTGTCGCGTGCGCTCAAGGTGCTGAAACGGGTTCGCGCCATCCTCGACGTGCTGGTGCGCCAGATCGGCCTGCTCCAGACCCTGACCCCGGTCGAGTTCGCCGGCTTCCGCCATGCGCTGGGGACGGGCTCGGGTTTCCAGTCGCTGCAGTTCCGCGAGGTCGAGTTCGCCTGCGGACTGCGCGAACCGTTCTTCCTCGAGTTCTTCTCGCGCTGGCCCGAGGCCGAGGCGCGGCTGCGCGCCCGCATGGAGCAGCCGAGCGTCTACGACCACTTCCTCCGCGCGCTGGCCCGCGAGGGCGTGCCGATTCCGCAGCGCGTGCTCGAGCGCGACGTCACCCGGCCCCACGAGCTCGACGAGGAGCTGGTCGGCGCGCTCGCCGACCTCTACCGCAACCCCGAGGACGCCTACCACCAGGTGCTCCTCGCCGAGGCCCTGCTCGACCTGGACACGGCGTGGGCCGACTGGCGCTCACGCCACGTGCTCATGGTCAACCGGACCATCGGCGGACGCCCGGGCACCGGCGGCAGCTCGGGCGCGGCCTTCCTCGAGAGTCGGCTCGACCGCCGCTTCTTCCCCGACCTCTGGGAGGTCCGCAACCGCATCTTCGCCGAGGGCTCGTGACCGCACCCGCCCCCTTCCCTTCGCCCTTCCGCTCCGACGCGCTGGCCGGGCGCACCGCCCTGGTCTGCGGCGCGTCCTCGGGCATCGGCCGCGCAGTGGCCCTGGCCCTGCAGGACGCCGGCGCCCGGGTCTTCGGGCTGGCGCGCCGCGCCGAGGCGTTGGCCGAGCTCGGCCTCGACGGCGTCGTCGCCCACGACCTCGAGGACCTCGACGGCCTGCCCGCCGCCCTCGCCGACCTGCCGCCGGTCCAGGTCCTGGTGCTGAACGCCGGCGGCCCGCCGGCCGGGCCCATCGCCGAGGCCGAGCCCGCCGACTTCGGGCGCGCGATGCGCCGCCACCTGTTCGCCAACCAGGTCCTCCTGAAGCGCTTCCTGCCGGACATGGAGGCCGCCGGCTACGGGCGCGTCCTCGCCGTGGTCTCGACCAGCGTGCGCCAGCCGATTCCCAACCTCGGCGTCAGCAACACCGTGCGCGGCGCGGTGGCGTCCTGGGCCAAGACCTGGAGCAAGGAGCTGCCGCCCGGCGTGACCATCAACTGCCTGCTTCCGGGGTACACCGACACCGACCGTCTGCGCGCCCTGGCCGAGGCCAACGCCGCACGGCGCGGGGTCACCGCCGACGAAGTGGTGGCGGGGTGGCTGGCGACGATTCCCGAGGGGCGGCTCGGCTACCCCGAGGAACTCGCCGCGCTGGCCGTGTTCCTGGCGTCACCGGCCGGCGGCTACGTGCGCGGCCAGGCCATCGCGGTGGACGGCGGGCGGCTCGACTGCATCTGACCGGAGCGGCGCAGGATGGACTTCGACCTCTTCTTCTCCATCAGCCGCACCCCGGTGGACGGGGCGTTGCCCGACGAGCGCGCCATGTGGCAGCGCTTCTTCGCCGAGGTCGAGGCCGGCGACGCGCTCGGCTACGGCTGCGTGTGGTTCGCCGAGGCCCACTTCTCGACCGAGGTCCAGAAACGGCACGCCCACCCGGTCGTCCCGCACTGGCGGGGCGAGATCGGCCTCAACTGCGACTCGTTCCAGCTGGCGTCGGCGGTGCTCGCCCGCACCCGGAACGTGGACGTCGGCTCGGCGGTGCTCGGCTCGTTCGCGCAGGGCGGGCCCCTGGCCCACGCCGAGCGGGCCGCGGCCTTCGCCTCGCTGCACGGGCTCGACCCCGACGAGCAGCGCCGCTTCCGGCTCGGCTTCGCCGCCGGGCGCTTCGACTTCGTGAACCGCGCCTACGGCGTGTTCCCCCGCGACGCCGCCGAGGAGGCGGCGTGGCCGGCGCTGCGCGGCCAGGTCTTCCGCGAGGCCTGCGAGGTGTTCCTGCGGCTGCTCCGCGGCGACGAGCTGGCGAGCGCCGACGTCGCGCCGCCGCGGCTCGCCCGCGGGCACTTCCGCAGCGACGAGGACTGGGAGCGGGCGCGCTCGGCGTGGGAGGCGGTCCACGGCTCGTCCGCCGGCGAAGCGTTGACCTACGCGCGGCGCTGGGAGTTCGACGTCCTGAAGGTGGTGCCGGAGGACTTCCGGCGCGAGGTGCTCGACCTCCACGTCGGCTCGCACGACCCGGCGCTTCAGGAGTTCGTCAACACCATCCTGCCGGTCAAGGTCTTCAACCTCTCCATCACCCGCCCCGAGGTCGTCGAGGCGACCCACGAGCGGATGCGGCGCGCCTTCCACCCCGACGGCGGGCCGTGGCGGCGCGGCTACATGCCGCGCACGGTGATGGTGTTCCTCGACCCCGACGCGACGAAGTCGCCCGAGGCGCGCTCACGCTCGGCGCACGAACAGGCCGAGGCGGCGCTGTCGGCGTACTGGAGTGCGTTGGAGGGCACGCTCGACCCGGCCAAGGTGCGAGACGCCGCCGACAACGCCCTGGTCGGCAGCCCCGAGGAGGTCGCGGCGCAGGTCCGCGAGCGCTTCCACCCCGACGACCGGTTGATGCTGTGGTTCGACTTCTTCGACCACGACGCCGAGCGCGTGATCGGCAAGATGGAGAGCTTCCGCCACGAGGTGGCGCCGCTCCTGGAACGCGGCTGATGGGGGTGGGGCGCGCGGCCGGCGGCTGGGGCTTCGCGCCCGCGGGCGGCGCCTTCCGCCCCGTCACCCTGCCGCACTCGTGGCTGGGCGACTTCCCCGAGGCCGCGTCCGGCGTCTATCGCCGGCGCATCGCGCGGTGCGCCGACCGCCCGCTGTGGCTGCGCTTCGGCGCCGCCGCCGACGAGGCCGAGGTGCGGCTCGACGGGCGCGTCCTGGGACGCCACGTCGGGCCGTGGACCCCGTTCGTCGTGGAGCTTCCGCCGGCGGAGGCCGGGGGCGAGAGCGAGCTGGAGGTCCGGGTGCGGCGGCGCCCCGACCACCCGACCCGCGGCTTCCTCCCCGACGTCGGCGTCCGCTGGGCCGGCCTGTGGCAACCGGTGGACCTCCTCGACGCGCCGCCCGCCGCAGCTCCACCCGTCGCGCCGCGGCTGCGCGCCGACGGGCGCCGCTTCGTCCTCGACGGTCGCCCGTGGACCCCGCGCGGCGTCCTCCACTGGGGCCGCTATCCCGAGCTGGGCCACCCCGGGGTCTCGCCCGAGCAGGCCGACGCCGAGGTCCGCTGCATCCGCGCCTTCGGCTTCGACCTGGTGAAGGCGTGCCTGTGGCTGCCGCCGCGCGGGTTCATGGAGGCCTGCGAGCGCCACGGCCTCCTGGTGTGGCAGGAGTACCCGCTGTGGCGCACCCGGCTCGACGGGTCCGACGCCGAGTCGGTGCTCGCCGAGGTCGAGGAGATGGTCCGTCGCGACCGCGACCTCGGCTGCGTCGTGCTCCGCACCCTGACCTGCGAGAACGACCACGTGCCCGACGCCGTGGGCGAGCGCTTCGTACGGCTGTGCCACGAGCTCGCCCCGGGCGGTCTGGCGCTGACCAACAGCGGCTGGTTCGCGAACGACGGCCCCGGCGACTTCTGGGACGAGCACCTCTACCTCGACGCCTCCCGCTGGCCGGCGGCGCTCGAGCGCACCGCGGAGGTCTGGCACGAGCGGCCGGCGCGCCCGCTGGTGCTGGGGGAGACGATGGCGGTGGACGCCCCCCCGGCGTCGGCCCGTGCCCGTCGCGCCGCCCTCGCGGTCCGCCGCGAACAGGTCGAACTCCTCTCCGTCGGCCTGCCCGGGGCTGGTTTCGTCGTCACCGCCTGGCGCGACCTGCCGACCGCGCCGCTGGGCGTCGCCGACGAGGCGGGGAACCCGAAGTGGACCCCCGACGACTTCGCCTTCCTGGCCGAGCCGCGGCTGGTCGCGTTCCTGCCGCGCCGCTCGTTCCACCCCGGCGAGGAGCTCGAGGTGCCGCTGGCCCTGGTCGCCGGCGGCGAGGTCTCGTGCCATGGCTCGGCGCGGCTGCGGGCGCCGGCGACGGTGGGGGACGCACCGCGCCGCTTCGCCTTCGCCGCCCGTCTCGACGGGGTGGAGGCCGAGTGGCCCTGCGTGGCCGTTCCGGAGGTCGCCCCGCCGGACGGGGTCGGGCTCGCCCCGGCGCTGGACTGGGCCCTCGGCCACTGGCTGACGCGCCCGCATCCGGGCTGGTCCCCCCTGGTGCGGGTGACGACCGAGGACGACGAGCCGCTCGAGCCGCTCCTCGGCGAGGCGGCGGCGCTGGAACTGCTCGCCGGCCGCGTCCTCGCCGCCGACCTCCGTCTCCACGGCGCCGACGAGGTCGCGCTCCCCGAGGCCGCGGTCCCCCTCGCGGTGCTCGTGGACCCACACGACCGCGCCGAGCCCGCCGCGTTGCCGCTGGTCGTCGGCGCCCGGCACGAGGACGGCGAATTGCGGCTCCACACCGCGCTTCGCACCGACACGCCGGCCGGGCGGTTCCTCCACGCCGCGCTCGCCCGTCGTCTCCGCGACCAACCGCCGCGCTCGACCCTGCGCGACGCCGACTTCCCGACCGCCGTCCCGCAGGGGCCCGACGCCACCCTCCCCGAGGGCCGTGCCCTCCTCCTCGACCGGTGGGAGCGCTGCGACGCCCACGGCCGCTGGGGCGCGGGCCGCCTCGGCGCCTTTCCGTCGCACGAGGGCTGGGTGTGGTTCCGCACCCGCTTCACCCTGCCGCCCGGCCCGCACGAACTCGTCTTCGCCGGGGTCGGCGACGCCTTCCGCGCCCTGCTCGACCGCCGCCCCTACGCCTGGGCCGGCAACCCCACCGGCACCTGGCACGGCTGCCGCGACCGCGTCCAGCGCCTCCCCGTTCCGGAACACCTCGCCACGGGCCCCCACACCCTGCACCTGGAGGTCCGCGACTGGCGCGCCGCCCCCGCCCTCCAGGGCCCGGTCCTCCTCGTCCCGACCCCGGGGATCGCCCATGGTCGTCCCAGGGACTCGTAGTGGGCCCACCCAGGGACCTGCGCCCTCGTGCCCGGGGGCAGGAGAGGATCAGCGGCGAGAGTGGGGAGCATCAGGGCGCCAGGCGCCGGGCATGGAAGGCGATCCTCTCTTCGAACTCGTCGCGGTTTCCCCTGGTCTCGTTGCGGTACTCGAGCATGGCCGCTCGGATGGCTTCCGGATCCCATTGCTCGTTCCACTGCAGATGTCGCTGATACGTAGGTGGCTGAAGAGGAGTGAGGGCCTCGTATGCCTTGCGGACGCCGAGTTCACGACCCTTGAGATCCACGGTGTGCACGAAGAGATGGGTGTAGTACTGAGCGAGGCCCTCTGCGATCGTGCGGTCCGCAGCGAAGAAGCCGATCCAGGTGTGGCCGTCCGCATCGTGTCCCAGATGGGTGAAAGCGTGGGCGAGCTCGTGGGCGAGGACGACCAGAGCCAGGTCGACGGGGTGGATGCCCAGGGATAGGGCGACGAAGGCGACGACCGCCCAATAGATGCGGACTCGGCCGGCCCCATCTTCGAAGGAGTAGGTCCCTAGGATGTCCTCGTCGATGGCCAAGAGTTCGGCGACGATGGATTGCCCCTTTGCATAATCCAGGATCTGCTGGACCAAGGCCCGCCCCTTGTCCATGTCCTGGAGCCATCCCTCCACGGCCATCCTTTCGGCCTCGGAGTTCGTGGGCATCGCCCTGAAGTGGTTCATGAGGCCGGAGCAGTCCCGCAGATAGCATTCCATCATGGATCGGGCCAGGATGAGGTGTTCTGCCTGAGCATCCCAGTTCTCATGGACGAACCTCGCCAGGCTGCGAGGATGGCCAGGCTCGATGTCCACCCTGACGGCGGCCTGGTTCGAACCGTGCTGCAAGTGCAAGCGCATCGAGTTGGCCAGGTTGGCCCCGGTGGTCTGACGAAAGCGATTCTTCGCTCCGCGAATCTCCGCTTCGAACCGAGGGTCGACTCGGCGCAGGATGTCCTTCAGTGGTGTTCCGGTCTTCATGCTAAAGTCAATGGCAAGGACGGTATCGGGGCCAAACCCTACGACGAGGGATGGGGGCGTCGTTCCACCATCCTACTCGTCGTGAGGTTGCATCTCCCCATCCTTTCACTGATTGGATGGGCACCTCGGAGGGATCCTGGAGACCATCTCGATGCCCACTTCGGCATGACTGGGGAGGAATTTCTTCGGGATGCAGCCCACGGATCACCGCTTTCCTGCTATGGTCGGACCCGATATGGAAACGAGGCGTTCTCCCCATCGTCACGGCTCCCGCCCGCCGAGCGACCTCTCCGACTTCGTCCACTTCCTGCGACAGACCTCCTCCGAGGACGATGTCCGCCGGTCCCTGGAGCGTTCCGGGTTCGATTGCGTGCTCGCCGAACTGCCCTCTCATGGGTGGTACTGCGTGATCGGTAGGATCGAACCGAAACCTTGGGGCCGAGTCTCCATCGCCAGGTCCGGACACGAAGCCTTCTGGATGGCGGTCGAGACCCACCTCACGCGGTTCTGGAGTGCTCGTGCCTTCGACGACCCATGGAAGACCTTTCAGGATCCCGACGCCCGGGCCGCGCGTCTGCGCCAAGCGGAGCGGGAGCGCGCCGTCGGGGAGATCCGGACCCTGGTGTCGGAGTTCGTGGACGGCGGGCGGTTCACCCTGCCCCGCTCCATCTTCTGCACCGACCACCTCGCCTTCTGTCCGTGCGTCCAGGACGAGGTCCTGACGCCGGCCGAGGCCGTCGGGGTCGCCGACGACATCCTCGCCGAGGAAGGGCTGACCTGGAAGCCCGAGCCCGACCCCGAAGCCCTGCCGAGACGCCGAGGGGGGGATTCCCAACGACCCTACGGCGACTATCCGGGGCCTCCCTGGTCCTGATGGAACCCCGGGGCGCGGCCCGCCCGGCGCAGCGGAACGTTGCGCGGCCGCGCCCGTTCCGATCCTCGATCGTCTCCGAGGTCTGTGGCTTCAGGCGCCGTCCAACGCTTCGCCCTGCGGCTCGGGCGACGTCATGCGGAACGCCATCCACGCCAGCACGCCGCGGGTGAGGTTCGTGATGGCGTGCAACGCCATCGCCGGCCACAGCGAGTCGAGCACCAGGACGACCAGGGTGAGGTGGATTCCGATGGCGCCGGTGACGAGGACGCCTCGGACGCCCTGGTAGGCGTGGCCGAGCGCGAACAGGACGACGGAGAGCCCGGCCGCCGCGGGCAGGCCGAGGCCGGGGGTCGCGGCCGCCAGGAGGTGACCGCGGAAGAACGCTTCCTCGGCCACTCCGGCGGTCACGGCGACGGCGGCCCAGACCGCCAGTTCCCGGCCGGTGCGCGGCGCCAGCTGCTCCATGACCGGGACCTGCCACGGGATGCGCCGCGGGGGGCGACCGCGGGCCACGGCGGCCACGGTGTGGACCGGCCGGACCAGTGCGACGACGACCAGCCCCAGCGACGCCCACGACCGCCAGCCGCGAGGAGGCGACAGGCGCAGCGTGTCCCAGTCGAGCCCCTGGGCGTTCCACACGACCAGCCCGACGCCCGTGACCAGCCACCAGACCACGAGGTACGCGATCCAGAGACGGCGCCGCGCTTCGGCCCGGGCGTGCGCACTCCCCCGGCGGGAGGCGTCGCGACGGAGCGATGGGTGCGCGGCGAGGAGGGTCGTCGCCGCGGCGAGGTAGAGGAGTTCCGTGTCGTTCACGCCGGGGGCCTCCTTCCTTCGCTCCCGCCTCCGAACGGTCAGCGGAGGGGGCCCGGGTGTGGCCCGCCCGCCAGCAGCCACAACACGGCGGCGGCGGTCCAGGAGAACTGCGGGGCGGCGGCGCGGCCGGAACGGACGGGGCCGCCCGAGGTCGGGTCGTAGCACTCCCAGAGGGTCGGGCTCCGGTCGAGCGCGGCGAGCAGCCGCCCGCCGAGCTCCGCCGCCGCGGCGCGGTCGGCGTCGTCGCCCGCGCCGAGGACGTGGAGCGCCACCGCGGCATGGTCCACCCACACCGAGCCGTCCCAGTAGCCCTGCGGGTCGAAGGCGGGTTCCGAGACGGCCAGCGTCGGAAACGGCATCGGGGTGGCGAAGCGTTCCGGGTCGCGCAGGGCGGCGCGCACCGCCTCGGCCTGGCCCTCGGTCGCGGCGCCCGCCCACACCGGGAACGCGGTCGCGATGGACAGGAGACCGCGGACGCCGTCGCCGCGCCGGTCCACGAAGGCCCACTGCTGGGCGTCCCAGGTCCCCTGGAGCGCTGCGGCCTGTTCCTCGGCGCGTCGCCGCCACTCGGCCTCGCCGCCCGGCGCGTCCACCAGGGCGAGCCGAGCCAGCGTCCGTTGCGTGACCAGGTGCCACGCGTTCAGGTCGGGCGGCACCACGTCGAGCAGCATCCACCCGGCGTGGGGGACCAGCGCGGCCCCGGCGAAGCGCGCCGAGTCGTCCCAGCCGTGGTCCCAGGTCGCGGTGCGGTGGTCCACCCCGCCGGGACGGTGCAGGACCTCGCCGGGCAGGCGGCGGTCGCGGTCCCACCAGCGCTGGAACGCCTCGCAGTGGCCGAGCAGTTCGCGGCGCACCACGTCGGCGCGCCTCCCGCCGTAGGTCTCGGCGGTGCCGGCGACCACCGACTCGAGCGCCCATCCGGACAGGTCGGGTTTGGTGTTCGACCAGTTGTCCTGCCGGCGGTCGGGGTACGCGGTGTCGGGCACCATGCCGTCGGCGCGCTGCCGCGCGAACATCACCCGCATCTGGGCGGCGGACAGCTCGGGCGCCACCCGCCCCAGGGCGTGGGCGTGCTTCCACGAGTCCCAGCCCCAGTAGCCGCGATAGGCGAACGGCGACGGCACCACCCCCTCCTCGAGCAGGTCGCCGCGCGGGGCCCGCGTGTTCCAGGCCAGCGTGGTCAGGGCGCGCACCGCGAGCCGGCGCTCGCGCTCGTCGAGGGGGCGTCCGGCCAGGGCCGAGAAGCGTTCGAAGGCGCGCCGCCGCCGCTCGCGGTTGCGGGCGAACACCGCCGGCGGGGGCGGCGGGTCGAGGGTGCGGCCGACCAGGATGCCCTCCGAGAACGGCCGCGTCGGCAGCGGCGCGGCGAGCTCCGGCGCGCCCTCGACCAGCAACGTCCCCGGCGCGGCGAACCCGATGCGGACCGCGCGCCCACCCGCGAGTTCGACGTCGAGCCGGTCGGACCACACCGTGACCTGCGCCACCTCGCCGCCGAGCTCCAGCCGTCCGAAGTCGCGGCCGTGCTCGGTGTCCACCAGCTCGAGTCCGCCGTCCTCGGCCTGGGCGACCGCCAGCCACGATCCGCGGTCGCTGAACAGCCCGACCCGCCGTCCCGCGGCGTCCCGCAAGGGCAGCACGTCGGGGAAGTCCTCGACGCGGAGGGGGGCGGCGGGCGCGGAAGGGTTCACGTCCGTGGATGGTCCGGGGGGTGGGGGAGGCGCGCGGCGACCGGCAGCCGCGGCATCTCGGGCCGACCGGGTTCCGTCAGGTACCAGTAGGCCACGGACGACCAATCGTCACTGCGGCGGTTGGCGTGGCCGTGCTCGATGGAGAAGCGTAGCGAAGTGGTGAAGTGGACCGGGTCGGCGAGGTGGAAGCGGTAGTAGCTCGCCTGTCCCTTCCAGTTCGACGCGCCCGGCAGCGTGATGCCGGAGAAGGGCGCATGGAAGGCCTGGGTCGGGCACCACGCCGTTCCGAAGTAGTCCTCGGTGCCGGTGCCGTGGAGGCTCGGCCGGGCTTCGCCGTCCACCCAGAACATGTCGTCGCCCTCGCCCCACCAGTCGTGCTCGTCGGTGACGCGGAGGTTCTGGACGTTCAGGACGCAGCCGACGTAGTGCCCGCGTCCGCGCACGTCGAGGACCAGGTAGTTGCCCTCGCCGGTGGGGTTCAGACCCTCCATCTGGAACTCGTGGTTGGTCAGCCCGTCCTCGGCGATGCCGTCGGTCGGGTCCTGACGATGGAACCAGGCGTGGAAGTAGCCCTCGTCCTCGTCGAGGGCGTCCACCGCCTCCCAGTCCACGTGGAAGAAGAGGTGGCTGATGGGGTGCTCCGACTCGTTCAGCACCGTGATCCGGGCGCGGCGGCGAAACGGCATCGGCCACCAGCAGTTCATGCCGCGCCCGTCCTCGGGCATCCGGGCCACTGGCAGGGCGGCGAAGTTGGCGCTGCGCCCGAAGCCGATGCCGAAGAAGTCGCCGAGCGGGGCGTCCACGCTGGCGAAGGGGGCGTCCTCCCAGGTGATGCGCAGCGACGCGGTCCGCAGGAGGTGCGGGTCGTCGCCGAGCGCCGTCACCCAGAGGTGGCGGATCACCCCCGGCCCCTCGAGGTCGGCCAGCACGTGGCTCGCCCCGGGCGCGACGGTGACGAAGTCGGCGTTGCCGCCGGTCCGGTCGTACGACGAGGC
Organism: Planctomycetota bacterium; assembly: GCA_027020785.1. Taxonomy (GTDB): domain Bacteria; phylum Planctomycetota; class UBA1135; order UBA1135; family UBA1135; genus JALUVI01. The sequence continues at coordinate 145 of JALUVI010000016.1, read as the reverse complement.
ACGACGACTGCGGGCGGAGCGAACACGGGAGAGCGAGCGAAGCATGGAAACCGGTCCGTGATGTTACGGGCTGCGACGGCGATTCCGACCCTCGCCCCGTGGCGTCCCGACCGACCTCTCTCCTGCCCTGGACGACCACCGGTCG
>JALUVI010000015.1 GCA_027020785.1 Planctomycetota bacterium | reverse complement strand
CCTCCTCGACCTGCGCACGCTGTCGTCGGAGGAGGAGCGCGAGCTCCTCGACCTGCTCGGCGGCCGCGACTGACCGGGGCCGTTCACCGAGCCCCCCGAAGCGAAGCGGGCGGCGCGGGGCTAGGCGACCCCGATCGTGAGCCACTTGCCGAGCACTTCGACCAGCCGTTCTCGTCGCAGCGGTTTGGTCAGGTACTCGTCCATCCCTGCGGCGAGGCAGCGCTCGCGGTCGCCCGACATCGCGTTCGCGGTCAGCGCCACGATGGGGAGGTCGGTCGAGGCACGTCCGGCGGCACGGATGCGCCGGGTCGCTTCGAAACCGTCCATCTCCGGCATCTGGCAGTCCATGAGCACGAGGTCGTAGTGGCCTCCAAGCACTCGTTCGACGGCTTCGCAGCCGTTCTCGGCGGACTCGACCTCCAGGCCGAGCTTCTCGAGCAGGCGCGTCGCGACCTTGCGGTTGACGGGGTTGTCCTCGGCCAGGAGGACCCGAGGCTTGGGGCCCTCCGGGCCTCCATCGCTCGGCACGGATGTGGTTTCCGGCAAGAGGGTGTCGCGGAGCGTGAGCCCCGTTTCGCCCGACTCGCCTTCCGGCGATGCGCCCAGGACTTCGAGCAGACGATGGCGCAGCTGACCCATCTTCACCGGTTTGCTCATGTGCAGGTCGAACCCGGCCTGGCGGGCCTGCTCGAGGCTCTCGCGGTCCTTGTAGGACGACAGCAGGAGCAGGCCGGTGCTGTGGTCACCCTCGGCCTCGCGAATCCAGCGGCCGAGGTCCAGCCCGCTGTGTTCCGGCATGTGGTGATCGCTGATCACGAAGTCGTAGGGGTCGCCGCAGGCGAGCGCCCGGCGGAATTCTTCGAGCCCCTCCTTGGCGCTTCCGGCCACGGTGTATCGGCAGCCGAGCCGGCGCAGCTGGCCCGCGAGCACGCGCCGGTTGGTCTCGAGGTCGTCCACGACCAGGGCGCGCCTCCCGGCGAGCACGTCGCTGGTCGGCACCGACGAAGCAGCGCTTCCGGTGACCCGCAACGGCAGTTCGAACGCGAAACAGCTGCCCTTGCCGACCTCGCTCTCCACCTCCATGCGGCCTCCCATCAGTTCGACCAGTTCCTTCGAGATGGTCAGGCCGAGGCCCGTGCCGCCGTGCGTGCGGGTGGTCGAAGCATCGGCCTGGGTGAACTTCTCGAAGAGTTTCTCGAGCTTCTCCGGAGGGATGCCCGGCCCGGTGTCCCGGACCTCGAAGCGCAGCCGTGCTTCGTCCCCCTTGGCTTCGGCGAGCTGGACCTCGACGACGACCTCGCCCTCCTCGGTGAACTTCATCGCGTTGCCCGCCAGGTTGAGGAGGACCTGCCGCAGGCGCAGCGGGTCGCCCTCCAGCCCGGACGGGACCTGCGGGCGGGCGAAGGCGTTCCAGTCGAGCTGCTTCTCCATCGCCTTCGGCGCCAGTGCGTCCTGGACCCCGTCCAGGAGGAGGTGCAGGTCGAAGGCGACGTTCTCGACCTCCATCCGGCCGGCCTCGATCTTGGACAGGTCCAGGATGTCGTTGACCAGTTGCAGCAGGTGCTCGGCGCACTGATGGACGGTGACGATGGCGGCGCGCTGCTCCTCGCCGGGCGGCGTGTCCAGCGCCAGCTCGATCATCCCGAGGATGCCGTTCAGCGGCGTCCGGATCTCGTGGCTCATCGTGGCCAGGAATTCGGTCTTCAGCCGCGAGGCCTCCAGCGCCTCCTGCGTGGCGCGCTTCAACTCTCCCTCGGTCTGGATGCGCTCCGTTGCGTCGCGCAACTGGAGCACGAAGCCGTCCTCGAGCGGTGAGACCTCGAGCTCCCACCAGCCGCCGTCGGACGGGTCACGCAGGCGCAGCGGAGCTTCACGGGTGCGTTCCTGGAGTTCGAGCAGGCCCTCGGGGGTGGCCTCGCCGACACCCAGGAAGCCGAGCAGGTCATGGCCGCCGAGGTCGAGGTGCTCGATGAGTTTCGCAGCCGCGGCGTTGGCCGGCGTCAGCATCACGACGTCGTTCGGGCCCGGGGTCGCCAGGAAGAAGGCATCGTCCACGCCCTGGAGGATGCGTTGGAGACGCTCCTCGGCACGTGCTCGACCCCGCTGCACGGCTTGGAGGTGGTCCATGCCGATGCGTGTCAGGGTCAGGGCCAGGGCTGCTGCCACGAGCCAGGTCGAGAAGGCCAGGCCGGTCTCCAGGGGGCCGCCGGGTAGGGGCATGGGATGCATCCCCCAGGCCTCGGCCGCCCACAGCAAACCGACTCCAAGGATGGTGTAGATGGCTGAAATCCGGGCCGCGCACAGGTCGGCGAAGGCGAAGCCGATGCACGGAAGGAGGAGCAGCCACGGCAGGCTCGGACCGAGCATGCCACCGGTCACCGTCAGCAGGGCGAGAGAAGAGAGGAGGTTGGCTGCAAGGGCTACCCGCCCGACCGTCCGCGGGTTCCTGACGACGTGCGAGAGCCACGGCAGGGCTGCGTTGACGGCGGCGTTGGAGAACAGGACGGTGGCGGCAAGAGGAGCACCGGCGATCCCGTAGACCAGACCGAGCAGACCGGAGAACAGCGAGACGGCTCGGGATGCCCGGGAGAAGCTGCGTCTCGGTGTGGATGGATGGCCTGCGCCCGGATCGGATGGGTTCCGGCCGGGAGGAGTCTGCACGTGCGGGGAGGATGCGCCCATGGGTCGGCCCGTCCGGGGACGGGGAGACTGCATCGGCGCTTCCGTGCGCCGACTTGAGCCCGGGACGGTCCTGCTGCCGGGGGCTACACTGCCCGCCATGGAGAAGGTCAAGCGCCTCACCGAGTGGGCGGCCTGCGCCGGCTGAGCGGCCAAGCTGCCCCAGGGCACCCTCGCGCAGGTCCTGCGTCGGGTGGCGCCCGCCGCCGAACACGCCGACCTCCTGGTCGGACCGGCGAGCTTCGACGACGCGGGGGTGGTGCGCCGCCCCGACGGGACGGTCGGGTTGTACACGGTGGACTTCTTCCCTCCGGTGGTGGACGACCCGCGCGACTACGGCGCCGTCGCCGCCGCCAACTCGCTCTCCGACGTCTACGCCTGCGGCGGCGAGGCCGAGGTCGTCCTCAACCTGGCCGGGTTCCCCGGCGACTGGGACGAGGAGCTCATCGGCGAGATCATGGAGGGCGCGGTCGAGGTGGTGCGGGAGGCCGGCGCGCTCTGGGTCGGCGGCCACACCGTGCGCAGCGAGGAGCCGCTCTTCGGCTTCGCCGTGTTCGGCTCGGCCGACGAGGACCACCTGCTGCGCCAGGACGGCGCGCGGCCCGGCGACCTCCTCTACCTGACCAAGCCGCTCGGCGCCGGCAGCATCACCACCGGCATCAAGACCGAGGCCTCGCGGCCGGAGGACGTCGCCGTCGCGGTCGCGGGGATGCGCGCTCTCAACCGCGACGCGGCCCGTGCCGCGCGCCGGGCCGGCGCGCACGCCGCCACCGACGTCACCGGCTTCGGGCTGCTCGGGCACGCCGCCAACCTGGCCACCAACTCGGAAGCCACCTTCGTGCTGCGCAGCGAGGCGCTGCCGCTGTACCCGGGCGCCGCCGACCTGGCCCGCGCCGGTGTGCTGTCCGGCGGTTCGGCCCGCGGGCGCGCCGCGCTCGAACACGTGGTCGAGGTCGCGCCGACGGTGCCGGACTGGCTCGCCGCCCTGTGCTTCGACGCCGAGACCTCCGGCGGGCTCCTGGTCGCGGTGCCGCCCGAGGGCGCCGCCGCCTTCCAGGAGGCCTGCGAGGCCGGAACGGTCCCGGTCCACGAACTGGTCGGCGAAGTCCTTGCCGGACCGGGGCGGGTGCGCCTAACCTAGCCCACTGCGCTGCGGCGCAGACGCTCCCGGGGGAGCGGATCGGGGCTGGTGTCCCGTGCGGCCTTCAAAGCCGACAGGGTCCCGCACGGCGGGGCCCGGTGGGTTCGATTCCCATGCGCTCCCGCCACCCCCGCCGCCCGTCTTGACCGAACCCTTTCCGTACCTGGACGCGCTGCGGCGCGGGCCCGTCGGAGTCGCCCCGCGGCGACTCGGCGTCGAGCACGAATGCTTCGTGCTGCGGCCGGACGGTCGGCCGGTGTCCTTCGAGGAGCCCGGTGGGGTCGAGGAGGTCCTGCGCCGCGCCGCCGAGCTCTCCGGCGGCGAGGTCCACGGCGAGGACGGGCGCGCCCTCGGCGTGGCGCTGCCGGACGGCGGCAGCTTGAGCCTGGAGCCCGGGGCCCAGTTGGAGTGGGCGTCGCCGCCCCACGAGTCGGCGTCCGAACTCGCCGTGGCGCAGCGCGAGTCGGCGTCGCTGTTCGCCGAACTCGCCGCGGAGTTCGACCTGCGCTTCGTCCCCGTGGGGGCGCACCCGACGGCGCGTCCCGACGACCTGCCGCGCATCCCCAAGGCCCGCTATGGCGTGATGGAGCCGTGGATGCGCGCGCACGGCGACCTCGGGCTGTGGATGATGAAGACGACCTGCGGCGTCCAGGCCAACCTCGACGCCGCCGACGAGGGCGAGGCGATGGAGATGCTGCGGCTCGCGCTGTGGCTGTCGCCGCTGCTCGTCGCGCTGTCGGCGAACAGCGCCTTCGCCGCCGGCCGCGACACCGGTTTCCGCTCCTGGCGCGGCCACGTGTGGACGCGCACCGCCCCGGAGCGCTGCGGCATTCCGCGCGCCCTCCTCGCGCCCGGCCTCGGTTTCGCCGACTACGTCGAGTGGGCATGGTCCGCGCCGATGCTGTTCGTCGAGCGGCCCGGGCCCGACGGCGCGCCGACGCTGGTGGACCTGCGGGGCACCTCGTTCCGCGACTGGGCGGCCCGCGGCGAGGCGACCGCGGCCGACTGGGAGCTCCACCTGTCCACCCTGTTCCCCGAGGCGCGGTTCCGACCCCAGCTCGAGGTCCGCAGTCTGGACGCCGCGCCGGCGCCGCTGGCGCTGGCGCTGACCACCCTGGTGCGCGCCGTCCTCGAGCGCCGCGAGGCGCGCGAGGCGGCCGCCCGCCTGGTCGGCCGCTGGAGCGAGGACCAGCTCTACGAGGCCTGGCATGCCGCCCACCGCGAAGCCCTGGCCGCGCCGGACCCGGCCGGGGGCGTCCTCCTCGAGCGGGCCCGCGAGCTCCGCGCCCTGGCTGCGCCGAACCCCGACGAGGAGGAGGTCCTCGCTCCGCTCGACGAACTCCTCGCCGACGGCCGTTCGCTGGCCGAACGCGCCCACGAGCAGGGCTTCGACGCCTGGCTCACCGAGCGCCTCGCCGAAGCCGCTCCGCGCTGACCCGACGTCGCGCCGTCACTCGGCGGTGGCGTCCGCGACGAAGGGCGCTTCGATGCCGTCGAGGCCGCCGTGGACCGTCCACGTCCGCCCCAGCTGGAAGAGCCGGCCGTCGCCTCCGGCGAACTCGAAGCGCAGTCGCAGCGAGCCCGCCGGCACTCCGTCGAAGGAGAAGGAGCGGTCTCGGTCGAGAGGCGTCCGACCGACGAGTCCGCCGTCCGCGTCCCGGAGTTCGGCCGTGCCGTAGGCGACGTCGTCGTGTTCGGGGCCCAGGACCAGGCGTCCCCGGAACGAGAATCCGGGGGCGAGGTCCACCACGACGCGGCCACCGGGGACGAAGCCGCCGCGCCAGGGGGGATGGCCCTCCGCCTGGACGTCGAGGGCCCAGGTGCGATCGGGCTCGAACTCGCGCCACACCACGAGGCGCCCCTCCACGTCGGTCTCGCCGAGGCGCGCCGTCGCGTGGGTGAGCCGACCGTCGGGCAACGGTTCGCTCCCGTCGACCACCACCTCGGCCTCGGCCACCGGGAGGCCGTCCTGGTCGAGCACGAGCAGGTCGAGGAAGAGGGGCAGGCCCTCCAACCGGACGTCGCCCAGGTCCACCACCGAACGCGCGGCCGGATGGGGGGCGACGTCCACGCGCTTCGTCTGCTCGCCCCCCTCGTGTCGCCACGTGAACTCGATCCAGCGCTCGAAGGCGGCGGGGTCGGTGGCCGGCGCCTTCGGGCCACGGCGCCAGCGGCGCGCCCAGTCGAAACGGAAGCGCCCCTCGGCGTCGGTGACCAGGTGGTAGGGGATGCCACCGCCGCCGAACCACAGGCTCGGACGGGAACCATCGGGCTGGGGCAGGGGATGCTCGCGGATCCAGGCCTTGGCCTCGAAGCGTTGGTTGCGCAGCGGCGGCCCATCGGCGCGGAACAACCGTCCGGTCACCGTGAACCAGGGGCTGCGCTCGTGCAAGGCGAGCACGGTGCGCGTCTCGGCGTCGGCCGCAATCCCGTACAGGCCTGGGGCGGCGCCGAGGAGGACGTCATCCTCGGCGGAGACGGGCCGCAGCCGTACGCGCCCCTCGGCGTCGGCATGGAAGGGCTCGGGCCACTCCGGCAGCGGGGACTCGACCAGGGATTCGAGGCAGCGTCCGGAGAGTCGGGACGCTTCCAGGACCTCCGTCGGGAGGATCCACACCACGGCATCGGGAACCGGGCGCTTGCTCTCCGCCTCGACCACCAGGAGCGAGCGAGCCTCGTCCGCCGCCGGCGCGGTCTCCGTGAGCGGTTCGCGGCGCGGTGCGACGGGGGGCGCCGCTCTCTCCTCGTCCGCTGCAGCGGTCGCAGGGACCGCCGGGGCGGCGGCGGTGAGGGGGGCGGTGGTTCCGCCGCCGACGTCGGTTCCCTCGGAGGGGGTCCGCTCGAGGACCAGGAAGGTCCCTGCCGCGGCGAGGGCGAGGGCGACGACCAGGAGCATGATGGCGTAGCGGCCGGACATGGCCGCCCAGCCTACCTCACGCCGTCCCGCTGGCGTCCGACGGGATCAGCCGTCCTCGCCGTCCCCGTCGGGAGGCCCCGCTCCCGGAGCATCGTCGCCCGCGGCCGTGGCTTCGTCGGGACCGCCGTCGGGTGCGGTGGGCGCGACCGCCTCCGCCGGAAGGGCCGGCACCAGGCGCACCGCGCGTTTCTCCTGCTGCTCGACCCGGCGCAGGAAGTCGAGGAAGTCGGGGAACTCGCTCGGCGCCAGGACCAGGCCGCGCAGCGAGAGGGCGCGCTCGACGGCCAGGCGATGCGGTTCGCGTTCGATGGCGAAGCGGTAGGCGAAGCCGGGGCGTTCCTCTTCGACCGGTTGGGGGCCGTACTCGAGCGTCCATGCGTCGCCGGCCTGGATCTCGACCCGGTTGCGCAGACGCAGCACGTCGCGGAAGACGAAGGGCCAGCGCCGCTCCGCCGGGCCGAGCCCCTGCGACAGTCCGAGTTCGGGGAAGCGGAGGCGCGCGCCGTGGACGTCGCCCTTGGCGATCACGAAGTTCGGCACGGTGCCGTGGAGGTCGATTCGGAACGGCGCTCCGCGCTCGTCGAGGCCGATGAAGGCGAAGTCGGCGAGGTCGAGGCCGGGGATGAACTGCGCGGCCAACTGACGCGCGAGCTGTTCGCGCTGCGCGGGTTCCATCTGCCGGACGTTCTCACGCAGGATCGAGCCCTGGGCGCCGGGGACCACCAGCCGTGCTTCCGCCTCCGCGGACAGGTCTTCACGCAAGCGATAGCGGACGTCGCTCGTCGTGTTCCACAGGTCGTCGAGCCCGTCGTCCGGAACCCTGTCGAAGTGGAAGACCCCGCCGCCGTCGAGCACCAGGGCCGAGGCCCCCATCTGCGCGAGGGGGACCTGGCCGAAGCCGAGGGCTTGGTCCACCGGCGTCAGCCAGGTCCTGGTCCCGCCCTCCTCGGTCGGCGGCAGGACCAGGTACGGGACCTGGTAGTCCGACCCGTCCGCGAAGGCGTGGACCGGCTCGGGGTCGAGGTCGGGCGCGAACGACTTCGCGAAGGCCCACGAGAACGGCACTCCGGCGAGCCGATAGACCGCACCGAGGAGGACCGCCGCGCTGCCGCGTTTCAGGGTCCAGGCGTCGGTGACGTCGCCCTGGTTGGTCACCTCGACGAAGTGGTCGAGCACGGCGTCGTAGAGGATGCGGGCGCGTTCGTCGACGTCGTCGGGCAGGTCCATCCCTTCGATCCAGGCGCGCAGCTCGGCTTCGACGTCGGCCGGCGGCGTCGCGTTCCACGCCGCCCAGCGATGGAGGATGCGGGCCCTGCGGTCGGGGGTGCGGTCGGCGCCGAAGGCGATCCACGGCAGGACCTCGTCGTCGCTCGGCATCAGCACCTCCCGCGGCAGCCGCGCGGCGTCGCGGACCTCGAAGCGGTGGATGACGCCGGCCGGCGTCTCCTCGACCTCGTGGGCGCCGTCGAAGTGGAAGGCGCGGAACTCGCCGGGCACGCCGTGCGGCACGAACACGACCAGCCGTGACCATGCGAACGGCTCGTCGAACGAGGCGAAGCGCCAGGTGCCGAAATCGGGGGGGACGCCGGGCGTGCCCTCCCGATGGCGGTCCTCCTCGGTCTCGACGCGGTCGCCGGGGTCGAGTTCGGGCAACACGAACGACCCTTCGAGCCACACCGGCTCGAAGACGCGTCCGTCGGACTGCACGACGCGCGCCAGCCGCGGGTCCTCGCCGGCCGGCAGTTCGTGCAGCTGCTCGGTGCCCTGACGGTCGAGCGGGACGACGACGGTGTCGGTGCGGTACTGGAAGCCCCCGTCCGGCAACACCCAGACCGCGCCGTGGTCGAGCAGGCGTGCGGTGGAGGCGCCGCCGGGAGGCTCGACGTCGGCGACCGCTCCGGGGGGCGGGACCTCGGCCAGGAAGAAGGCGTCGGCGCCGTCGGCGGGGGCGCCGAGCGCGACCAGGGTGCGCCGCAGCCACGGGTCGGACGGCGTGATGGCGAGGGCGCGCCGCAGCGCGTCGAGCGCCCGCTCCTCGTCGCCCTGCGACAGCGCCTCCAGTCCGAGCCGCCGCCAGCGGGCGGCCAACCAGGGGGCCCGCTCGGCGCGGCGCGCCAGTTCGTCGAGGAAGCGCCCGCTCTGCCCCTGGGTCAACAGCTGGGCGTAGTGGAGTTCACGCAGCTGGCGGTCCCCCGGCGCCTCCGCGCGGGCGCGCTCGAGCCACGCCCCGGCGAGCGCCCGCTCCTCGGGGGTTCCCTGGAGCAGCAGGCGCACGGTGGTCGCGAAGAGGCTGTCGCCGGCGCCGAGACGGACGGCGGACACTGCGAGGCCTCGGGAGCGTGGGCCGACGTCGTGGTCGAGGGCCAGGCGCGCGCGTCGCTCGGCGACGAGCGCGTGCTCCGGCCAGCGCGCCGCCGCCGCGTCGAGGACGCGGGCGGCCAGGACGCCGTCGTGGTCGAGTCGTTCCAGCGCCTCGGCCTCGGCCACTGCGAGGAGCGGACAGTCCGGCGCCGCGGCGCGGGCGCTGCGCGCCAGCGCGACGGCATCGGCCGGCCGGTCCTCGCCGGCCAGGCGTCGGATGCGGGCCAGCGCCGCCTGCGGCGGCAACCCGCCGGCGGCGGCGAGGGCGTCCTCGGTCTCCTGGAGACGCTGACGCCGGACGTCGCCCGGCAGGTGCTGGAAGGCTTCGCCGAGGGCCTGGTGGCGGGCCAACAGGAAGGCGCGTCGCAGGGCGAGGCGTTCGGCGCCGTCGGGCGCGGCGGCATCCCCTCCATCCGCGTCGTCGCCGTCGGCGGGCTCGACGTCGTCGGCCTCGGGCACGGTCACGGCCAGCGCGCGGTCCACCCGTCCGGCGAGCCGCAGACGGTGGACGTCGAGGATGCGCTGCCAGGGGTCGGGGGTGGCCAGCGGCCGCGCCAGCTCGAGGGCGAGCGGCGGCGCCGCGTCGAGGACGAGCGGCAGCATGGGCCAGGCGTCTTCGGTCCATTCACGCACCGGCAGGATGCCGCCGTCGGCGTCGAGCAGCCGCGCCGTGAAGCGCGCATCCTCGCGCAGCGGGAACTCGACGAGCAGCACGTTCCATCCCGGCAGCACCTGGACGGCGGCCTGGTGGACCTCCTCGCCGGCGGTCGGCATCGCGCGCAGTTCCTCGAGCGCCGGCGCGAGGTTCCACCACGCGCGGAACGATCCGTCGCTGCGGACCTCGAGCCGCGCGCCGCCGGCGGGGGCGGAGAGGAAGGCCAGCAGGTAGCCGGAGCCGCCCTGGTCCCCGCCCTGCACCCAGCCCGACGGTCGCACCGAGGCCGCATTGTTCGGGCGCTGGATGGTGCGCCAGACCAGGATGCGGCCGCGTTCGGGGTCGAAGGCCTCGGGTTCCAGCCGGTACTGCGGCGAGCCGGGTTCGTCCACCAGGAGCGGCGCCGGCTCGTCGAGGTCGCCCCAGGGCCCGAGCACGCGCCAGTGCCGCACCGCGTCGAACCACAGGTCCTCGGTGAAGGCGGGACGGTCGGTGAAGCGGCTGGCCCGCAGCGCGTCGGCCATCAGCTCGCGCGCCGCCCAGGACGCGGCGCCGTCGTCGAGGCCTTCGATCAGGTTGGCGAGGCGGGCGGGGGACAAGGGGCGCGAGGTCAGACCGGCGCGCGTGATCTCGCGCAGACGCGTCAGCGCCAGCGCGGCGAGCGGCGAGCCGCGGTGGGCTTCGACCGCGGCCAGCCAGTCCTCGGCGACGGCGTCGAAGTCGCCCGAGGACAGGCCCGGGTGGGCGACCAGGAGGCGGGCGTCGAGTTCGGGCGCCGTCGCGCCGCCGGCCTGGAGCAGCGGGGCGAGGGCGAGGAGGAGGGTGGCGGGGGTCATGGTTGCGCGGGAACGAGCTCGATGCTCTGGTGCTCGGCTTCGTCGGCGGTGCGACACAGCTCGCGGAAGTCGGCGTAGCGCTCCGGCGGGATGCGCGCGCTCTTGAGTTCGAAGCGCTCCTGGATGCGGAGGTTGCCGTCGCCGAGGTCCTCGACCATCCACAGGAAGGCCCCGTCCGGAGCGTCGGCCAGCACCGGCGCCGGCAGGTCGCGCGCCTGCCATCCCTCGGGCAGGGCGACGACGATCTCGACCTCGCGGCGGAAGGGGCCGTCGAACAGCAGGTCCTGGTGGCGTTCGTTCTGGCCGGCGAAGCGCTGCAGGTAGTCGTTCGGCACCGGCACCGCCGGCAGCTCGAGTCCGCCCTCGAACGATCGCGCGAAGGCCTGCGCTTCGGCCGAGAAACGGTAGGTCCGGGGCGCCGACAGGTCCTCGACGTCGGGCAGCGTGATGACCGGGTCGCCGGAGTAGGGGCCGAGGAGGTTGGTGAGCAGCCGCTCGGCGGTCTCGCGGGCCTGCTCCGCGCCGCCGGCGAAGCCGCTGCGGTAGCGCGGATCGAAGCGCCCGTGCGGCGTGATGGTCACCTCGACGTCGGCGCTGCCGTCGGCGTGGAGCTCCACGTCGAAGCGCTGCTCCTCGCGGTCGTCGTCCGGCGTCGCGAACGGAATGGTGCGCCGTTCCACCCCGTCGTCACGCACGATCACGACCTCGGCGCCGCGGTCGTCGTAGGGGAGCACCTCCATCGGGTGGAGGCGCGCCGTCCCGTCGAGGAAGCGTTCCGCCACGCCTTCCTGCTCCGGCACGAAGAGGATGGCGTGGTTGAAGTGCCCGACCAGCGGCAGGGTCAGGTCCTGCTTGGGCCGCCGCCCCTGCCACTCGGGGGTTCCGGCGCGTCGGATGAGCACCGGCCACGACTCGATGCCCGATTCGGCCAGCATCGCCTTCATCAGGATGGCCTTGTCCTTGCAGTCGCCGAACTTGCGGCCGAAGATGACCGGCGCGGTGTACGGCTGGTAGCCGTGGATGCCGAACTCCCACGCGTTGTAGCGCACGTCGTTGGCGACGAAGTCGTAGATGGCGCGCAGCCGCTCCTCCGGCGTGGCGGCGTCGGCGGTGAGCCGGGCCACGGTCTCGCGCATCTCGGGCGACGTGGTGATGCCGGGGGCGATGAGTTGCCACCACCAACGCCCCAGGGCCTGCCAGTCGGCGTAGCTCGAGACCTGGACCCGCGGCGTCGTCTCCTCCGGCGGAGGCATGTTCGGTTCGAGCCGGCGTGGCGCGATGGGCCCGGCCCGCCAGCGCAGCTCGCGGCCGCCGTCCTCGAGCGTGCGGACCACCGGTTCGGCGGCGTCGGGTTCGGCGGCGGCGCCGTGGAGGTTCACGCCGTGCCAGCGGAGCGGCAGGCCGGCCGGTTCCAGCACCACCAGGTCGGCCTGGAAGGTCGGCACGTCGGGGTCGGGCGTCAGCGGGTGGTCGAGCCCGAAGTAGCGGCCGAACACCGAGGGGTGGCGGTCGTCCACCCGCCACTGCAGGTCCACGACGTCGCCGGGCGCCAGCGGCGGCAGGTCCACGCTGGAGCTGCGCCGGCCGCGGCCGGTGCGGGCGTGCTCGACGCTGCCGTCGGGACGGCGCACGTCGGCGACGCGCACCCGCAGCTCCTGGTCGCCGGGGAAGTACTGGAACCGCGGGCGGTCGTAGGCCCGCGCGCCGTTGTCGTTGAGGATGCGCACCACCTTGCGGTAGGCGCGCTGGGCGGTGCCGTCGGGGTTCACCTTCACCACCAACTGCCACAGCAGGACCTCGTTGCCGGCGCCGATCGGGGTCGGCAGGTCGGCGGCGTCGCGGCGCTCGATCACCGCCGACAGCGGCTCGAGGTAGGCGTCCTCGAACGAGGCCGGGCGGTTGGCCGCGACCAGGAAGTCGAGCAGACGGCGGTCGTCCTCGTTCGAGAAGTCGAGCTCGGTGGCGCGCTCGAGTGCGGCGATGGCGGCCTCGGTGTCGTCGCGGGCCAGTGCGCACCGCGCCAGCAGTGCGTGCGCCCGGGCGAGTTCGGGGCAGACGGCGACGGCGTCGCGGAGCACGGCCTCGGCGGCCTCGACCTCGCCCATGGCGAGCAGGTGCTCGGCGGCGTCGAGCCGCGGCCGCGGCGCCCACGGGGCCGCGGCCAGGACTTCGTCGAGCGCGGCGAGCTCGTCGTCGGCGCTCCACGCGGCGGCGCGGGCGCGGCGCACGGCGACGGCGCGCATCAGCCGTTCCGTCCTCGGCGAGACGGCAGCGGCCCCGGCCACCAGTCGCGCGTAGTCGGCGCTGCCCTCGGGCAGGACGGCGTCGGCGGCGTCGAGCGCGGTCCTCGGGAAGTGGGCGAGGTCGGGATGGGCGAGGACCCGGCGCCAGCCGGCGTCGGCGAAGGCGCCGAGGCCGAACTCGCCGGCGAGACGGGCGCGCTCCGTCTCGAGCACCAGGCAGTCGGGCAGCACCGCCAGGGCGCGCTCGAAGGTCGTGAGCGCCGGGATGGGGGCGTGTTGGAACCACCCGAGGAAGAGCGCCCGCGAGAACAGGGCCCACGGCTCGTCGGGCGAGCGCGCGAGCACGTCGCGGACGGCCTGCTGCCAGGGGTTGGGGTCGAACTCGGCGAGGCCGATCCAGGCCGGCGCCGACAGGAAGTCCATCGCCAGCAGCTGCATCCGAAGGTCGTCGGGCGCGGCGTCACGGGCGGCCAGGGCCTCGGCGCGGCCGGGGAACTCGTGGCGCGGCGCCGGCGAGTAGGTGGCGAGGAGGATGGCGCGTCGGCGCAGCGATTCGGCGTCGGTGGCGCCGGCGAGCCGCGCCAGCGCGCCGGGGCGCACCGCCGGGTCGAACGCGGGAGCGGCCGCGTCGGCGAGGACCCGCGGCGGCGGGCCGTCGTCCGGGGCGGCGGAGCTCTCGAGGAAGAGCGGCTCGCCGGTGGCGGCGTCCACCAGCCGCGCCGTCATCGAGAACCGGTGGTCGCGGCTGCCGAGGAGGACGGCGAGTTCGTTCCAACCGGCGTGGAGGCGGACGGGCACGGCGAGCGCGTCCAGTGAGAAGTCGTGGGCCTCGCGCGCATCGAGGATGGGGGCGCCGTCGTGCCAGGCGCGCGCCTCCTCGCCGACGCCGAGCATCAGGAGGGCGTCGCGGTCGGCGTCGCTCCGCACCCAGGTGCGGGCCACGACCGCGGCCTGCTTCCACGGCCGCACCAGGTGGCCGAACTCGACGATGCCGTTGGCCGGAGCCGGTGTCGGGGTGCGCCGCCAGCCGACCTCGCGGACCTTGCCGGGGTAGCGACTCTCGCGCGCCGGGTCGGCGCAGGCCGGGGGCAGGGTCGCCAGTGCGGCGCCGCGTTCGTTGTCGAAGGGGCCGACGAACTCCCAGTCGGTGAGCATGCCGAGGGTGCGCGCGCGGTCCAGGTCGAAGACGTGGACCGCGGCGTAGGCCATGCCGTGACGCGGCGCGACGGCGACGTCGGCGAGCAGCGAGCGGACCAGGCTCCAGTCGTCGTGCCACCGACCGGCGCGTTCGAGCGCGAGGACGAGCACCTCGATCTCGTCGGCGAGGGCGGCGGCGGTCTCGGCGTCGCCGGCGGCGTCGGCCGCGGCCAGCCGCGCCGCGCGGTCGCGGACGAGCTCGGCGTAGGCCTCGGTGGCGCCGACGGGGTCGAGGCGGCGCAGGTGGGCCCAGGCCTCGTCCTCGGTCAGCGGCTCGGCGGCGGTCCCGCTGCGGCGCACCGCCGGCGGCGGGCCGGGGGCGCGGAACCGGGAGACGGTCTCGGCGGGGGCGTCCGTCGGGGCCGCCGCGACGGGTTCCTGCTCCTGGGCGAGGAGGGCCGAGGCGGGCGAGGGGACGACGAGGAGGGCGAGGAGGAGCGAGCGAAGGGTCCCGCGCATGGCCGCATGCTAGCCGCCGGGGGGCCGGTCGGCACCTTCCCTCTTCGGTCGCAGGGCCCGCTCGGTCCAGGGGTTCCGGCGCGTCGTCCGCGCCCGCCCCGCGCCGCGGGGCGGGGGACTGGCAACCCTCTGTCGGACGTCATACACTCGGGGCGTGACCCGTCGTCAGCCCTTGAGCCCGCGGCAGCGCGCCGCCTGGGACGCCCTGCGGCGCTTCCAGGAGCGGCACGGCAGGCCGCCGACCCGCGCCGAACTCGGCGCCGCCCTCGGGGTGCGGGCGCAGACCGCCGACTTCCACCTCAAGGCGCTGGCGCGCAAGGGCTGGGTCGAGCTCGAGGCGCGGAGCGCGCGCGCCGTCCGGCTGCCGGGTGGCACGGCCGCGACCGACGCCGCCGGCGTCCCGGTCCTCGGCCGCGTCGCCGCCGGCGGCCCGCGGCTGGCGCTGGCCGAGGCCGAGGAGCGCGCCGCACCGCCGCCGCGCTGCCGCGCCGACTTCGCGCTGCGGGTCGAGGGCGACTCGATGGTCGAGGCCGGCATCCTCGACGGCGACCTCGTGTTCGTGCGGCGCGACCCCGAGCCGCCGTCGGGCGCGGTGGTGGTGGCGCAGCTCGGCGAGGGCGAGACCAGCGAGGTCACGGTGAAGCGGTTGCGGCGACGCGGCCGCGGCGTGGTCCTGGAGCCCGCCAATCCGGCCTACGCGCCGATCCGCGTGCCGCGCGGCGAGCCGCTGCGCATCCTCGGGCGCGTGGTCGGCGTCAGCCGCACCCTGGAACCCACCCTGCGCGGGGGGGCGCGTCGGCGATGACCGTCGTCTCGCTGCGTTCGTTGGCCGAGCACGAACTCGCCGCGCGCTTCGGCGGCGAGGGCGCCACCCACTTCGTGGTGGTCGAGGGCCGTCCGCTCGACGACGACGAGGGCCTGCTCGAGGGCGACGTCCTGGCCCTGTCGCTCGAGGCCGACGCCGAGCCCGGCGACCTCGTCGTGTGGTGGACCGGCGCCGAGCACAGCCAGGCCCTGGCCCGGGTGGACGACGACCTCACCCTGCACCCGGTGGCCGGCTTCCCGCCCCCGCCCCGCCGCCCCGAGCCCTCCCTCCGCGGCGTCGTCGTCGGCCGCCTGCGCAAGCTCGCCCCCCCGACCGAGCCCTAGGCGGCCGTCGTTTCAGAAGGCGCCGACGACGCGGACCAGGAACCAGACGATGGCCAGGAAGGTCGCGAGGACGGCGGCGGTCGAGAGGATCCCCATGCGCCGGGAGCGGATCCAGCCGCTGGCGCCGAGGCTCGCCAGCAGGAACACCATGCCCCCCAGGAAGGAGAAGGAGGTCCAGAGGAAGGCGCCCACGACGCCCGAGCGGGCGTCGGCGGGGTCGCGGTCGAGGAGGGACTCGACGACGCCCGAGACGCTGGTGAAGGAGGAGAGGGCCAGGCACAGGGCCGCGAACAGCGCACAGGCCGCGGCGCGGTCGGTGGCCCGGTCCTGGCGGGAACCCGCCACCAGCGTGGCGTAGAGGGTGATGGAGAAGCCGGCCAGGACCGCCGACAGGAAGCCGGCCTGCTCCAGGGTCCGGGAGAGGTTCTCGAGGGACATGGAGGGCATCCTGCCAGCCGCCCCGCCCTCCGGAAAGCCTCTCCGTCCGGCCACACGGCCACACGGGATGCTCCTCCGGATGCCTTTTCCGCCCGGATGGAGGCCAATCATCGGTGCTCCGGGCTTCGGCCCTGCCTCGAGCACAACTGGACGGGCCGGCTCGCTTGCATGGCCGTTCGTAGGAGACGAGAGTTGCATTCCGGCGGGGGGGGGGTACAACGCCCCCATGAAGAGAAACCTCACCCTGATGCTCGTCCCACTCCTGGCCCTCGGCCTGAGTAGGGAATCGAAGGCAGCCCAATCGCAGTCCCTCGTCCACGGCGAGCCCTCTGCATGCTGGAGCCTCCTGACGGTGGCAGAGCCCCTGCCCTGGAAAGACGGAGACTTGCAGTTCGATGGCCCCAAGGACTACATCCAATGGTACGTCTACGACTCCGGGCGCGACGGTGTGGGAACCGTCGATGCTTCGGACACGAACGACGATTCGTACATCACGCGACACAAGCGTCAGCTCTCCTATCTGGAGGCCTGGCAGTATTGCGGTGATCGGACCGGCCACCTCGAGGGGCTGGTGACCCTCACGGCCTATGGCGAGGTCTCGCTCACACGAGAAGGTCGAGCCCAAGGCGTAGCGGCAGCACAGGCCACGGGGTTCGCCCTCTACGAGTCGAATACGGAAGGCCAGACCGTGGTCCAGATCGACGATGCAGGGATGGAGACGACGACCTCGACGATCGGCACGATGTCCTTCTTCGTGCAAGGGGCCGGTTTCTCGATGAACTCGAACGTCGTCACGGGGTTTGGCCAAGCTTCGGAGAGTGACCAAAGGTACGTCTTCGAGAGCAAGTGCACCAACTACTGGGAGTTCACGACGTATTGCGGCATCGGCGTCGAGGCCTTCGTAGACTCCTCGGATGCGGAAGCGGTGATGGCCAACGGCATGATCTCCGTTTCGGTGACGGGGACGGTTACCCTGTCCGAGCTCGACCCGGAGGATTGCCCCTGAAGCCAATGGAGCTCGCAGCGACCCCGTCCCGCGTTCGGTGATGAAGCCCAAATCCATCGCATCGTCGTTGGGCGGGGTCCTCCTCGTCCTGGCGTTCGTGCTCTTCCTGCGCAACGAGCGCCATCGGGCCGAGGTCGTCCCGGAACCGGTCCCGGACGCACCCGAAGCGGCCGGTCTCGAGGCTCCACCCGAGCGCGCATCGGTCTCGGAAGGGGACGGGAGGTTGCGGCTCGTCCTGCCGGACGGGCTTCGCGCCGCAGGAGTGGAACTCGTCGGTCGGAACGCGCAGGGAGGTGAGTTCGAAGGGCGGGTGGACGTCCCCGGAAGCCTCGACCTGCCTGCGAACGGGCCGTGGCTCCTCCTCGTGCGTGGGGATGGAGTCGCCCCCCAGCTCGCGCTCGAAGACGTCGGCGGCGACGGCGCCGTCCTCGAACTCGTGCCCACGGGGGAGCTCCGCTTCGTGGTGTCGCTCCCCTCCGACTGGCCGGAGGCAGGACCGCCGGTCTCGGCCCTCCTGGTGCCCGACCCCGAGGCCTTTCGAGAAGGGCTCTCCCACGTCGAGGGCGCCTTGCTGGACCGGAGGTTGCGCTTCTTCGGGCAACCGGCAACGCCGTCTGGAGCACTCGGCGGACTCGCGGAAGCGACCCAGGAGGACGTCCTGCGGTGGATGGCGGAATGGTGGGCTTCGGAGGACCCCGCAAGCCTCTCGAACGGCGACCGGCCGCGCGGGGTGGCTCCGGTCCCCATCGTGGTGGACCTCGAGGAGGACGGCGACCGCCTCACGGGTCGGGTGCAGGAGCTGCCGGCCGTGGGCGCCCATCGCTGGCGGCTCGACGTCGATCGGGCCTTCGAGGTGCAGCCTTCCCAGGGACGGGACGGTCGGGCCCTCGGTCCGGACGCCGCCGTCCTGTCCGGAACCTTCCGGGTTCCCGCCCACCGGGTGCTCACCCTGGAGGGCCGGATCCAGCCCGATACGTCGGTGCGCGGGCGACTCGACTACGGCATCGTCGCCGGCGAGGTGGTCGGAGCCAAGGTGGTCGTCAACCGTGCCCGAAGGAGGACCGCTGCGGACGGACGAAGCTGGCTGGCGGAACGCGCGACGGAGGTCGTCCTCCGACCGGACCCGACCGGGGCCTTCCTGGCGCGAGGCCTCGCGTCCGGCACGAAGACCCTGGAAGCGGTGTGGTGGGACGACGAGGGCAACCACTACGTGGCGCATCGCGAGTTCGAACTGGCGGAGGGGCAGCACCTGGACCTGGGGCTGGTCTCTCCCGTTCCGGGACCGGCGTTGGGGCTCGAGGTCGTCCTCGAGGACGCCGACACGGGGACCGTGCTCCGGCCGGACGAGGTCTTCACCGCCGATGGAACCGCTCCCCTGGGCCGGGTGCTGTTCATGCGCGCCGACCCCAAGGCCGGCCTCGATGCCGGCTTCGGTGGGGTCTCCTACCCTCCCTTGGGCGAGCGCGTCGTCGTGCATGGCCTGGGGCCCTACCGATGGCGGGTCTCGTGGGGACTGGACCATCGGGTGACGGAGGGGGCCCGCATGGCGGAGGGCTACCGCATCGTCGCCGCCCGCGGCAACCGCGTCGTGGACCTGCGCGACGAGACCGAACTCCGGTTGCCCATCCGCCTGCGTCGGGAGACGGGTGGCGTGGTCCGGTTGCTCCTCCCCTCGGGGACGGAACCACCGGATGGCCTGGGCCTCTCCGCCACGTGCCTCGGAGCCCCGCCGGACGCCCCGCCCCTGGGCGAGGTCCGCTTCCGGACCGACCCCGAGACGATGGCCCTCGAGGCGCCGCTCCCGGTGGATGCGATGCCGTGCTTCCTCGTCCTTCGCGACCGGGAGCCGACGCGTCCCGGCTGGGTCGGTGCGGCGTGGTTGCGCGCCGACGGGTCGGGCGGGGACCCGGCCGCCGCCCTCGAGGTGCCCCTGCAACGCGGGGTGCCGGTGGTCGTCCGCACCGACGCCGCGCACTGGGAGGGAGGGCGCTTGCCGACCTTCCTGCCCGTGGACGTCCGCGGTTGGCCCCGTTTCGATCGGCCGCACTTCATGGCCATCCATGCCGTGGAACTCGGCGGCGCCGAGGGTGACTACTTCCTGGGGCCGGTTCCCCCCGGGGTCGTCCTCGAGGAGCGCTCCAGCGGCTCCACCTTCGCCGTACCGCCCGAGGGCGGGGCCTGGGACCTCTCCCCGTAGCCTATGATGGCCCGCGTGGGGCCCGGGGCCGGCAGGAGGAGAGCATGAGGCGGCTGCGCCGGGCGTTCGCGGTCGTGCTCGTCCTCCTGGCCTCGTTCCTGGCGTGGCGCTCCGCGACGGGTTCCCGCGACGACACCCGGGGAGCCGGGCTCGACTCCGGAGGGCGCCCGGCGGCGGATGCGCTCTCCGATGGGGCTGCTGACGGCCACGGCGGCCCCGGACCTGGGGGCGTCCGGCGCGCGCCGCCTCC
>JALUVI010000014.1 GCA_027020785.1 Planctomycetota bacterium | reverse complement strand
TTCCGGGCTCGGCTGGCGCAGGTGGGGTTCGGGCAGAAGGGTGGTTCAAAGCGCATCGTGGCGGTCTCCTGGGTCTCGGTACCCAGGACGACGCACTCGGTGCGCGAAGGTCACAGGTGGGTTGTGGAGAATGGAACACTCTTCGTGGCCAGTTTCCGTGGTCAGTCCGAGTAGCCCAGCTCGGCCAGCCGTCGCCCCACCTCCGCGGGCACCCGGGCCGGCGGACCGCTCGCGCCCTGCCCGGTGAATGGCAGCTCCACGCGCGTTCCGTCGCGGCCCAGGTCCACGCCGGCGAGGGGGGTGCGGTAGTAGGGCAGCCGCGCCCGCAGGACCGGGGACGCGCCTGGGCAAGCGGGCAGCAGGCCGCATGCCGGCAGGTCGCCGCGGGCCGACGCCGGCAACGCTCCAGCGGAGACCAGGAGGTCCAGCGCGTGGAGCAGCAGGTGATGGGCGGGCGCCGGCTCGGCGACCACGGCGGGGGGGACGCGCCCCGGCCACACGATGCCGAGCGGTACCCGCAGCACCACGTCGGCGAAGGAGTGGCCGTGCTCGAAGGAGCCTTCGTCCCACAGCTCCTCGCCGTGGTCGGCGTGGACCAGGAGGAGGACATCGCCGCCGTCGGCCTCGAGCGCGGGCAGGAGTTCCGCGAGTGCGGCGTCCACCCGTGCGCACTCGGCGCGGTAGCGGGCCACGACTTCCGCGCGCTCGTCCGCAGGCAGGTCGAAGAAGGCGGCGCGCTCGTCCGCGGTGTGGTCCTCGCGCACGAAGTCGCGCCACGGCAGTTTCGCCAGCGGGTCGCCCTCGTCCTCGGGGCCGTAGGGCAGGTGGGGGGTCAGCCAGTGCAGCATCAGGAAGCGCGGGCGCCCCGCGCGGCTGCGCCACCAGGCCAGCGCCGGGTCGGCGAGCGCCTTCGGGTCGTCGTGGGTGCGGACCCAGCGTCCGAAGCCTCGGTGCAGCCCCGACCAACCGTCGAGGAACGGATTCTGGTGGAATGCCGCCGTGGCCCAGCCGGCGTCCCGCAGGCGTTCGGCGACGGTGGTCCAGGGCCCGAGCGCACGCAGGTCGCGCCGCTCGAAGCCGGGCCGGGGCTCCGGGGTGAACGGCCCGCGCCCCGCGCCCTGCTCCTCGGCCTCGCGTCCGGTGAACAACGCACCGTAGCTCGGCAGGGTCCATGGCGACGGCGCGAACGCCTGCTCCAGACGCAGCCCCTCCTCCAGGCGTCCGCGCAGGTATGGCATGTCCCGCAGCGCGTCGGCGCGCAGCGTGTCCACCGTGACCAGGACCACGTCGGGGCGGCGCGTCGCGTGAGCCCGCGGCCCCGGCGCCGCCGCGATCACCGGCTCGCCCCAGCAGGCCCCGCCCCCGTCGCGGTCGGCGAGCCCGGGGCGCGGGTCGCGGACCACCAGGAACAGGGCGCCGGCCGTCTCCGGCAGCCCGACCGCGACTTCACGCCAGGCGTCGTCGCCGGGCGGCAGCTCCACCGCCGTCAGCGAGCGCAACCCGCCCTCGTCCTCCCAGAACGCTTCGGCGCGCAGTGGCCCATCGTCACCCGCGTCGCGCCTTCGGACGCCCGCGGTCAACGTGCGCCGGCGGGTCGCGGCCGGCAGCTCCAGCCGCAGGCGGCTCGGGCTCGGCACCACCAGAGACGGCCGTGCGTCGTCCACCACCACCGGCGCGGTGTCGGCCGGCGCCTCGTCGCCGTAGAAGCGGGTCACGCTCTCGGCCAGGCGCACGTCGAAGTCGCCGACCTCGGCGACGAGAGGACACCCCGGCGCCGCGAGCCGCAGCACTTCACCGCCTCCCGTAGCGGCTCCGCGGGCGCACCCGAGCCCGCCGGCCAGGGCGACGGCGAGCAGGGCGAGGAGCGAGGTCCGGCCCCGGGGACGGCGGCGGGCGCGGCGCAAGGGTCCGCCGCCGATGATAGGGGAGGAGCCGCACGCCCGGCAGGCGGGCCCGCGCCGCCGCGCCTCCGCGTCAGCGCGGGCCGAGGCGGTGGTACGTCCCCCCGGCGCGGCGGACGACCCGGCCGGCGAGCTCCCATTCGACGAGCTCCAGCCGCACCGCCTCGGGCGGCGCGCCGAGCACGGCGGCGAGCTCGTCCAGGGTGCGGTCGCCGGCCGCCAGGGCGGCGAGGAGGGGGGGCTCCTCGCCCCGCTCCTCCGCGGTGGGTTCGCCGGACAGGACGGCCAACAGCTCCTCCGGTCCCTCGGCCAGCGCCGCCCCCTCGCGCAGCAAGGCGTGCGGGCCGCGCGACGCCTCGCAGTCCACCGGTCCGGGCAGGGCGAACACCTCGCGGCCGAGGGTCACGGCCCATCCCGCCGAGTTCATGCTGCCGGAGCGCCGCGTCGCCTGGACCACGAGGAGCGCA
Organism: Planctomycetota bacterium; assembly: GCA_027020785.1. Lineage (GTDB taxonomy): Bacteria > Planctomycetota > UBA1135 > UBA1135 > UBA1135 > JALUVI01. Next base: position 17,205 of record JALUVI010000014.1, on the reverse strand, counting down.
TCGCTCACGGCGGCGAGGACGCGGTTGCGGCGTGGGAAGTTGCCGGCGCGCGGTCGGGTCCCGTAGGGGAACTCGGACACCACGAGACCGCCCTCTGCAGCAAGGGCGCGGAACAGCGGGGCCGCCTCCGGCGGATAGGGCCGGTCGAGGGCGCTGCCGAGCACGGCGACCACCGGCCCGCCGAGGTCGCGCGCCGCTTCCATGGCATGGCGGTCCACGCCGCGTGCTCCCCCCGACACCACCACGGCCCCGCCGGCCGCGAGCCCGGCGCCGAAGCGTTCGGCCTGGGCCCGACCGTAGCCGGTGCAGGCACGCGCTCCGACCACCGCCACCCGCGGCCTTGGCGAGGAGAGCAAGCCGACGTCGCCCCAGGCGTGGAGCACCGGCGGAGGGTGGTCCAGGGCTTCCACCGCTTCCGGCCAGTCGGGCCCGCCGCGAACCAGGATGCGGGCCCCCACTTCGGCGGCCCTCTCACGCTCGGCCCTGGCCAGCGCGCGCAACGCCTCGCGGCGCGGCGGCGGCGGCGCGCCCCGCCCGAGGCGGCTCCAGGCTGCGGCGGGGTCGGCGCCGAGCGCGGCGAGGTCGTCGGCGCCGAGTCGGGCCAGACGCCCCGGCCCGACCCCGGGCAGGGCGTTCAAGGCGAGCAGGAGGTCCGCGGTCTCCACGAAGGAGAGGACGAACCACCGCACCGAAGGTCACGGTCGGACGCTCACGGCGAGGACGCCCTCACCGCGCTCGTCGGCAGCGGGTCAGTCGAAGCTCACGCCTTCGAGGGCGGCCCAGGCCGCGGGCTCCTGCGCGTCCATCACCTCGCGGGGCCCGAGCATCTTGAAGAACACCGGTCCGCTGGGCGACTGCATGACGGCTCCGAGCAGGCGCCAGTCCGGCCGCGGCTCGCCGCCGCCGAGCTGGCGGGTGGCCGTCAGGGTGCCGGCGACCCCGACCTTCAGCACCTGACGCCCGCCGAGTTCGACGTGGTCCATGGTGTAGTCCTGGAGCGGATCGCCGTCCGGCACCTGCCACTCGCGCAGCCAGCGCTCCACGTTCTGGACCACGAAGTCGGGGTCGTCGCGTGCGCCGAGCCACGAGAAGGTGGCGATGCCGCCGCCGGGCAGCTCCCACTTGGCGAGGTAGAAGGCCATCCCCGGGTCCACCTCCTTCCAGCCCTCGGGGGCCTCGAAGTGAAGGGTCGGCCGAGGCGCCGCGGCCGCCGCGTCGGGGCGCGACCCCATGGTGGCCGGGTCGGGGGCCTTCATGCAAGCCGGACCGCAGAGGAGTGCGAGCGAGGGGGCCAGGAGGACGCGCTTCATCCTGGGCGCATGCTACCGCCCCGACGCGGCCCTATCCTGCCCCGCCCATGGCGCGCCCCGAGGAACCGGACCGATTCGCCCCCGCCGGCGCGTCGCGGCGGTCCCGGCTCCTCCTGTTGGCCGGCCCGCTGGTGGTCAGCTTCTGGCTGCGTTCCACCTTCGCCTGGGCCGACACCATCTTCGCGAGTCTGCTGCGCGATGCCGACGGCAACCCCATCGGCGACGCCTCCATCGCCGCCATCGGCCTGACCCTGCCGTTCGAGTTCCTGCAGGTCGCGCTCTGGGTCGGCACCTCCAACGGGCTCACCGCCCGTCTCGCCGAGGCCATCGGCGCCGGGCGCGGCGAACAGGTCGCCCAGCTGAAGCGCGCCACCCTGCGCATCCTCGCCGCGCTGATCGCCCTGTTCGTCGTCCTCGCGGCGGTGGTCTGGGTGGTCACGCCGCGGGTCCCGCTCGACCCGCTGGTGGCGCAGCAGTTCCGCATCTACGCCGTGGTCCTCCTCGCCGGCGGCGCCCTGACCTCGTTCTGGTCCATCCTCCCCGATTCGCTGGTCAAGGCGCACCACGACACCCGCTCCACGATGTGGGCCGGCCTGCTCTCCAGCGTCACCAACGTCGCCCTCAACGCCTTCTTCGTGTTCGTGATCGGATTGGGCATCCTCGGCATCGCCCTGTCCACCGTCCTCGGTCGCCTCGCCGGCCTGGCCTACGCCAGCGCCCGCGCCGCCGCCCACGAGCGCCGCCGCCGCGCCCAGCCCGACCAGCAGCGGCCCGGCCGTTTCGACCGTCCGGTCCGCAGCATCCTCGCCATCGCGGTGCCGAGCGGTGCGACCTACGTCCTGATGGCGCTCGAGTCGCAGTTCGTCAACGCCCTCCTCGCGCTGCGCCCCGACTCGACCGCCCTCCTCGCCTCCTGGGCGGTGTTCGACCGCGGCCTGCGCTTCCTCGCCATGCCGCTCATCGCGGCGAGCGTCGCCATGCTGCCACTCGCCGCCCGCCTCCGCGGCGAGGGACGCCTCGACCAGGTGGAACGCGAGCTCGGCGTCGGGCTGCGCGCCGGTCTCGCCTACGCCTTCCTGTTCGCGGCGCCGGTCACCTGGCTCCTCGCCGGCCCCGTCGCCCGCGCCCTGACCGATGCCGAGGCCACCCGCCTCAACACCATGGAAGCGCTGCGCTGGATGCCGCTCGCCGTCGCCGGACTCGGCCCCTTCCTGCTGGCGCGCGCCACCTGGGACGGTCTCGCCCGTCCGCGCGTCGGACTCGTCGCCGCGATGCTGCGGACCGCCCTGGTCCTGCCGCTGATCGCCCTCGGTCTCCACTTCCACGACCGTTTCGGCATGGCGCCGGTCGAAGGCGCCTGCCTCGGTTTCGTCCTCGCCGTGGTCCTCGCCTCGGCGGGCATGTGGCGCTTCACCCGCACCACCCTGCCGCGCTTGGAGTAGCCCCCGGCCGGTCGGTCACTCGTGGCGCAGGGCCTCGACCGGGTCCATGGTCGCGGCGCGCCATGCGGGATAGAGGCCGAAGAGGAGGCCGATCGAGACCGAGATGCCGAAGGCCAGGATGGGGGCTTCGGGGGTGACGATGGTGGTGAGGTCGGCGTAGCGCTCGACCACCACTGGAATCAGCAGGCCCAGCGCGATGCCGGCCAGGCCGCCGCCCACCGACAGCACCACGGTCTCGACCAGGAACTGCAGCACGATGTGCCGCCGCTTGGCGCCCAGCGCGCGCCGGATGCCGATCTCGCGGGTCCGCTCGGTCACCGTGGCCAGCATCACGTTCATGATGCCGATGCCACCGACCAGCAGGCTGATGCCGGCGATGGAGCCGAGCACGATGTTGAAGATGCGCTTGGTCTCCTCGGCGCGGGCCAGGAGCTCGAGCGGCACCACCACTTCGTAGTCGCGCCGGTCGTGGGTCTCGGCCAGCATGGTGCGCGCCGCGGCGGCGGTCTCGTCCACCTCCTCGGGGCTGCGCACCGCGAGCACGATCTCGTGGAGCTCGACTTCTTCGATCTCGCGGCTGCCGGAGCGGATCTTCACCTGCATCTCGCCGAACCAGCGCGCCCCGGTGCTGGCCGGAATGAGGACCTCGCCGGTGGTCTCGGCGCCGGGCTCCGGCGGGTCGTCGTCGAGCCGCACCCGCGGCATCAGCACGCCGACCACGGTGAAGTACTCGCTGCCGATCTTCACGGTCTCGCCGATGGGGTCGGTCAGCGGCATCAGGGCCCGCGCCACCTCCCATCCGAGCACGCAGACGTTGCGCACGCCGAGCTCGTCGGCGTCGGACAGGAAGCGCCCCGCCATCATCGGGCGCCCCGTCACCTCGAGGTAGTCCGGCGTGGTCGCCAGCACCCGCGGGTTCAACACCCGCGTTCCATGGCGGACCTCCTGCAGGAGCTGGCGCACCGGCACCACTTCCTCCAGCCATGGATAGGTCTCCTCGATGCGCCGCCGGTCGGCGTGCGTCAGACCGTAGGACAGCACCCGCGTCTGCTGATCGCTGGCAGCGTCGTCCGGCGGCTTGACGCTGCGCAGGATGACGTTCTGGCTGCCGAGCTGCTTGATCTGCTCCTGGGCCTCGGCGCTCGCACCCTCGCCGATGGCGAGCATCGCGATCACGCTGCCGACCCCGAACAGCACGCCGAGCGAAGTCAGGAGGCTGCGCAGCTTGTGCAGCAACAGGCTCTTGACGCCCATCCGGACCGCGCGCGCCAGCGGACTGGTCAGCATGCCGCGCCCTCCTCGATGCGCTCGATGCGCCCGTCGCGCAGGTGGAGCACGCGCTCGGCGCGCGCGCCGACCTCGGGTTCGTGGGTGACCATGAGGATGGTCTTCCCCTCCCGGTGCAACTCGTCGAACAGCTCGAGGATCTCCTCGGTGGTGCGGCTGTCGAGGTTGCCGGTCGGCTCGTCGGCCAGCAGGATGGGCGGATCGTTGATCAGCGCCCGCGCGATGGCGACGCGCTGCTGCTGCCCGCCGGAGAGCTCGGTCGGACGGTGCCGCATCCGGTCGCCGAGCCCCATCCTCTCGATGAGCGCCGCCGCCCGCTCCTCGGCGTCCGCCGGCGGGTCGTCCCGGTACAGGATGGGCACCATGACGTTCTCGAACACGTCGAGCTGTGGGATCAGGTTGAAGCTCTGGAACACGAAACCGATCTCGCGGCCGCGCAGCTCGCTCAGCGCGTCGTCGTCCATGCCCGAGACCTCGCGTCCGTCCACCACGTAGCGCCCCGAGGTCGGCCGGTCGATGCAGCCGAGGACGTTCAGCAGGGTGGACTTGCCGCTGCCGGACACGCCCATGATGGCCCAGTACTCGCCGACGCCGAAGGACACGGTGACGCCGTCGAGGGCGCGGACCTCCTCGGAGCCCAGGCGATAGACCCGGGTCACCTCGTGGAGCTCGGCGACCGGTCGCGAGGGCTCACTCACGGCTCGCAGCGCGGCTTCCGCCGTCCGCCCGTTGGGGCTTCCGACCTCCATCGGGCCCGCCGCCCCGCCCGGCGCCGTCGGGCCGCCCATCGCCCGTTCGTGGGCTCGCCTCGAGCCGCTGGCCGGGGGGCACCGAGAGCGCGACGACCTCGCCCTCCTCCAGTCCGGAGAGGACCTGGACCCAGGCTTCGCCGGCCTTGCCGACCTCGACCTCGCGCGGCTCCCCGTCCACGAAGCAGATGGTCCGCCCGCCGCTGTGGAAGACGGCTTGCACGGGGACCTGGAGCGCGTCCGGGATCTCGTCCACCAGGATCTCGACGCTGCAGGACATCCCCGGGCGCAGCTCCGGCGAGGTCTCGTCGAGCGCGATCTCGGTGCGGAACAGGCGTTGGTTGGGGTTGGCCCACCAGCTGCCGCTGTCCGGCAGCAGCGCCACGAAGGAGACGTGGCCGCGGTACTCCCTGCCGGGGATCGCATCCACCCGCACGGTGCACGGCATGCCGACGTCCACCTGCTCGATCACCGATTCGTGCAGGCTGGCGGTGGCGATCATGCCGCCCGATTGCGGAATGGTCGCGATCTCCTGGTGCTGGCGCACCGTGGCGCCCTCTTCGATCAGGTCGCCGCTCCGTCCGTAGCGGCCCTCGGTCCGGGCATAGACCACGATGCCGGACGCCGGCGCCCGCAGCACCGACTTGTCGATCTGGTCACGCAGCTTGTCGAGCTTCTCGGTCTCGAGCTGCAGCCGCGCCTTGGCGTTCCTCACCTCGGCCTCGAGGTCCACCAGCCGCGCCTTGGCCTGGAGCTCGACCCGCTCCAGCTCACGACGCGCCTCGACCACGGCGGCCTCGAAGGTCGCTTTCTGCTTGGGATGGTCGAACTCCTCGAGCAGGTCCTTCTTGCGTTTGGATTGCTCCAGCTTGATGCGCGCCCGCTCCATCGCCAGTCGGTCGGCTTCCAACTCGGTCTGGGTGAGGAACCCCTCGGCGGCCAGCTTCTCCGACCACTTCAACCGGTCCTCGGCCTGGGCCAGCTCTTCGGTGGCGAGCACGATCTCCTCCTCCGCGGCCTGCAGCTGCTGCGGCCAGTCGCCTTCGAGGTACTTCCGCAGGTCCGCCTCCGCGAACTCGAGGCGTTGGCGGGCGGCCGCCAGGTCCGAAGCGTTCTGGCTCTTCTGGATCTCCAGGTTCTGCTGCGCCTTGGTCAGCGCCGCCTGCGCGTTCTGCACCGCGATGTCCTGGACCACTTCCTTGTCACGCAGCGCGGACGCGTCCAGGGTCGCCACCACGTCGCCCGCCTCGACGTGCGACCCCTCGTCCACCAGGGTCAGGATCTGGGTCTGCCCCTCCAATTCGTTGACCACCTTGGCGCTGTCCTTGGCGGCGAGGTTGCCGCGCTGGAGCACGGTGATGCGCATCGGGCCGCGGCGCACCGCCTGGCCGCGGACCTCGATCGCCTCCTCGCCGCCGAACCAGCCGGCGCGTTGCGCTCCCCAGCCGGCGGCGGCCAGGACGGCCAGCACGACGACGAGACGGACGACGGGGGAGGAGCGGGGCTTCCGGGTCATGGCAGGGCGGGGGCTTCGGGTTCGGGCAGGGGCAGCAGATGGATGCCACTGGGGTCCACCTCGAGCAGTTCCAGGTCGCGCCACAGGCGCAGGCGCGCCAGCGCGAAGTCGATCAGGGCCGAGGTCGCCGCGTTCTGGGCCGACAGCAGGTCGCGCTGGGCCTCCAGGACGTCACGGGTGCTGGAGCGGCCGGCCTCGAGCTTGAGCTGGGCCGAACGTACGCGCTTGGCGGCGAGGTCCACCGACGAGCGCTGGATGCGGTACTGGGCCAGCGTGGACAGCGCCTGGCGCAGGTCGTCGCGCAGCGCCTGCAGGATGCCGTCGCCGTCGGCCTCGACCGCGCGGCGGGCCGCTTCCACCTCCACCAGCGCGCGCCGGTAGAGGTTGCGCTCGGGCAGACGGTCCACCGGCAGGTCGTACGACAGGCCCAGCGACCACGGCGCGGCGTCGCTGCGGAAGGCGAGCGGCCGGCCCGGTTCGCTGGAGGCCCCCAGCGACGCCTCCAGGTCGAGCCCGGCGCGCAGGGCGTCCGCGGCGATGCGCGCCCGGCGCTCCGCGTCCACCAAGCGGTCCACCGTGTTCAGGTAGTCGAGCCGGCGCTCGGCGGCGACGGCTTGGAGCCACGTGGCGTCCAGGCCCTCGAGGTCGCTGCCGTCCAGCTCGCGCAGTCCGGCGATGACGTCGGGGTCGAGCTCCAGCTCGACCTTGGGCGGCAGGCCCAGCCGGACCATGAACCGGTCCACCTGGGCGTCGTAGGCCGCCTGCAGCTGCAGCAGACGGTTCTCGGAGCGCAACTCGTCCTGTCGTGCCTGGTCCACCTGGATGTCGGTCATCTTGCCGGCCTCGGCCAGGGCCTCGTTGCGCGCGCGCAGCAACCGCAGCGACTCGAGGTTGGCCTCCTCGTTGCGGATGGCGTCCTGGCTCCGCAGCAGGCCGTAGTAGTCGGCGATCACGTCCACCGCGAAGGTGCGGCGGAAGCGCTCGTACGACCGCACCTCGTAGACCAGGTTGCGCTCGGCCTGGGTCAGCGGCTCGGTGACCACCTCGCGGCCGGCGCCGCGGAGCAGCGGTTGGGTGATGGAGAGCGACAGGCTGCTCAAGGCGTCCCAGCCGTCGCCTTCGGCCAGGGCCCGCACCAGCGACGTGCCGAGGTCGGCGATCACGACGGCGCCGCTGCCGAACAGGCGTTGCAGTCCGAGGTCGGCCTCGGCCGAGGCGTCGCCGCCGGCGCCGCCCGTTCCGGAGACGTCGGCGCCCCCGGTCAGCGTCGGCCGCCACCCGAAGCGCCAGCGTTCCAGGGTCAGGTCGAGGGCGGCGAGGAACAGCCGTTCGCGGCGGTCCTGGACCTCACGGCTGTTGTCGGCGGCCGCCTCCAGGGCGCCGACCAGGTCGAGACGGATGCGAGGCCGGACTTCGGCCTCGAGCTCGGCGCGGAGCGCCGCCGCCCGTTCGGCGCGGAACCCGCCGGGCTCGGAGCGCAGCGCATCGCGCCGTGCGGCGATCAGCTCGTAGACCGCCTCGTCGGCCTCGGCGGCGTACTCGTCGGGCGTGGCGCAGCCGCCCGCGCCGAGCGCGGCGGCGAGGAATGCGAGGACGGTGGCCGCCGGGCGGCCGGGGAGGCGGAGCATCGTGTCGGGAGCCGGGAGGGTGGGTGCCGGCCCTGCCTACGGCCGCCATGGGCGGCCGTGAGGCGAAGAACGCCCGCCTCTCCCGGAGGGGAGGCGGGCGAGGGACGGACCCTCCGAGTCTACTCGGAGGGTTCCTCGGCGGCCGGGGTGGGCTCGGCCTCGCGGTCCTCGGCGGGGATGGCGTGGAAGGTGAGCTTCCTGCCCTCCTCGTCGAAGTCCACCTCGATCAGCGAGTGCTCCGGCAGCTGCCCGCGCAGCATCTCCTCGGCCAGCGGGTCCTCGAGGTAGCGCTCGATGGTCCGGCGCAGCGGGCGCGCCCCGTAGTGGGGGTCGTGCCCCTCCTCGATGAGGAAGTCGCGCGCCCGGTCGGACAGGTGCAGCACCAGCTTGCGCTCGCTCAACCGCTCCTCGACCTTCTGCAGTTCGAGGCCGACGATGCGGTAGAGGTCCTCGCGGGTGAGCTGCCCGAACATCACGATCTCGTCGATGCGGTTCAGGAACTCGGGGCGGAAGAAGCGCTGGACCTCCTCCTTGATGCTCTCGCGCACCTTGGCCTCACGCGCGTCCTCGCTGGCGTGGAAGCCCACGCCGCCGCCGGTGCGCACGTGCTCCGCGCCGATGTTCGAGGTCATGATGAGGATGGTGTTGCGGAAGTCCACGTGGCGGCCGAACGAGTCGGTGAGACGCCCCTCCTCCATGATCTGGAGGAGCATGTTGTAGACGTCGGGGTGGGCCTTCTCGATCTCGTCGAACAGGATCACCGAGTACGGACGCCGACGCACCTTCTCGGTCAGCTGGCCGCCCTCCTCGTAGCCGACGTAGCCCGGAGGCGAGCCGATCAGCCGCGAAGCGTTGTGCTTCTCCATGTACTCGGACATGTCGATGGTGATCAGCGCGTCCTCGCTGCCGAACATGAACCTGGCGAGCTGCTTCGACAGCCAGGTCTTGCCGACCCCGCTCGGGCCGAGGAACAGGAAGCACCCGGTGGGGCGGTTGGGGTCCTTGAGCCCCGACCGCGACCGGCGCACGGCGCGCGCCACGGCGCTGATGGCCTCCTCCTGGCTGACCACGGTGCGGCTCAACTCCTCCTCCATCAGCAGGAGCCGTTCGGCCTCCTCCTTGGCCAGGTTGGACACCGGAATGCCGGTCATCTTGGACACGGTCTCGGCGACCATCTCGAGGTCCACGACGGGACGCTGCGAGGAGTCGCTCTCGGCGTTCTTCCACGCCTGCAGCAGGGCCTCGCGCTCGCGCCGCAACTGGTAGGCCTGATCACGCTTGTGCGCGGCCTCTTCGAAGTCCTGGTTGCTGACGGCCTCCTCCTTCTCGCGCTCCAACTGCGCGATCCTCTCGTCCAGTTCGGACAGGTCCGGCGGCGGCGTCATGGTGGACAGGCGCAACCGCGCCCCGGCCTCGTCGATCACGTCGATGGCCTTGTCCGGCAGGAAGCGGCTGGTGATGTACTTGACGCTCATGTCCACCGCCGCCTGCAGGGCGTCGTCGGTGAACGTCACCTTGTGGTGGTCGGCGTAGCGGTCGCACAGGCCGCGCAGGATCTCGATCGCATCCTCCCGGCTCGGCGGTTCCACGATCACCGGCTGGAAGCGCCGCTCCAGCGCGCCGTCCTTCTCGATGTGCTTGCGGTACTCGTCGAGCGTGGTCGCGCCGATGACCTGGATCTCGCCCCGCGACAGCGCCGGCTTGAGCACGTTGGCGGCGTCGATCGCCCCCTCGGCGCCGCCGGCACCGACCAGGGTGTGGATCTCGTCGATGAACAGCATCACGTTCTTGGAGCGCCGCACCTCGGTCATCACCGCTTTGATGCGCTCCTCGAACTGGCCGCGGTACTTGGTGCCGGCCACCATGCCGGCCAGGTCCAGGGCGACGATGCGCTTGCCGCGCAGGATCTCCGGCACCTGGTCGCCGACGATGGCCTGCGCCAGGCCCTCGACGATGGCGGTCTTGCCGACGCCGGGCTCGCCGAGCAGCACCGGGTTGTTCTTGGTGCGCCGCGACAGCACCTGGATGACGCGCTCGATCTCGTCGGCCCGCCCGATCACCGGGTCGAGCTCGTCGCGCCGCGCCATCTCGGTGAGGTCGCGCCCGAACGCGTCCAACGCCGGGGTCTTCGACTTGCCCTGCGGCGAGCCGGTCTCCGCCGGCAGGTCGCTCTCGACCTCCTCCTCTTCCTCCTGCGGCGGGCCGCCGAGGAACTCGATGACCTCCTCGCGCGCATCCTCGAGCCGCACGCCCAGCGAGCGCAGGACGTGGGCCGCGATGCCCTCCTTCTCGCGCAGCAGCGCGAGCAACAGGTGTTCGGTCCCGATGTAGTTGTGGTTGAGGTTGCTCGCCTCCTCCAACGCCAGCTCGACGACCTTCTTGGCCTTCGGCGTGAACGGGATCTGGACCGAACTCTCGACCGCCGGCCCCGGCTTGACGATCTTCTCGACCTCGCGCCGGATGCGCTCGAGGTCGGCGTTCATGGACTTGAGCACGTTGGCGGCCACCCCCTGGCCCTCCTGGACCAGGCCGAGCAGGATGTGCTCGGTGCCGATGTACTCGTGATGGAAGCGCTGGGCTTCGCGTCGAGCGAAGCTCATCACCTTCCGGGCGCGTTCCGTGAAGCGGTCGAACATGGTGTCTCCTGGGTCCTATCGGCGCGTCGGCGGCGCCGCTTGACCCGGACTTCGCCTAGTCCAGGGCCTCTCCGCGCTCAAGGGGGGAGTCCTCGAGCGCGGCCTCGAGTTCCCGGATCTCGTCACGCAGCCGGGCCGCCGTCTCGTAGTCCTCCTTGGCGACGGCCTCCTGCAGCTCGAGCGTGAGCCGATCGAGGACGCTCTCGTCGCGCGGGTCGCAGTGTTCCGACACTCCGTGGAGCCGCTCGAGCAGCTCCGGCACGACCTCGGCGAAGACGTCGTAGTCCTTGGGGCAGCCGAAGCGGCTGGTCTGCCGCAGGTCGCGCATGGTCCAGCCGCACTCGTCGCAGCGGACCGCCTCCTCCTCGTCCTCCATCGCCGCCTCGCCGGCGTGTTGGGCCAGGGCCTCGACCGCCTTCATCCCGAGCGGGAGCAGCGACTTCGACAGCATCTGGATGACCGACGAGAACGACGGCGCCTGCAGGATGGGCAGGTCCGAATCACGGGCGCAGCCGCGGCACAGGTGGACCACCTTCACCACGGGCGCGCCGTCCGGGTAGGTCACGTCGTAGCGATGGACCCGGGCGAACTGCTGATGGCAGTGGTCGCACTGTTTCATGCCACCCATCATCTAGTCGCCCGCCGCTCCTTCGCAACGGCTTTCCCGGTCCGAGTTCCGCCGCGCGCCCAGGCGCTCCACGGCGGCGCCGAAGGCCGCGGCGCGCTCGCGGAAGTTGCGGAACTCGTCGAAGGAGGCGAAGGACGGCGAGAACAGCAGGGTCTCGCCGCGGACGAGGCCCTCCAGGGCGGCGGTGAAGGCGCTGCGGGCGTCGTCGTGGAGGCGGTGGGGGACACCGACCTCCGCCAGGGCCGCGGCCAGCCGCCGTCCGCCCGCGCCGTGGAGGTGGGCGCGGGCGACCCGCCCCCGGGCCGCGGCGGCGAGCCCGGACAGGTCGAGCCCCTTGTCGGCGCCCCCGGCGAGGAGGACGATCGGCGGACGGCATCCGCCGTCGCGCAGCGGCGCCGCGGTGGCCTCGGGGTGGGTGGCGACCCCGTTGTCCACGATGCGGACCCCGGGCGGCGCCGGCAGCTCGGCCATGCGGTGGGGCAGCCCGGGGAAGCCGGCCAGGGCCTGGCCGAGGTCCTCGGGGGGCAGGCCGAGGGCCTGGGCGGCGCGAGCCGCGAGCCGCAGCCCGCCGCGGCGGAAGGGTTCGCCGCAGGGCAGGGCGGCCTCGTCCAGTCCGAGGTCGGCGAGGAAGGCGGGGCCGACGAGCTCGGCCCGGCCGCGGGCCGCCGCGGCCCACTCGGCCGCCCCGGGGGCGCCCTCCGGCGCCAGGGCCAGCCCCTCCGGCCCCTGGAAGGCCAGCAGACGCCGCTTGGCCGCGGCGTAGGCGGCGCGGGTGCCGTGTCGGTCGAGGTGGTCCGCACCCAGGTTGGTCAGGCCGGCCACCGCGGGCCAGCCCGGCGGCGCCTCGAGCGCCTCCAGTTGGAAGGAGGACAGTTCGAGGACCAGCCGGTCCTCGCGGTCGAGCCCAGCGATCGCCTCCAGCAGCGAGCCGCCGAGGTTGCCGGCGAGCAGGGTGCGCCCGGGCAGGCCGCGCAGCGCCCACGCCGTCAGCGCGGCACAGGTGGACTTGCCGTGGGTCCCGGTGACGGCGAAGGCCGGGACCTCGGGGCGCAGCGCCAGCGCCAGCGAGACCTCGGTGGTCAGGGCGAGCCCGCGGCGGCGCGCGGCCTCGAGGAACGGCGCATCCCAGGGCACGGCGGGGTTGACCACCACCACCTCGTGGGCGTCGAGCAGGCGGTCGGGATGACCGCCGAGCTCCCACTCGAGCGGCAGGTCGGCCAGCTCGGCGCGGGCCTCGGGCAGGGCGTCGGCGTCGCGCAGGTCGCTGACCGTGACCCGGGCCCCGTGGCGCGTCGCCAGCGCGCGGGCGGCGCCGATGCCGCCGCCGTGGGCGCCGAGGCCGAGCACCAGGACGCGGCGGTCGCGCAGTGCGTCCGGGTGGAGGGTCACGGCGCGTCCCCGGGGGGCGGGGCGGGGGAGGGGGTGGCGGAGAGAGAGGGATTCGAACCCTCGGAGCCGGCAACCCGGCTCAACAGCTTAGCAAGCTGCCGCATTCGGCCACTCTGCCATCTCTCCGACCGTTTCGGGGCGGCGATTCTACCCGTCCCCGCGGACGCCGCCAAGGCGCGGGGATGGCGGAGAGGGTGGGATTCGAACCCACGGCCCCTCGCGGGGCGCCGGTTTTCAAAACCGGTCCGTTCGGCCGCTCCGGCACCTCTCCGAGTCCGCCCCGCGGAGGGCGGGTTCATGCTTCCTCGGCCTCGTCCGCCGCGCCGGCGTCGGGGCCCTGCTCGGGGCCGCGCGCGGCTTCGCGCCAGACCTCCTCGCGCACGAAGATGGGCGCGCCGGCGAGCAGGGTCAGGGGGATGCCGTCGCTCGGGCGGCAGTCCACCGAGAACACGCGCTCGCCGTCTTCCAGGGTGAGGTCGGCGAAGAAGGTCCCGTCGCGCAGCGAGTGGATCTCGAGCTCGCGGACCCTGCCGCCGAGCTTGCGCAGCACCTCGTGCGCGAGTTCGTGGGTCATCGGGCGCGGCGCGCGGGTGCCCTGCAGCAACCGCGCGATCTCCTCGGCGGAGGCGCGCCCGATGACCATGGTCAGGCTGCGCGGCTCGGCGGCGGCGTCGCCCGCGTCCGCCGCGTCCGCGGCCCCTGTGCCGGCCCCGCCCTCCGGCTCGGCCTCACCGAGTTGGAGGTACTGCGCGTCCTGGTCGTCCAGCAGGACGATGCGGCGCACCCGGGCGAGCGTGCGGGCCATGGACGGACAGCCTATCCTCGGGCCATGGACCCCGTCCACGACGCGAGCGGTCGGGTCGTCCACGCCGAGGACCACGACCTGCCCGGCGTGGCGCGGGTCCGCCTCGGCTTCGCCGCCGACGGACGCCTGCTGCGCCTGGAACTCGTGCCGGAAGGCCCGCCGCCCGGCGGTCGGCGGCCCGCCGCCGCGCCCGACCGCGAGGCGGTGGCCGCCTGGCTCGCCGCCTACGGCGACCCCGCCGCCCCGCCCTTCCCGGGGCGGTGGGAGCTCCCCGGGCGAACCCCCTTCGCGCGTCGTGTCCACGCCGCCGTCGCGGCCCTCGCCCCGGGCGAGACCGCGACCTACGCCGAGGTCGCCGCCCGCGCCGGCTCGCCGCGCGCCGCCCGCGCCGTCGGCAACCTGATGGCGGCGAACCCGCTGCCGTTGGTGGTCCCGTGCCACCGGGTGGTGGCCGCGGCCGGGCTCGGCGGCTTCGGCGGCGGGACGCGGATGAAGCGGGCGCTGCTCGCCCGCGAGGGGGTCGCGGTTCAGGCCAGCGCGACGCCGACCTCGTAGCTCGCCAGCAGCGCCGCCGCCTGGAGCAGCGGGCCGCTCGCCGCGCGGAGCGCGCCGCGGCGCTGGCGCATCACGGCCGCCGCGGCGAGGGCGGCGACGAAGCCGCCGGCGAGCCCGATGCCGATGCGGGCGGCGGTCAGGGTGACGGCGCTCGTCGCCGGTCCGGCGAACGGGCCGCGCGGCTCGAGCCACCAGGTCAGGGCGGCGTCGCCGAGCAGGCGCTCGCCGAGGGCCAGGACCACCAGCAGGAGCGCCTGGCCGAGCACCGGTTCGCGCTCGCGGCCGACCAGGCGGCGCAGGCCGAGCAGGGCGAGGGCGGCCGGGACCACGAAGGCGAGCTGGCCCGCCTCGACGCCGAGGTTGAAGCCCAGGAGCGCGGTGGGGTGGCGTCCGGCGGGCAGGCCGATCTCGCCGAGGACGCCGGCGAAGCCGAAGCCGTGGAGCAGGCCGAAGGCGAAGGCCGGCAGCCACGGTCGGGCCAGGTGGTGGCCGGGGCGCATCGTCTCGAGCATCAGGACCCAGACGATGGACAGGGCGATGCCGGGCTCGACCAGCGCCGGGGGCAGGGCCAGGACGTCGAGCGCCGCCAGCGCCAGGGTGATGGAGTGGGCGACGGTGAAGGCCGTGACCGCGCCGACGAGGGCGCGCAGCGAGGCGATGCCGAGCAGCAGCGCCGCGAGGAAGGCGAGGTGGTCCAGGCCTTCGAGCACGTGGTGCGTGCCCAGTTCCAGGTAGGAGACCAGGACCGACCGCGACGAGGGCAGTTCGGCCTCCCAGTCGCGCACGCCGTAGGACAGCAGCGCCTCCTGGGGGCCGGCGCCGAGCCCGCGGACCACGACGTGGCAGCGGTGGGCGGGGTTGCCGTCCTCCAGGAACAGGTCGCAGTGCACCGCGACGCGCTCGGGGCGCCGCGGCACGGCGCGCTCGGCGACCGCGGTCATCGTCTCGAACCGGCTGCCGCCGCCCGGGAGGGCGCCGCCGACCTCGTCGAAGCCCTCGATCGTCCAGAGCGGCGACCACTCCTCGTCGTCCAGGGTCAGCCACAGCTTCTCCTCGAGGTAGGCCTGGACCTCGGACCAGTGGTCGGCGAGCTCCACCGTCGAGAAGTAGCCGTCGGCATCGTCGTCGAAGGCGAACCGAGGCGTCTCGCGCAGCGTCAGCTCCTGCATCCGCAGCGTCAGCCGCACCGCGTCGTCGCCGACGTCCACGAGCAGGACCGACAGCGCAGCCGGGTGCGGGGGCGCGCCCGCCGGCTGTCTGGGGGCGGACGGCACGACCGTTCCCGGCCCGAACCCGCCGCCGGCGAGGGCGACCGCCAGCAGGAGCGCCGCCGGGAGCTTCATGCGAGGCCGTGGGCCTCGGCGGCGTCCTCGAGCCGCGGCGTCGGCGCCACGTCCGCCCGTTCCGCCGCCGGGTCGGGGAACAGGTGCACCGTGCGCAGGAACACCGGCACCAGGTGCGGGTCGAACTGCGTGCCCGCGCCCTGGCGGATGATCTCGATCGCGGTGTCGCGGGAGCGCGCCTTGCGATAGGCCCGGTCGCTGCACACCGCATCGTAGGTGTCGGCGATCATGATCAGCCGCGACCCGAGCGGGATGTCGGTCCCGGCCAGCCCGTCGGGGTAGCCGCGCCCGTCCCAGCGCTCGTGTTCGTGCCGCACCACCTCGCGCACCTCCGGCAGGAACTGGGTCAGCGGCCCGACGATGTGGGCGCCGTCCACGGTGTGCCGCTTGATGACCTCCCATTCCTCGTCGGTCAGCGGTCCGTCCTTGTGCAGGATGGACAGCGGCACCCCGATCTTGCCGATGTCGTGCAGCAACGCCGCGATGCGCAGCTCGCGCAACCGCTGCGGCGCCATGCCGAGCTCGCGCGCCATCAGCACCGTGTAGCGCGCCACCTTGCGCGAGTGGTCGCGGGTGTAGAGGTCCTTGGTCTCGAGCGAGTTGACCAGCGCCCGCACCGTACGGTAGTGCGCCAGGAAGGCCGCGTCCTCGGCGCGCCGCGCGCGCTCCTCCTGCTCGGCGATCTTGCGCCGCCCGCGCACCGCGGCGTGGATGGCCTCGGCGACCTGGCTCGGCAGGCTCGGTTTCAGCAGGTACTCGTCGGCGCCGTCCTTGACCGCCCGCACCGCGGTGGCGACGTCGCGCTCGCCGGTCAGCATCACGAAGCCGATGGGCTCCGGGCGCAGCCGCACGTGGCGCAACAGGTCGCTGCCGCGGAGGTCGCCGGGCAGGTTCAGGTCGCAGACCAGGGCGTCCACCGGCTCGAGCGACAGTCGGTGCAGCGCGGCGCGCGCGTTCTCGACGGCGGACACGAGGAAGCCTTCCTGGCTCAAACCGCGGAGCAGGAGGGAGACCTCGTCGGGATCGTCCTCGACGAGGAGGACGCGCAAGGCGGAGTCGGCGGACACGGAGAGGGCGGTGGGGGGGCGGCGCAGTCGGGGGGGCGCCGGGGGCTACTTTGCCGGGCGGGGGCGGGGCGTTTCAAGGCCCTTTCTCGGAAACCCGCCCCTAGAATCCGCTCCCGACGGGGGCAGTGCACCCCGGCCGCCGCCGATGCAGACCCTCCTCGTCCCCGCCGAATGGGCCGGCAGCCCGCTCGACGAGTTCCTCGCCGCGCACTGGCCGCGGGCGCCCAAGGGGAAGCTCCGCGACCTGGTGCGTGCGGGCGTGGTCTCCGTGGACGGCATGCGGGCCCAGCCGAGCGACCGTCTGCGCGAGGGGCAGGTGGTCCTCCTCGACCGCGACCCGACGGAACTGGAGCGGACCGACGTCCACGCCGTGCCGCTCGAGGTCCTGTACGAGGACGAGCACCTGGTCGCGGTGGACAAGCCGGCCGGGCTGCCGGTCGAGCCGAGCCGTTGGGGGGAGCACCCCGTCCACCTCTCGGGCGCGCTCCTGCGTTGGGCCGAGGAACGGCAGGGCGAGGGTCCGATGCGGCGGCGGCCGCGAGGCCTGCACCGTCTCGACCTCGGGACCAGCGGCGTCCTGCTCTACGCCTTGAGCCTGGAGGCCGAACGGTTCTATCGCGACCTGTTCGCCACCGGCGGCGTGGCCAAGACCTACCACGCGCTGGTCCTCGGCCGCATGGACGGGCCGTGCGTGGTGGACGAGCCCATCGCCGCCGACACCCGAGGCGGCGGCCGCATGCGCGTCCACCGCAGCGGCAAGCCGGCGCGCACGGCCTTCACGCCGGTGGAGGAGTTCCGCGGCCACACCTGGGTGGAGGCGCGCCCCGAGACCGGGCGCACCCACCAGATC
>JALUVI010000013.1 GCA_027020785.1 Planctomycetota bacterium | reverse complement strand
TCGACGGATGGCGACGGTGCCCGAGCTCCTGCGGTGGCGATGGCCGAAACGGATGCCTCCGGCCTTCCTGGTCCCGGGCTAGAACATGGATCGGGGCCAGTTTCCGCCTGCGGGTCTGCCGGCTTCCGTAGACTCGGGGCCATGGCATCCGTCACCCAGGTCCTCACCCGCGGCGGCGGGCGCGACTTCGTCGTACGCGTCCAAGCCGGCCCCCACGTCTTCGTCGCCGACGAGCCGCTCGACCTGGGCGGCAGCGACCTCGGGCCCAATCCCTACGAGCTGCTCCTGGCCGCGCTCGGTTCGTGAACGGGCATGACCGTGGGCATGTATGCCCGCAGGAAGGAATGGCCGCTGGAGGACGTCGTCGTCCACCTGACCTACGCCAAGGTGCACGCCGCCGACTGCCTGGCGGCGGGCGACGAGGGTGAAGAGGTGGTCGAGGCGCCCGGCGTGCCCCACGACGACCCCGATGCCCTGGTGGACTGCATCCAACGCGAGATCGAACTGCTGGGACCGCTCGACGACGCCCAGCGCGAGCGCCTGCTGCACATCGCCAACCGCTGCCCGGTGCATCGCACCCTCACCGAAGGGGGCATCGTGGTCCACAGCCGGCTCGCCGAGCCGGGAAGCCTGGCGAAGAAACCTCACGACCCGGGGCCGAGGCCGTAGAACGGGGAACGGCCCCGCCGGCCGGCCTCTCCCATGCTGCACTGCGCCCTGCTGCTCCTGTCGCCCCTCCTCCAGGCCGAGGCCCCGCCTCCGTACGGCTATGCCCCGCCGGAGGACCTCCCCGAAACCCTGACCGCGATCGCGGCCGACGGCGGCGCCGAGCTGGTCGAGTACGGCCACAGCCCGGAGGGGCGGCCGCTCCTGGCCCTGACCTTCGGCCGCTCCACCGCGCCGGGGCGTCCCGAGGTCCTGCTGGTCGGCAACCTG
Organism: Planctomycetota bacterium; assembly: GCA_027020785.1. Lineage (GTDB taxonomy): Bacteria > Planctomycetota > UBA1135 > UBA1135 > UBA1135 > JALUVI01. Next base: position 18,650 of record JALUVI010000013.1, on the reverse strand, counting down.
GACGGCGCCCGCCTCGGCGCCACCGAGGTCCTGGTCGGGCTGTGCCGCCGATTCGCCGAGTCCGGCTCGCCGCTGCTCGACGCGGCGACCGTACACGTCGTGCCACTGGCCAACCCCGACGCGGCGGCCCGCGCCTTCCGCGGCGCCGACCCGTGGCGCGGCGGACCGGTGGACGAGGACCACGACGGACTGATGGACGAGGACGGCCCGACCGACCTCGACGGCGACGGGCTCGCCCTCTGGCTGAAGGTTCCCGACCCGGTCGGGCGCTGGCGCACCGACGAGCGCGATCCGCGGGCGCTGGTCGAGGCCGACGCCGCAGCCGGCGAGGCCGGCGGCTTCCGGCGGTTGCGCGAGGGCGACGACCGGGACGGCGACCGCGAATACGGCGAGGACCCGCCCGGCGGCGAGGACCTCGACGCCAACTTCCCACACCGCTGGCCGCAGTACCGACCAGAGGGCGGCCCCTACCCGCTGTCGGCTCCGGAGGCGCGGGCGCTCGCCGACTTCGTGCTCGCGCACCGCCACCTCGCGCTGGTCGTGGTCCTCGACGACGACGACGCCTTCGAGAAGGTGCCCAAGGGAGCGGACCGGGTGGACCGCGATGCGACCAGGCCGCTGCAGGACGACCGCGAAGTGCTCGTGGTGTGGTCGAAGCGTTTCCGTGACCTGCGCGAGGCCGATGCCGGCGAGGGCCGGCCGGCGCTGCCCGCCCCACGCGGCGGCGCCGACGAGCGCGGCCGCTTCGGCGAGTGGGCGTACTTCCAGGCCGGGGTGCCGGTGATCGAGAGCGCGCTGTGGTCGCCGCCGCTCGACCGCGCGCCCGAGAGCGCCCCCGAGCTCGAGAAGGACGCCCCCGACGAACTGAAGCTGCTGCGCTGGAACGACGTGGCCTACGACGGCGCCGGCTTCCGCACGTGGCGGCGCCTGGACCACCCGAGCCTCGGCCCGGTCGAGGTCGGCGGCTGGCTGCCTTTGGTGCTCGACAACCCGCCGGCCTCGGACCTGCCGCGCCTGACCGCGCTGTGGGGCGACTTCCTCGACGACCTCTCCGGCGACTTCGCGACCCTGGAATGGGTCGACGTCGAGACGACGCCGCTCGGCTCCGGCGTGTTCGAGGCCCGGGCGACGCTGGTGAACCGGGGACTGCTGGCCACCACCAGCGCGATGGGGGTGCGCAGCCGCCGCCCCCTGCCGGTCCGCGTCGTCCTCGAGCTGCCCCAGGGAGGGGAGCTACTCGCCGGGCGCCGCCTGCAGTCGGTGGAACGGCTCGAGGGCCTCGGCGGCCACCGCGAGTTCCGCTGGGTGTACCGCCTGCCCGAATCCGGCGCCGCAGCACTTCGGGCCACCTCGCAGTGCGCCGGCGAAGCCATCGCAGAACTGGAGGCCGAACGATGAACCTGCTGCTGCTCCTGCTCTCTCTGGCCCCGCCCGCTCCGGCCGCGGCCGCTCCACAGGAGGCCGGAGGCGTATGGCATCCGCGCGTCGAGATCGCCTGGAACCGCTACTACCCCTACGAGGGGCTGCTCGACATCGAGGCCCGGCTGGCCGAGGCCTGGCCCGAGTTCGTCGAGCTGCGCGACATCGGCGAAAGCTGGGAGGGCCGCCCGCTGCGGTTGCTGGTCCTGACCGACCGTCGCACCGGACCGGCCGAGGACAAGCCGGCGATGTGGGTGGACGGCAACGTCCACGGCAACGAGGTCCAGGGCGGTGAGGCGGCGCTGTACCTGGCATGGTGGCTGCTCGAGCACCAGGACAACCCACGCGCCAAGGCGCTGCTCGAGACGCGCACCTTCTACGTGTTGCCGTCGCAGAATCCCGACGGGCGCGACCACTGGTTCGACACCGCGGCAACGGCGCACAGCTCGCGCAGCGGGGTGCGCCCCTACGACGACGACCGCGACGGACTGCTCGACGAGGATCCACCCAACGACCTCGACGGCGACGGCGAGATCACGATGATGCGCAAGCAGGTGCCGCTCGGCGAGGGCACGCACCGGCTCGACCCCGACGACCCCCGCATCCTGCTGCCGGCCGACGCCGACCACCCCGGCGATTGGATCCTGCTCGGCTCGGAGGGCGTGGACGACGACGGTGACGGGCGCATCAACGAGGACGACGTCGGCGGCTACGACATGAACCGGAACTGGCCGGCCGACTGGCAACCGCGCTACTTGCAGTACGGCGCCGGCGACTACCCCTTCTCGTTCCCGGAGACCGCCGCCATCGGGAAGTTCCTGATCGAACACCCGAACGTCGCCGCGGTGCAGTCCTTCCACAACGCCGGGGGGATGATCCTGCGCGGGCCGGGCGCCGAGTACGTGAAGTATCCGCGCTCCGACGTCCGCGTCTACGACCGGCTCGGCAAGGAGGGCGAGGCCATCCTGCCCTTCTACCGCTACATGGTCATCCACGCCGACCTCTACACCGTGCACGGAGGTTTCGTGACCTGGACCTACGAGGGCCTCGGCATCTTCTCGTTCACCAACGAGCTGTGGGCTCCGCAGCAGTACTACGGCAAGGACCGTGAGGGCTCGGGAGGATGGTTCGCACGCAACACCAAGGACCAGCTCCAGTTCGTGGACGACCTGCTGCTCGGCGAGGCCTACTCCGACTGGAAGCCGTACCACCATCCGCTCTACGGCGACGTCGAGATCGGCGGCTTCAAGCGGCAGCACGGCCGAGTCGCGCCGAGCTTCATGATCGAGGAGATGTGCCACCGCAACGCGATGTTCTGCATCCGCCACGCCGAGGAGATCGCCGACGTGTCGTTCTCGCGGGTCGAGACCGAGGACCTCGGCGACGGCCTGTGGCGGGTCACCGCGGTGCTGCGGAACGACCGCACCATGCCGAGCCGCTCTGCGATGGCCGCCGAGCACGAGATCGGCGCCCCCGACGTCGTGCGCTTCGTCGGCGACGGCGTCACCGTGCTCACCGGCGGCGTCTTGCGCGACGCCTTCCGCCCGGAACGGCTGGAACTCCCGGTGCGACGGCCTGAGCGCATCCTCCTGCGCTCCGGGGTGCCCGGACACGGAGTCGTCCGTCTGTCGTGGATCGTCGAAGGCGCCGCCGGCGCCCCGTTCCGCCTCGAGTACGAGGCCGACAAGGCCGACGACACCGCCTTCGAAGGCGTGCTCGGGGGCACGGACGATGCCCAGGGAGACTGACCCCGCCGGCGACCGAAGTCCCGCTCCCGACCTCGTCTTCTACGACGCCGGCTGCCGCTTCTGCATCCGCAGCGCCGAGCTGCTGCGTCGCCGCGACCGCGGGCGCGGACGACTGCGCCTCCTCCCGCTGGACGGCCCCGAGTTCCGCTCCGCCCTGTCGCCCGAGACGCGCGCGTCCCTTCCCGACAGCATCGTCGTCCTCACCGCCGAGGGTCGCGTCCTGACCCGTGCCGACGCCGCCCTCCACTGCGCCGTCCGCACCGGGGGACCTCTCGGGGCCCTCGCCCGCCTGGGCCGCCTCCTCCCCCGCCGCCTCCGCGATGCCGTCTACGACGCCATCGCCCGCCGCCGTCACCGGCTTCCAACGTGATCGGCCTCGTCCCGCCCTGGGGTTTCGGAAATCCCGGGACTCCCCGCCCGATGGAGCCAGGGGCACGCGAGAACGGAGGATTCCGAGGCCTCACGGCCTCGGAATCCGACTCTTCGATGTCATAGAGCCACCGCATTGCTGACGCAGCACGTCGTCAAGTCCACGGCCTGGACGACGACGCCACACGAAGAGACGGGTGCGGGGATGAGGTTCATGCACTCGATGCCGCTTGCAGGATCCCACATCGCCCCCAGCCTGGGGTTCTGGATGTCGAGCACGATCCCGGTGCAAGGGACACCTCCTTGGGTGAAGCTCCCCGATGGACCGTAGAGCAGGGCTACGCTACCCCCCGGCACGGCGTTCTCCACCTCGAGCGTGTACCTGGACAGGCAACTTCCGGTTGCCCGCAGCTCGAGCTGGCAGCCGTTCACTGCGTCTTCGACCGAGAGATCGTCGATGGCCACGCCCTCGAGGGTGCCATACGGCCAGAAGTCCGAAACGAAGAAGAACTTCACGTAGACCGGTTGCTGGAAGTCGACGAATGCGTCCGAGATGTCGATGGTCACGATGCTCCATCCGTATGGAAGACTGCTCCAGTTGTCGAAGACCTCGACCCAGTTGTTGCCGTCATTCGACAGATAGACCCCATCCTCGTTGTGCGGGAAGGCGCCGAACGTGTTCACCGCGAATCGGATGATCGGATGAGACAGGCTGCTGAGGTCCAGCTTGACGACCATGACTCCGGCTGCCAGACCAAAACTACCGGGGGCCGTCCCCATCTCGAGAACGTAGTTCCCGTTGTAGGTGCCTGCCGTGTTGGCGATCTCGCACCACCCGATCGGATCCGGCTGCCACGTGAACGCACTCAAGCCGACGGTGGACATCTCCGGGGGAACGATCCCGGATTCGAAGTCCTGGAAGTAGGGGGCGGCTGCAACCGTGGTCGGCAGGGGAGGATTGGGCCAATGGTCGAAGTCCACCCAGAAGGGGGCGACGGGAGAGTCGTCGACCTGCAGGAAGTCCAATGAGAAGATGAAAGAGTTCGCTCCCTCGCAGCGCACACCGATGTCCACGCTCCGACCGAGAAACGGCTGCGGGACTTCCACGGTGAGCATGTCTCTGCGATCCCAGACCCGACAGTCCTCCCAGATGGGATACCAGTTCGTGGCGCCGGAGTACCTGATGACGAGGCTCAGTTTGCCGTCTCCCGCCGAAAAGGGATGGTTGGCCCTTGCCTCCGCGTACCAGATCTCGGCATCGAAGTGGACGTAGGCCGCCGTTGCCGAGCTGAGATCGACAGGGGCCCAAAGGATGTCGTCGCAGTAGGAGCCGAACCGGTGAGCCCACCCAGCCCTCTGGTCGTAAGCCGCGAACCAACCTGCGCAATTCGGATCGCTTTGCTCCTGGAACCAGCCCAGCGGGGGCACGACTCCAGTATCGAAGGTCTCCCGGAGGTAGATGTTCTGGGAGGAGAGGGGTGCCGACAGGAGTACGCCGGCAGCCGCCAGTAGAGTCGAAATCCTGATGTTCTTCATGACGTAGGCTTCTTCTATCGTGTCTCGAGCCCTCGGGCGCCGATCCCTGAGGGCGATGCTCGTCGAGCATCCGCTGCTTTCCATTGCCGGCTCGACGCCCCCTCCGACCCAATCTTTCCGAGGAATCGCGCGGCTAAGATGGGGCCATGCTCTCGCTCGTCCGTCAGTTCGTCCGGCTCCTGACCGGGAAGGTGGACGCCTCGGAGTTCGCCCTCGGCATCTTCTTCGGCGTGATGCTGGCGATGGTTCCGACGCGCGAAGTGGACCCGGCGACCGGCTTCCTGGGCTGGAACGGCGCCTGGCTCACCCTGCTGGCGGCGTGCCTGGTGCTCCGGGCCTCGCTGCCGATGACCCTGGTCACGGCGCTGCTGGTCGAGCCGCTGGAGCGTCTCGCCCTCGGGCGCGCCTCGTTCGAGGTCGGCCGCACCCTCCTCGACGACGTCCTGCCCCAGGCGTTCGGCGCCGGGGCGGCCGTGCGCCTGCCGTCCTGGCAACTCCACACCTATTGGGGTCTCGGCTCGCTGGTCCTCGGCCTCGCCCTCGCCCTGCCACTGTCGCTCGGCGCGTTGTTCGTCCTGCGGCGCCACCTGCCGGCCTGGCGCGAACGCCTTGGCCGGAACCGGCTGGTCCGTCTGCTCGGCAGCTCCTTCCTGTTCCGCCCCATCAAGTGGCTGCTCCGATGATCCGCCCCCCCATCCGCAAGGGCTTCCTCGCCATCACGGCCTTCGTCGTCGCCGCCGGTACGCTCGGGCTGGTCCTCGGCGCCGACCGCCTCTTCGCCTACGCGCTCCGCACCTGGGGCCCTTACGCCTTCCTCGGCCAACCGGTGGACTTCGCCGACTCGGAGCTCGCCGTGCTCGCCGGCGACGCCGAGGTCCGGGAGCTCCTGGTCGGCACGCCGGAGCAGCCCATGCTCGAAGTCGGCCGCGCCGCGCTCGAACTGTCGTTGCCGGCCCTGCTGGCCGGGCGGCTGCGCGTGGAGGACGCCTCGCTCGAGCGCACCGTCCTCCACCTGGTGGTGAAGGAGGACGGCACCCTGGCCTTCGACCCCGGCCCCCCGCCGCCCGAGGTCCAGGAGGCCGACCCCCTGCCCCCGCCCGAGAAGCCGCTGCCGAAGCAGGAGAACCGCGACCTGGTCCAGATCGTGACCGAATTCTGGCGGCGCTACCAGCACTACCGCCCCTACTACGAGCGGCTCGGCGGCCTGTTCGGCGGCGGCGACGACGAAGAGGAGGCCGGCCCGGCCCCGCTGCGCTTCCCCGGCAAACCCGAGTACGTGGCGGTCGCCCAAGCCGTCGCAGAAGGCGAACCCAGCGGCGGCTTCTTCGTGGACCACGCCGGGGTCGTCGAATTCAGCTGGCAGACCCTCGACGAGCGCACCGGCGAGCCCATCCTGCCCGCGCTCGAGTCGTTCTCGATGCAAGTGGACCGCGTCGGGTGGGCGCCGGACGACGTGACCGCGCCCGCCGAGTGGTCGGGGCGGGCGCTCCTCGGTGTCGGCGGCGAGTTGTCGTTCCTGCTCGTCCAGCCGCGCGACGGCAGCCCGAACACGCTGCAGGTGGAGGCCGTGTCCCTGCCGATCGACGAAATCGCCGACCTCGCCAAGTGGTCGTTCCCCTACCGTATCCAGGGCGGCGAGTTCGACGTCACGATGGACGAGCTGCGATTCGCCGACGACCTGCTCGAGGGCGAGATCCAGGTCGAGCTGCGCAACGCCCGCTTGATGCCGCGGCGCGTCTCTCCGCCCGTGCTCGGCGTGGAGCCGAAGGAGTTCTGCCGCCTCCTGAACTCCGCCCTCCAGCGCTCGCCGGTCCGCTTCGTCATCCGGCTCGGCGGTACGCCCTCGGCCCCCACCTTCTCGGTCGAGAACGACACCGACCTCGCCGACCTCCTCGGGGGCGCGGTCGCCGACGAGGTCCGCCGCCGCGCCGACGCCTTCGTGGAAGAGAAGAAGGGCGAGCTCCAGGAACGCCTCCAGGAGGAGCTCCAGGACCGGCTCGGCGACGAGGCCGCCGACCTCCTCGGCGGCCAGGCCGAGGAAGCCCTCGGCAACCTGCTCGGCGGCAAGAAGGGGCCGAAACGGAAGCGCTGACGGTCAGGCGTTCACCCCACCGCCGAAGTCGGGCGGCAGGGTGCGGACGTGGAGGTCGCGCTGCGGGAAGGGGATCTCGACGCCGGCCTCGGCGAAGCCGAGGTAGATGCGCTCGAGCAGGTCGTCCAAGGCCAGGCCACGCTGCGCCGGGTCGGAGACCCAGACCAGGAGCTCGAAGTCGAGGGACGAGTCGCCGAAGGCGCGGAAACGGGTCCGCGGCTCCGGGACGCGCTCGGCGTAGGGACTGGCCGCAGCGGCGGCGAGGAGCACACCGCGGACCACGGCGAGGTCGCTGCCGTAGGCCACGCCAACCGGCACCTTGAGCCGGTACTTGGTGTAGGGGCCGCCCGACTCGTTGACGATCTTGGCCTCACCCATGACCCGGTTGGGGATCGTGATCTCGACGTCGTCGCGGGTCAGGAGCCGGGTGCTGCGCAGTCCGATGTGGACGACGCGGCCGCGCTCACCGCTGTCCAGCACGATGTAGTCGCCGACCTTGTAAGGACGGTCGGCGAGGATGAAGACCCCGGCGAACAGGTTGGCCAGCGTGTCCTGGGCGGCGAAGCCGAGGGCCAGACCCACGATTCCGGCGGAAGCCAGCCAGCCCGTCGCATCCACGCCCCAGATCTCGATCAGGAGGTAGAGCGCGAAGAAGAGGAACAGCAGCTTGGCCGCGTTCTCGAACAGCGGATAGGTCGGCGGCTGGATCAGCTTGAACCGATCCGGGGTGCGCGAAGCTGCGTCGAGCACCAAGCGCGCCGTTCGCGAGAGGAAGACCGTCCAGATCAGGACGAGCAGGGTCAGGATGGTGTGATGGAGGAGGTTCCACTGGCCTTCCTCCAGACCCAGCACCCGCCCAGCCAACGCCAGAGCGGCCAGGGTCAGGGTCCGAGTCACCGGGCCGTGCAGATGGGAAAGCACCTGGTCGTCCACGATGGACTTGGTGCGCTTCATGGCGAGGCGCAGCAGGCGAACCAGGACGACGTCGGCGAGCTTGGCGAGGAGGACGCCGACGAGCAGGACGACCGCGGCCTGGATCCACGGGTCGAGCGGGTCGAGCCACGCGTTCACGTGCTCCGCGAGCCCGGATCCGGGGAGGATCTCGTCCAACGCGGACACCGCGTGCTCCGGATTCCGGCCGGCGTCGGGGACGTCCAATCCGGAAGGGTCGCCCTGCTGGGAGGCCCGGATCACTCCACCGCCTCCGCCTCGAGTTCGAGCCGCCGCAGTTGAACCCGTTCGAGCTCGTCGGGGGCGAGCGGGCGCCGCAAGGCCTCGTCGAGGCAGCGGCATGCCTCGTCACGCCGTCCCGCTTCGACGAGGACCTCGGCGAGGAGGAGCGCGGCCTCGGCATCGGCCGGGTCGAGCTCCAACGCACGCCGCAGCGCCGCTTCGGCCTCTCCGGCCTGACCGAGCGCCGCGAGACTGCGGCCCAGCAGGAACCAGGCGCGCTGGTGCTGCGGGTCCCACGCGACGACCTCGCGCAGGAGCTCCACTGCGCGGCGATGGTGATCTTCGAGACCGCTGCGCTCGGCGACCGCGGCGGCGGCCAGGGCCAGGTCCTCGGTCAGCGCCGGGTCGGGAGGCGCGGTCCGCGCCAGCCGCTCGAGGAGGATCCACCCCTCCTCGGGCCGGCCCGCTTCGACCAGGGCCCGGGCGCGGAGCCGCAGGGATTCCGGACCGAGCGGCCCGCGTGCGACCAGTGGGTCGAGCAGCGCAAGGGCGGCCTCGGGGTCGCCAGCCGAGAGGGCAGCGCCGGCCGCCTCGCGGACCAGGACCGGGTCGTCGGGCCACACCCGCAGGACGTCCCGCAACAAGGCCAGCGCCTCGACGTCACGACCCTGCCGTTCGAGGGCCGTGGCGAGGGCGTAGGCGAGAGGAGGGGTCGCGCCGTAGCGCGCGATGGCTTCACGCGCCACGCGCTCGGCCGCGTCTGCAGTCGCGGCATCACGCAGCGTCCAAGCATGGAGGGCGGCGCAGCGGTCGCCGACGGCCTCGCGGCGACGAGCGCTCTCGAAGGCCATCGCAGCCTCGGTGGTCCGACCGCGCTCGAGCAGGTCCACGCCCTTGGCCAACCCCGGCGAGCGCGCCAGTTCGTCGGCGCTCGGTCGCAGCGGCAACGGGACCACGCGCCACTCACGCTCGGCGGGAGCGACGACGACCTCCACCGGCGACGACGACGCGTCCAAACGCGACGCCGCGACCTCGGACTCGGACGCGCCCTCGCGCGGCCCCAACACGGCCTCCATGGCCTGGCACGAGACCAAGGCGAGCACCGCCGCAGCTGCGGCCGCTGCTGGAAGGACGCTGCAGGCGCACCGAACTGGATTCGTGGCTTCCATCCGGGGGCATTCTACCGCTACAATCCGGGCGACCCCCTTGCCATGAGCAGAACCCGCATCCGGGCCGTATTCCTCGACGCCGGCGACACCCTCTTCACCGAGCGTCGCAGCCGCTCCCAGATCTACGCCACCGTCGCCAGGGAGCACGGTGTCCAGGTCGCGCCGCAGGACATGGCCGACGCCATGAGCCGCATCTTCCGCGAGCTGCCGTCCTCGGTGGACGGCAGTTTCCGCTACAGCCTGGCTTGGTTCCGCGCCTTCAACGAACGGGTGATGGCCGAGGTCGGGGTCGCCGAGTCGCGTCGTGTGAGCGCCCACGAGGAGCTCATCCACCGCTTCCAGGACCCGCGCACCTACAAGGTCTTTCCCGAGGTCATCGAGGTCCTCGAGAAACTGCGCGAGACCGAAGTCCTGGTCGGCATCGTGTCGAACTGGTCCGAAAAGCTCCCGGAGCTGTGCGACGGGCTCGGCATCTCGGAGCGCGTCGGCTTCATCGTCAGCAGCGCCTCGATGCGCGCGGAGAAGCCCGACCGCGCCATCTTCGAGCGGGCGCTGTTCCGCGCCGGCGTGCCCGCCGAGGAGGCGGTCCACGTCGGCGACCATCCGGAGCGCGACGTGCGCGGTGCGCTCGAAGCCGGCATGCGCGCCGTACTGCTGCACCGCGACCCCGAGTCGCGGCCCAGCGAGACCGACGGGGTTCCGGTGATCTCCGACCTGCGCGCGTTGCTGCCCCTGATCGAGGCCTCCCGCCCCGCAGCGGCGAGCGGGCCCTGACGCCATGACCGCCGGCGCGGAGCCCACGAGCCCGAGTGCGGCCGAGCTCGAGCGCCGGCTGGAGCGCTGTCGCATCGCCTGCGAGGCCCTGGGCCGGCACCTCGAAGCGGTCCACCTGGGCGACCCGGCGTTGGTCGAGCACCTGCTCGCCGCCCTCCTCGCCGACGGACACGTCCTCCTCGAGGGGGCGCCGGGCCTCGGCAAGACGCGCCTGCTGAAGGCGCTGGCCGGCGCCCTCGACCTCGAGTTCCGTCGCGTCCAGGGTACGCCCGACCTGCTGCCCGGCGACCTCACCGGCAGCGAACTGCTGGAGGAGGACGACGGACGCCGCAGCTTCCGCTTCGAGCCCGGGCCGGTCTTCACGCAGGTGCTCCTCTTCGACGAGATCAACCGCGCCACGCCGCGGACCCAGTCGGCGCTGCTCGAGGCCATGGAGGAACGCCAGGTCTCGGTCGGCCTGCAGGCCCACGTCCTGCCCGAACCCTTCTTCGTGGTCGCCACCCAGAACCCGATCGAGTTGGAGGGGACCTATCCCCTGCCCGAGGCCCAACTCGACCGCTTCCTGTTCTTGCTGCGGGTCGAGGTCCCCGACGAGGAAGTGGTCGCCGCCCTCCTGCGCGGCGAGGCCCGCGATCCCGAGACCCTGGAGGCGCCCCTGCTCGACGCGGACGGTCTCGCCGAGGCGCGCCGGCTCGCCGCCGACCTGCCGGTGGCGGAGCCCCTGCTCGAGACCCTGGCGCGGCTCACGCTGGCCAGCCATCCCCACTCCGAGACGGCGCTGCCCGAGGTGGTCGAATCGGTGGCCTGGGGAGTCAGCCCGCGCGGCGCCCAGGCCGCGCTGCGCGGTGCGCGCGGACTGGCCCTGGTCCGCGGCCGGGCCCACGTCGCGCCGGAGGACCTCGCGGACGCGACGCGGGCCGCCTTCCGGCATCGGCTGGTGCTCGACTACGAGGCCCGGTCCTCGGGGCGCGACGGGGACGCTATCGTGAGCGCCCTGCTGCGGCGGTTCCCGCTGCACTGATCCCCCGGGAAGAGATGGACTGCCGCGTCGCGCTCTGCCAGACCCACCCCCGACTCGGCGACCTCGACGCGAACTTCGAGGCGCACCACGCCTGGCTGGACCGGGTCGGAGACGAAGCCCCGGACAGCGACCTGGTCCTGTTCCCCGAGCTGTCCCTGACCGGCTACTTCCTGCGCGACCTGACCCAGGAGGTCGCGCTCCGGCTGGACGACGATCGCGTCCGCGAGTTGGTGCGCCGCTCGGCGGACCGCAGTCTGCTGTTCGGCCTGGTCGAGGAGACCGACGACCACCGGTTCCACAACACCATGGTCTTCGCCGAAGGCGGCGAAGTCCTCCAGGTCGTGCGCAAGGTCCACCTGCCGACCTACGGCATCTTCGAGGAGCGGCGCTACTTCGCCCCCGGCGAGCGCGTCGAACTGGTCCGCTCGCGCCACGGCCGCTTCGGGGTGCTGATCTGCGAGGACGCCTGGCATCCGCCGCTGCCGTGGCTGCACTTCCTCGCCGGGGCCGACGCCTTGCTGGTCCCCTCGGCCAGCCCGGCCCGCGGCTTCGACGCTCCTCCCGGCGAGGAGCTGTCGTCGCAAGCGGCGTGGCGCAACCTGATCACCGCGCTCGGCCGTTTCCATCAGTGCTGGGCCGTCCACTCGAACCGCTGCGGCTTCGAGGAAGGGGCCCTGTTCTGGGGCGGCAGTCTCGTGGTCTCGCCCTTCGGCCACGTCGTCGCCGAAGCGCCGGGGGTCGAGGAGCACCTCCTGGTCCACCACCTCACCGACGACCCGCTGCGGCGGGCCCGCATGGCGACGCCGCTGCGCAAGGACGCGCAGCCCGACCTGGTGCGCCGCGAGATCGCGCGCCTGCTCCGCGACGCCGACCTCGGCGGCGAGGCATGAGCGACCCCGCCGTCACCCTGCCGCCGCCCCCCGGGCTGGACGTCGAGCTCGCCGGACGGGTCCTCCCCGAGTTCGTGCGGCAGGAGTGCAATCGCTTCGGCATCGAGCGCGGCGTAGTCGGCGTCTCCGGCGGCATCGACTCGGCGTTGACGCTCGAGATCGCGGTGCGCGGGCTCGGCGCCGAGAACGTTCGCGCCATCCACATGCCCCATCGGACCAGCAGCGCCGAGAGCACGGAGCTGGCGCGGCTGACGGCCGAGCACGCCGGAGTCCCCCTCGAGATCGTGGACGTCACGCCGATGGCGGACGCCTTCTTCGCCGCCGCCGGCGGGCTGGACGACCTCGACGACCCGGCGGTGCGCACCCGTCGCGGCAACGTGATGGCGCGCTGCCGGATGATCGTGCTCTACGACGTGTCCGCCGAGTTCCGCGCCCTGGTCATCGGCACCTCGAACAAGACCGAGGCGCTGTTCGGCTACGCCACCCTGTTCGGAGACATGGCCTACGCGATGTCGCCCATCGGCGACCTCTACAAGACCCAGGTCTACCTCCTGGCGCGGCACTACGGAGTGCCGGAACCGGTACTCGACGTGCCGCCGAGCGCCGACCTCTGGCCCGGCCAGACCGACGAGGGCGAACTCGGCATGACCTACGCAGTCGCCGACGCCCTCCTCCACCGCATGGTGGACCGGCGCTACTCGCGCGCGGAACTGCTCCGGCTCGGCTTCCCGGCGGAACTCCTCGACCGCGCCGAGCGCATGATCCGGCACACCCAGTACAAACGCCGTCCGGCGCTCTTCGCCAAGCTCGCCAACCGCACCGTCAACCTCGACTGGCGCTATCCCCGCGACTGGGGAACCTGAACGTCCCGCCCCCTGCGGACAGCCTGTCCTCCGGAAGCCTGCGCAACGCAACTTACAGGGGCTGCCGATACTCCGCCTCGCGAAGCTCTCGGATCCGGTCGGCGATCCACTTCGTCACGAGGGGATGGGGCAACAGGCCGACGCGATCGGCTTCGTAGTCCTTGCCTTCGAGGACCTCGGCATAGGGCCCGAAGCCGTAGACCCGGAACGGGATGACCAGCGCTCGTCCGCCTTCGGCTCGTGCCCGCTCGACGAAGGCCCGGATGCGCTCCTCGGCCGCGACGCGCTTCTCCGGCCAGTCCTCGCGCAGGGTGAGGACCTCGATACGACGGAACGGCGCGTAGTGTGGCAGGCATTCGGTCCGCTGCCGCAGGGACTGCACCCAGCGCTCGTTCTCCTCGTCGTCGCCGGGACCATGTGCGAGGATCAAGACGTCTTCGACCTCAGGATCCCCGCTCAATTCCAGAGCGCGTTGGGCGAGGATGGCACCCATTTCAGGGGCATCTGCCAGCCCCTGCTCGCTGAGGACGAATCGCGAAACGGTCTCGATGCGCCACAGCGCCATGGAGTGGGAGGCTTCGCCGCCGTCGGCATGGCCGCCATGACCACCGTGCTCGGCCCCGTGCGCCGGGGCAGGCGGAGCCCCTGGTCGCAAGCCGAGGATCTTCTCGGTCCGCTCGAGGAAACTGGAACCGCTGACGAAGAGGCGCACGACTGCGATCCGTCGCACTCCCCGATCCTCGAGACGCCGAACGGCCTCCTGGAGGGTCCGGGGATCAGCCATGCCGAAGGCCACCTCGAGGGGCTGGTCCTCCCGCAACGGGGCGACGGCCTCGAGGACCGCACGGTTCCAGGCATCGGAGCCTCCGTGCGCCATGACGAGGACACCGAAGTCTTCGCCTCCCTGGGCCGGTAGGCGGCCGGCCAGGACCACGACGAAGGCGAATGGTAGGAGGAAAGAGACGAAACGGGATCCATGCATCGGAATGGTGGTACCGAGTACCGGGGGAGGAGGGGCAGCAGCCCAGGACAGCGAAGATCATACCGCCCCATAATGAGACTGTGTCTCATTCTTGGGGGAAATCGAAGCCCCGGGTCCGAGAGTGCGACCGAGGTCGCCCACCCGATCCCTGCGGCGTCGGCCTGCAGACCCGAGGTCAGGCCTCGAGCTCGTCGAGGTCGAGCGCGGCGAGGCGGCGGCAAAGCTCGTCCAGGTCCACGTTGCGGACGTCCTCGGCGGTGATCGGTCGTCCTCCGCGCAAGGCCATCCGCGCCTGCCGGCACACCGCAAGGGTGTTGGAGACCTTGCGACGCACCCGGGACAGGCGGTAGCGGTCGGCTCCCGGCCGCATCGCATCGGTCTTCACCTTGCCGTGGGCGATCTCGAGGACGGCAATCAACGCCTCGACCTTGCGCAGCAACTCGGCGCGCTCGGCGGGCGTGGAGGGACGGGAGGAGCGGGGATCGGGGGTTTCCATCAGCGGGAGCCTCGGGGAAGACTACCCCGAGGCCTCCGCGACGGACGGCTTTTCCTCCTCTCCTAGTACGCCCGCAGGACGGCCAACAGCGGGTCGTTCGCTGCAGGGTCGCCGCCGGCGACCAGGCTTCCGATCAGCGAGCCCGAGTGGACGTCGCCGAGGCGCCCCAGGGCCAGGAGGACGTGGCTGGTACGCGCCGGGACCGACTCCTGGCCGAGGTCGTGCCGCAACCCGAAGACGAGACGCTCGAGGGCGCGGTCGGAACGGCAGCTCGCCAGACCGCGCGCCGCCGCCCAGCGCACCCGGGCGTCCTCGTCGCCGAGCACCAGGTCGGTGAGGCGCATCGCCGCGAGGTCGCCGCCCACCGCCGCGAGGCCGAGCGCCAACCCGCGCCGCTCCTCGGGGCGGAGGCCCTCCGGTCGGGTCTTGGTCAGCAGGGCTTCCGCCTCCGGCCCGCCGAGCAGCCCGACGGCCTGGAGGAGGTTGGCGCGGAAGGCCGGCGAGGCCGCCTCCTGCTCGAGGGCGCGCTGCAGGGGCTCCATCGCCTCGGGGTTGCCGAACAGACCCAGACCGATGGCGGCGGCCCCGCGGAGCACCTCCTCGTCGCGCGACGGCGCGGCATCCTCGGCCGCGTTCGTGCGGCTGCCGTGCAGCATCGTGTCGCGCATCGGCTCCCAGGCGTCGGGCACGCGGGCCAGGCCGCAGGCCAGGTGCCAAGCGGTCCGCTCACCCAGATCGGCGGAGCGCGGCGGACGCAGCGCCGACAAGGCCTGCTCCGCCTGCCGACCTCCGATGCGGCCGAGCGCCAGCAGGGCGGACGCCCGCAACTCGGGGTCGCGGGTGCCGTCCAGGAAGCGGACCAGGTGTGGAACGGTGTCGGTATCGCCGAGGCGCGCCAAGGCCTGCACCGCAGCCAACTCCACGCCTCTGTCGTCGGCGCCGAGCGCCGTGAGCAGGTCGGGCGCGGCACGCTCGTCGCCGAGGGCGCCGAGCGCGCGCAGGACCTCGGCGCGCAGCGCGACGGCGTCGGCGTCGTGGAGCTCGCCGAGGGTGGCGTTCCACCGACGCAGGATCCGGACGAAGTCCGCCGAACCGTGTACGCCAGCGGCCAGCACGCAGGCCTGGACGAACCCGGGATGCTCGCGCCAGGCATCGTCCGAGAACGATTCAGTCAAGGCGAGCTTGAGGGCCGTTCCGGCGCGGACGCGACCGGACAGGCCGAGGCCCAGGGCGGCGAGTCCGCGCTCCGCTTCGGGGGCAGCCGAGTCGCCGACCTCCTCGGCCAGCCATGCCACGGCCTCGTCGGTGGCGAGCATCCCCAGCGCCAGGCGCACCGCCTGACGCACCGCCGGATCCGGGTCGTCAGCGAGGCCTCGGACCAATCCTTCGCTCGCGGGATAGGAGATCCGCCCGAGCGAGATCACGGCCGCTTCCCGCACCGCCGGGTCGTCCGACTCGAGCGACTCGACGAGGAGGGGCAGGCTCTCGAGGAGGACCTCGCTTCGTGAGACGGCCCAGCCGTCCCTCCCGTAGCGGCCGTTCTCGCCGATGGCCCGCGGGGGGAAGTCGGGCTCGCCGCGCAGCAGCAGGTCGCGCTCCTGCTCGAACCAGAACTCCCAGCCGACCCCATGGCCGACGAGGCCGCCGAGGGGCGAGAGTTCGAAGCGCTCCAGGTCCGCGGTGATCAAGCTCTCGTCGAGCGGACCACGCCAGGCGCCGTCGAGGCGGCTCGGCTCCTGCGAGGCAACGGGGCTCGCGGCAGTCGCCACGAACAGGAAGAAGGTGAAGAGGTGGGCTCTCATGACGGGTGGGACCCCGGTGTCCGACACCCGGGTCGCCCCCTCTGCGGCCGCCGGTCCCGCGGACTCGAGACCTTCCTGCGAAAAAAACGGGCCGACGTCCCCTTGACGGCGGCCTCCCCGCGTGGAAAACCGGCCGACCGGGAGAGGCTTGGAGGGGGAGCCTCGATCCCGGTCGCCCGGCGGGGAAGGGTCAGGGCAGGAGCCCGGCGACGATCAGCTGGAGCTCCTCGGAGGGAAGGACGCCGGCGGCGAAGGTGTAGTGCCCGGAGAGCACGGCGTCGGCCTCGATCTCGGCCACCTCCTGACGCAGCCGCACGGTGGGCACGCCGGACAGGACGGTGGTGCCCCCGGTGGCGAGCGGATCCGTGAACTCGAGGATGGAGAACGCGCGCAGGCCGTCGGTGTAGCGGGCGAGGTACATCTCGGTGCCGCCGCCGACCGGGGTCACCCGGTAACGCCCTTCGAGGTAGGAGCCGACCGGTAGGTACTGCGGAGTCGCCGGGGTGAAGCCGAGGGCCTGGGGGTCACTGACGTCGTTCCACGGCGCGCGCACCACCGGATCGGTCGGCCACACGATGCCGCCAAGGGGCGGCGCATCGTCCACCGAGGTGGTGGTCAGCGAGGCGTAGAGCGAGCCGTCCGGGTTCCACAGGGTCCAGCCGAGCAGCAGTCCGGTGGCCTCCTCGTGGAGGAGTTCGACGTCGCCCATGCCCTTGCGCGAATGGGCCGTGGTGCGGACGCAGGTGCGCCCGGCGACGGTGACCCGCTGCGGGTCCTCGGTCCAGCCGTAGTTGGCCTGCAGCGCGAAGGGCAAGCCGAAGTGCAGGTCACGCCGAGCCACGTAGTAGAGCTGACGCTGCTCGTAGACCGCGGCCTGAACCGAGGTCGGAGCGACCCAGGCCTGGAGGGCGTCGTCCCAGACCTCGAGCAGTTCGAGCGTCACGTTGCCGAGTCCGTCGGCGGTGAGGCGTTCGCGCACCTTGCGCTCGTTGCCCCCGAGGTCCACGTAAGTGACCTCGCGGTCGGTGCGGACCAGCCGGTCCTCGGGATAGACCAGGACCGGCGGGCTGCCGCTGCGCCCCCCGGGCCCGATGCCCTGGCGGCCGCCGGTGGCGGAAGCGTTGCCGCCGACCGTGGCCGACTGTTGCCCCGGCCCTGCCGCCGCACCGGCTCCGGCAAGGGCGGCGCCTTCCGGTGCGGCGTCGCCCGGTCGGCAGGAGACCGGCCCGAACGCCAACACGCCGACCGCCCCCGCCAGGGCGAGGAAGGTCGCGAGCGAGCGGAGGCCGGACATGGGATCAGCGCTGGACGGAGCCGAAGGCCGACGGGTAGCGGCGGACCTGCACCTTGGCGAGCAGGGCCTCCTTGACCTCGGGGGGCGTCGGCGGAGCCAGGACGAGGGTCTCGGGAGGGGCGACCGACCCCGAGCCCAGCGTGCCGGGACGGAGCAGCCAGGCGCTCCCGCCCACGAGGAGGAGGAGGGCGGCGGCCACGGCGAGACGGCGGAACAGCGGCCGCAGGACGGGACGGGGGGCTTCCCGCTGCGTCCGCCGGAGTTCGGCCTGCACCCGCTCCCAGAGCTCGGGCGGGGCTTCGGCCCGGCCGAGGGCGCGCAGGGCGCGGATCTCGGGCCGGTCCGCCTCGTCCGACCGCTCGGGGCGCTCGGGATCTCGGTGGCTTCGGGGTTCGGTCATGGTCGTTGGTCGGGGGGGTCGGGCGCCCATCCCATGCGCAGCAGACATTCGCGCAACGCGGCATGGGCGCGATTCAGGCGGGACTTCACGGTGCCGAGGTTCGTCTCCTGGACCTCCGCGATCTCCTCGTAGCTCAAGCCCTCGAGGTAGCGGAGGGCAAGCAACGCGGCGAAGCGCGGGTTGATCCGGGTGAGGGCCCGGCGCACCAGCTCGCGCGCCTCGGCGCCCTCGGCCCGGGCCACGGGGTCGCCTTCCTCGCCGGAAGGGACCTGGGCGATGCGGCCGTCGGCATCCCCGGAATCGAGGTGCGTCTGGACGGAGCCGCGTTGGGCATCGGTACGCCGACGTCGGGCATCGATCGCGGCGTTGACCGCGATGCGATAGACCCAGGAGGAGAAGCGGCTGCGAAAGCCGAACTCCCCGATGCGTCGCGCGAGGGTGACCATGGTCTCCTGGGCGGCGTCGAGGGCGTCCTCGGCGTTCCCGGTGACCCGCAGGCACACGGTGTAGACCCGATCCTGGTAAAGAGCGAAGAGACGGCGGTAGGCCTCCTCGAACTCCTGTCCACGGGCCCGCTGGCAGGCCTCCACGAGCTCCCGGTCAGGATCCGACAAGGGCGTTC
>JALUVI010000012.1 GCA_027020785.1 Planctomycetota bacterium | reverse complement strand
TCACCCTCGGTGGCCTCGATGGACGCCGTCGACTGCGTCCAGTCGAAGTCGGTGACGTGAACTTGGGTGACCACGAGCTGCCGCGAAGCCGCCATCTGCACGACCGGCTCTGCTCCTCAGCGTGAGCGCGTAGATCCGTGTCCAAGCCGGTTCCCGGCGGCAAGTTTCGCCGTGGAAATAGGCGGACCTCCTCCCGAAACTTGCTCAGCGTCGTGAGGAGGCCCTCTCCTCTGGTTGTCTAAGACCGAGGAGGGTGAGGTGTGCCATTCGATTCTGGCGAGCGCCAGGCTGTTCGCGCTGTTGCTGCACGTGGACGAGGAGCTGGCCGAGGCGGCGCGTGTCGGCGGATGCCTCGTGGACGGGGGTCGGCTTCATCGCGGTGACTTCGAGCGCAAACCCCGGGGGGCGCTGACGACGCTCGGTCGCCGGGCGCGGATCCGGTTCAGCTTCTGCTGCTCGAATCGAGAGTGCCGCAAACGCGTGACGCCGCCGTCGGTGCGGTTCTTGGGTCGGCGGGTGTACCTCGGCGCGGTGGTCGTGCTGCTCTCGACGATGCGTCACGGCGCGACGGCGAGGAGGCAGGCCCGGCTGCACGAGCTCTTCGGGGTCACGCCCCGGACGGTGCAGCGGTGGCGGCGCTGGTGGCGCGAGCGCTTCGTTCAGACGCCGTGCTGGAAGCGGCTCCGAGGGCTGCTCCGAGACGCAGCGGACGTCTGCGCGTTCCCCGACGATCTGCTCGGTCGGATGCGCGGCGAGGGCGAGGAGCGGCTGGTCGGCTTGCTCCGGCTGCTCGCACCGCTGAGCACGAAAACGGCGGGCTCCGAGATGGTTCGGTGAGACCCGCAGAAGATGTCGGGGATCGGCTCGGCGCCCCTCGCTACCGAGATGGGAGGAGGTGACGCATGAGTCGAGACGACGACACGGAGCCGGGCCCGCACGAGCGGTGGGCCCTGCTGAGGCATTCGATCATCGGGCCGCTGCTGGCGCGACCGCCCGAGCGCGGCGAGCTGGCCGAGGCGCTGGCCGAGCTCGCGGCCAAGGAGTGGAAGCACCCGACGCGGCGGGGCGAGACGGTCACGTTCGAGGCGCCGACGATCGAGGGCTGGTTCTACGCGGCGCGCCACGCCCAGGACCCGATGCGGGTGCTGCGCCCGAAGGTCCGCAAGGACGCGGGGACGCATCGGAGCCTGAGCCGGGTCCTGCGCCAGGCGCTTCGCGGCCAGTACCGCGCGCATCCGAGCTGGAGCTACCGGCTGCACCACGAGAATCTCCAAGCGTGGGCCGCCGAGCGGAGCAAGACGGCGAGCGAGGAGGAGCGCGCCCGGCTGCGCGTGCCGTCGTACTCGGTGGTGCGTCGCTACATGAAGGACACGGGGCTGGTGAAGCAGCCGGGGCGCCGCAGCCGCCACCGGCAGCGCGAGCGCCGCAGCTACGAGGAGGAGTTCGTCCACGCGATGTGGCACGCGGACTTCCACGAGGGCTCGCTGAAGATCGTCACGCCGGACGGGGCGTTGGTGGCGCCGGAGCTCTTTGCCGCGATCGACGACCGCTCCCGGCTGGGCTGCCACCTTCAGTGGTACCTGGACGTGTCGACCGAGAGCTTCGTCCACGGGCTGAGCCAGGCCTTCTCCAAGCGCGGGCTGCCGCGCAAGCTGATGACCGACAACGGCTCGGCGATGAAGGCGGCCGAGACGTGCGAGGGGCTTCGCGACCTCGGCATCGAGCACGCGCTGACGCTGGTCGCGTCGCCAGAATCCAACGCGAAGGTCGAGTCCTTCTGGGGGCAGGTCGAGGGGCGGCTCTTGCCGATGCTCGAGAAGGTCGAGGACCTGACGCTCGAGCAGCTCAATGACGCCACGGTGGCGTGGCTGGAGATGGGCTACAACCGGCGGCCCCACGAGGAGATCGGCACGACCCCGCTGGACCGCTTCCTGAACGAGCGCGACGTCGGCCGACCGTCGCGCTCGAGCGAGGGGCTGCGCGACGCGTTCCGCCGGAAGGTCACGCGTACGGTGCGCCGCAGCGACGGCACGATCAGCCTCGAGGGCCGCCGCTTCGAGGTCCCCTCGGCCTACCGACACCTGGGCCGGGTGTGCGTGCGGTACGCGCGCTGGGACCTGTCGCGCGTCGACCTCTACGACGAGCGCGAGGGCAAGGTGCTGTGCCGCCTGCGGCCGCTCGACAAGGCGAAGAACGCCGACGGCCGGCGCCGCGTCCTCGAGCCGCTGCCCGACGCGCACCTCGACGAGGGCGCGCCCAAGCCCGAGCCCGAGATGGCGCCGCTCTTGCGCAGCTACATCGCCGACTACGAGGCGCTCGGGCTGCCGCCCGCCTACGTGCCGAAGATCGACAGCGACGACGAGGGGGGCGACCAGTGAGCAGCAAGCTCCTGAGCGGCTACGGCCTCAAGTTCAACCCGTTCCTGCCCGACGTGCCGGCCGAGGCGCTCTTCACCCCGCCGCGCCTTCAGCACTTCCTGTGGAGGATCGAGAACGCGCACGTCCCGCAAGGCGGCTTCGCCCTGGTCAGCGGCGAGCCGGGGACCGGCAAGAGCTCGGCGATGCGCCTTCTCGGCGAGCGGCTCGGCCAGCTCCCCGAGGTGAGCGTCGTGGAGATCGAGCATCCCCAGAGCGGGGTCGCCGACTTCTACCGCGAGATGGGCGAGCACTTCGGCGTGGCGCTGCGTCCCCACAACCGCTGGTCCAGCTTCAAGATGCTGCGCGAGCGCTTCTGTGCCCACATCGACAGCACCCTGGTGCGCCCGGTCCTGCTCATCGACGAGGCGCAGGAGATGCACTCCAAGGTCATGAGCGAGCTGAGGATCCTCAGCTCCACGCGCTTCGACTCCAGGGCGATCCTCACCGTCGTGCTCGCCGGCGATGGACGCCTGCTCAACAAGCTCCGGCGCGAAGAGCTCTTGCCGCTCGGCAGCCGCATCCGCACCCGCCTGGTCATGGAGCCCGCGAGCCGCGAGGAGCTCATCGCCTGCCTGACCCACCTCATGCGCACCGCCGGTAACGCCAAGCTCATGACCAAGCCCCTGGTCACGACGCTCGCTGACCACGCGGTCGGCAACTACCGCGCCATGACGCAGATGGCCGCCGAGCTGCTCGCCATGGCGATGCAGCGCGAGCAGCCCCAGCTCGACGAGAAGCTCTTCCTCGAGGTCTTCGACCCGTCGGCGAAGACCAAGGAGACGCCCGCGACGCGCGGGCGCCGGAGGCGGCGGTGATCCAGGCGCTGCCCGTGCGCCGCGCCGCCGAGCTCGGCGTGCGGGCGCCCGAGGAGCGCTGGCTCGTCGAGCGCCTCTGGGCCGAGCGCGCCGTCGGCATCGTCGGCGGCGAGCCCAAGTGCTGCAAGAGCTTCCTCGCCCTCGACGTCGCGGTCAGCGTCGCCTCGGGCCGCCCATGCCTGCGGCGCTACCCCGTCGAGCGGCCCGGCCCGGTCCTGCTCTTCGCCGCCGAGGACGCGCTGCACGTCGTGCGCGAGCGCGTCGAGGGCATCTGCGCCGCGGCTGGCGTCGGCCTCGACGCGCTCCCCCTGCACGTCATCACCGCGCCGACCGTCCGGCTCGACCTCGCGCGCGATCAGAGGCGGCTGCGCCGCACCGTCGAGCAGCTCCGCCCTCGACTGCTCGTGCTCGACCCCTTCGTGCGCCTGCACCGCGTCGACGAGAACGCCGCCGCCGAGGTCGCCCCGCTGCTGGCGTACCTGCGCCAGATCGAGCGTGAGCTCGAGACCGCCGTCCTGCTCGTGCACCACGCCAAGAAGGGCGCGAGCCACGCCCGCGCCGGCCAGGCCCTTCGAGGCTCCAGCGAGCTGCACGCCTGGGGCGACAGCAACCTCTACCTGCGTCGCCGCGGCGAGGCCCTGCTCCTCGCCGTCGAACACCGCGCCGCCGCCCCGATCGATGCGCTCGCCATCGAGCTGCGCGCCGACGGCGACGCTCTCGCGCTCGGCATCGTCGAGGCGCCCGCGGCTGAGCCGAGCCCTGAGCTGCCCACTCCCCAAGAGCGCATCGAGGCCACCCTCGCTCAGCTCGACACACCCGTCTCCCGCAAGACCCTCCGCGCCGCATGCCGCATGCGCGCCGCAACCCTCGGCCAGGCCCTCAACGACCTCGTCGACCAGGGCCGCGTCCTCGTGCGCCACGGGCGCTACTGCCTCCCCCCCTAGCGATTCCGCATCCGCGATTCCCTCGTCCCTCTACGGTCGAGCGGAAACGGAATCGGGAAACACCGGCTCGTCGGCGACGCGCGGACCGTCGTGCGTCCGCGTGGCGTCGGCGAGCATCGCGCCGGCCTCGACCCCCGCGACCGCCGGAGCCGTCATCCGGCGCGAAGCACCACCGCGCCGACTCCATGGCAGAGCCCGCCCCGAGGCCCACGGCAGAGCGCGCGCAGGCTCATGCGGAATCTGCCTCCACCGATCCATCGCGTCTGGAGTGAAGCGGGAGGGTGGCTTCGTCGTCATCGAGCTCGACTCTACAGCCCGATGCCAGCCGCGCCGCGCGACGCAAACTCAAGCGTGTCGATCGCGAGCTCATCCAGAAGGTCGCATCCGGCGAAGGACGCTGAGCATGCCCTCGCACGTCATCCACGAGGCCGCTCACGAAGCCGTCCTCGACGTCCTGCTCGCCGCCACCGAGGCCGCCGTCTGGGTCGTCATCGACGCTCAC
>JALUVI010000011.1 GCA_027020785.1 Planctomycetota bacterium | reverse complement strand
CTTCAGCACCAACCGGGCCGTGAAGGGACGCCCCTTGCGCGAGGTGAAGTCCTCGATCCAGTCGGTCTTGCGCAATTCCGGGTCGAACAGACCCTGGACGTCGGCCCGCGTCAGTTCGCGCTTGCACACCGTCCGCGGCACGTTGACCCCCTTGCCCTCGCTGGACACGTAGTGGGTCGGAGTCTCCACCACGTGGCCCTTGCCGAGCGGACAGGGCGCCACCGGCGTCTCGTCCACCGGGTAGGAGACCAGTTCGGGAGCCGCCGCTCCGCCCTCGTCGCCGCTGCGGTAGCCCTGGACGGCCTCGAACTCGACCTCGCCTTCCTGGCCCAGCTTCAGGCGGCCGGCGTAGCTCTCGCCGCGCATGCTGACGAACCCCTCCAGGGGCCCGGTATCGCCCTCGGCGAGCAGCTTCTCGACCACCGGTCGGTTGAGGTAGCGGCCGCGATACTCCTTCCACACCGTGAACCCGCAAGCGTCGGGCTCGAGGGCCTTGCCCTGGACCTCCTTGAGCGTGCCCTCGGGGGCCGCATCCATCAGCGCGGCACGGGCCTGGTCCAGGAACGGCTCCACGTCCACCGGCGCAGCGAGCTCGAGGCGGAGCACGCCGTTGGTGCGCTTGGCCTCGGCCTCGACCTCGGTCACGCCGGGGAGGGCCTTGGCGGCCTCGGCGACCCGGGACACGACCTCCTTCAGCGGCACCGGCGACTCCTTGCCGACGCCCTTGAGCGCGAACTCGAAGCGCTTGCCGCGCGCCGGACGCGAGCAACGGTACCCCTTGATGCCCTCGCGCACCTCGGCGCCGCACTTGGGGCACTGGCCGACCGGAGGCTCCGCCTCGTAGAGCTCGTCGTAGTCGAAGCTCCGGATCTTCTCGACCAGGTCCTCGACCAGGTCCACGACCTCGGCCATGTACTCCTCGCGACGGCGCTCCCCCGCTTCGACCTGGTGCAGGTGGAACTCCATCTCGGCCGTCATCTCCGCCTTGGCCAGCCGGTCGGCCTCGACCCGCTCCAGGAAGTCGATGAGCTGGATGCCCTTCGCGGTCGGCCGCAGGCTCTTCCCGCTGCGCAACACGTAGCCCTTGGCGATCAGGGACTCGATGGTGTCGGCGCGGGTGGCCGGCGTGCCCAACCCCTTCTCCTTGAGCTGCTGCAGGACTTCGTCGTCGTCCAGGGCATCGTGCTCCTCCAGGTCGATGTCGCTCG
Organism: Planctomycetota bacterium; assembly: GCA_027020785.1. Taxonomy (GTDB): domain Bacteria; phylum Planctomycetota; class UBA1135; order UBA1135; family UBA1135; genus JALUVI01. Next base: position 3,474 of record JALUVI010000011.1, on the reverse strand, counting down.
CAGTCTCCATCGCCTTGAGCAGACCGGCTTCGTTGTAGCGCCGCGGCGGCCTGGTCGCGTCCTCCTCCAACTCGACCCCTTCCACCACGGCCTCCACCGAACCGCCGGGTTCGAGTCCGGGAATCGGCGGCAGCACCTCGGAAGCCTTGGGCCGACGGTCCACCAACTGCCAGCCGGGTTCGACCAGGCGATCCGATTCGAGGAAGAACGAGTATCCGCCGCCCGGCGCCTCGGGGTGAGCGACCCGGGTCTCGCGCACCACCTTCTCCCAGGTGCTCGGCGGCAGGAAGGCGCCCAGGAACCGGCGCACGATGAGCTCGAACACCTTGGCGTCGTCGCCGCCGAGCGGCGAGGGCGGCAGCGTGCCGGTCGGGACGATGGCGAAGTGGTCGCTGACCTTGGAGTCGTCGAACACCTTGGACCGGTTCTGGAGCCCCTCGGTCTGGAGCAGCCGCGCCGCCTCGACCATGGCGTCGGTACGGCCCGGCTCGGCGAAGGCGCCGTCCATGGCCCCGGCCGCGACCTCGCCCAGGACCTCGTGCACGTGGTGCTCGTAGTCGCTCGGCAGCGCGGTGGAATCGGTCCGCGGGTAGGTCGCCACCTTGTGCGCCTCGTAGAGCCGCTGCGCGGCGGCGAGGGTGCGCCGCGCCGACAACCCGAAGCGTGCGTTGGCTTCCTTCTGGAGCGAGGTCAGCGAGTGCAACCGCGGCGCCTGGCGCTGCCGCCGGGTCGTCTTCTCGGTGACCGTGGCGCGCCCGACCTCCTCGACCCGGGCGCGGATGGTCCTGGCGACCTCTTCCTCCCAGACCTTCTCGCGGTCGCGCGACTTGGCGACGTCACGGAACAGGGCCCGCCATTGCTGCCCGGACGACGCAAATGCCCCGTGGATGCGCCAGAACGGCTTCGGCACGTGGGCCAGGACCTTCAGCTCGCGGTGCACCAACAGCGCCAGGGTCGGAGTCTGGACCCGTCCCGCCGACCACACGCCGCGCTCGCGGCGCCCCTTGAGCCGCCGCGTCAGCCCGCGGGTCGCGTTCATGCCGATGAGCCAGTCGGCTTCGGAGCGGCTGACCGCGGCCGCGCCCAACCCGTCGTAGGCCTCGGCCGGTTTCATCTTCTCGTAGGCCTCGCGGATGGCGTCGGGCGTCATGCTCTGCAGCCACAACCGCTTCACCGGCTTGTCCGTCCCGATCCACTCGACGATCTCGCGGAAGATGAGTTCGCCCTCACGGGCCGCGTCGCAGGCGTTGACCAGTTCGTCCACGTCGGGACGGCTCGCCAGCTTCTTCAGCAGACGCAGCTGTTTCTGCTGGCCTTGCCGCGGACGGCGCTCGAACCGTTCCGGCAGGATCGGCAATTGCGACAACGCCCAGTTCTTGAGTTCCGGGTCGTAGTCCTCGGGCTCGGCCAGTTCGAGCAGGTGGCCGACGGCCCAGCTGATCAGGGCGTCCTCCCCCTCCCAATAGCCCTCCCTTTGGGTGAATCGCCCCGGGAGGGCTCGGGCCAGGTCGGCGGCGACGCTGGGTTTCTCGGCGATGATGAGTCTCATGCGGCGGTGTACGGCTCCGGGGCCTTCGGCCGGGAGGCCGCGGGAGTTTAGGACTTCTCCGCCCTTTCCGGTGTCGGGCCCCGCAGACGCCTCGGCCCAACCCTATCGGCGAGGGGGACTTGGGCTCAAGGGCCAGGGTGGTTCCAGCCGATGGAGGAGGCGGAGCCATGACCCCTCGCCTCCCCCTGCTCGAGTCCCTCGGCGCCGTCGTGATGGTGGCGCTCGTCGCCGCCCTGACCGCCCTGCCGAGCCGGTCGGACGTCCCCGCCCGCGAGGACGCCGCCCTCCAGGACGCCCTCGGCGCCTTCCGCACCGCCCTGTTCCGCTACACGATGGAGCACGGCGGCGACGGCGTGGTCCTGGCCGACGTCACCACCGAGGACGAGCTCGTCGGTCGCCTCACCCAGGCCACCCGCAAGGACGGGACCTTCTCCGCGCCGGCGGGTCCGGTCGAGGACCGGTGGTACGGCCCCTACCTGAACCGCATCCCGGTGAACCCCGTCAACGGCAAGGGCTCGGTGCGGGTGATGCCCGACGGTTACCCCGAGCCGGTGCTGAACGGCACCGCGGGGTGGGTCTTCGTGCCGATGACCGGCGAGGTCTTCCCCGACCTGCCCGGGACCGACGGCCGAGGGCTCTCCTATGCGGAGTACTAGGACGTGCGGTCGGGCGCCGGGACGACGGTCTAGGGAAGGTCCTCGCCGTCGCGGTAGGTGTCGTGACAGGACATGCAGGTGCGCTTGAGCGCACGGAAGGCTGCATCGGCTCCCGCCGCATCCCCGGCCGCGGCCGCGGACTCGAGCGCGAAGGCGCGCTCCACGGCGCGACGCATCTGGCGACGGAATTCCTCCTCCGAGGACCAACGCTCGGGCGTCGCCTCGGCGCAGGCTTCGAGGGCCTGGCGCACGAGCACGGGCTGATGGTCGGGGTCCAGGTCGGGATGGTCGAGGGGAGTGGTCCACCCCGCGTCGGCGAGGATGCGGACGCCGTCCCAGATCCGGTCGAGCTGCGCCATGCCGGCAGCGAAGTCCTCGACCTCGGCGACGGCGGAGAGGCGCACTGCGGCGACCTCGCCGGGCGACGGCGGCGTGAAGCTGGCGACGTCCCTCCACAACCCGGGATAGTCGGGGGAGGTCCCGGCGGCGACGAGGAACGCGCGCGCGGTGTCGGCGTCGGCGCCGAGTGCGCGCAGGGCGACCGCGGCGGCGGCCGGTCCCCGGTGGTGCCCGTGGTGGCAGTGGAAGAAGATCGGCCCCTCGGTCTCCTCGAGGATGCGGACGATGGCGGCGCGGGCTCCCTCGTCCACCCCGTCGTAGCCGATCGGCACGTGGAAGTAGCGCAGGCCGACCGCAGCGGCGGCGTCCACGTCGGGGCGCGCCCCGTCCACGCAGACGACGGTGGTGACGCCGAGCTCGGCCAGGGCCTGGAAGGCCTCGGGGCCGACCGGCACGGCGCCGGAGTAGATGCGTGGACCGGCTCGCAGCACGGCTGCGAGGCGCGGGTCCTCGACCCGCTCGAAGTCCTCGGCGCGGACCGGCGCGGCGGCCCCCGTCACCGAACCGGAGGGAGGCACGACGGCCTCCGGCCCGACGTAGCCCTGCTCGGGGGAAGTCGGCTCCAGCCCTGCCGAATGGCCGTCGTCTCCGCCCCCGTCCCCCTCGGCCGCGGCGCAAGCCAGAGCGAGGGTCGCCAGGAGGGCCACCAGGAAGGGCGTCCGGAAGGGGATCGGGCGTCTCATCACACGGACAGAGGCAAAGATCGTACCAACCCCCTCCGAACCCGGGGACGGGCGGAACGTTCCCCCACGGGAACGGAGCCGGGGGCGTCCCCCACCCGGGCGCGCCCGGGGCGCCCCGGTCCCATGCCCGGACCGGGACGGAGGGGGGCGCAGCTCCGCCCCCCCCGAAGCACACCCTGGGTGTCCA
>JALUVI010000010.1 GCA_027020785.1 Planctomycetota bacterium | reverse complement strand
CGGCGGACCGTCTCGAGCGCCTCGGGCGCGCTGTGGCCCGCGGCGAGCACCACCGCATCGGCCGCGAGCTCGGCGCCGTCGGCGAGGCGGACGCCGACGACGCGACGCGCGTCGCCCTCGTCCTCGGTGAGCAGCTCGACCATCCGAGTGCGGAAGCGGACGTCGGCGCCCCAGGCGAGCAGGGTCTCGCGCAGAGCCTGGACCACCTTCGGCAGCAGGTTGCTGCCGACGTGGGGCCGCCAGCTCCACAGGATGCGTTCGGGCGCACCGTGGGCGACCAGCTCCTCCAGCAAGGCGCGGACGTCGCCGCGCTTGTGGCTGCGGGTGTAGAGCTTGCCGTCCGAGAAGGTGCCGGCGCCGCCCTCGCCGAAGGCGTAGTTGGCCTCGGTGTCCACCCCTTCGCCACGGTTGACGACGGCGAGGCCGCGGCGGCGCGGCTGGACCTCGGCGCCGCGCTCGAGCAGGGTCACGCGCAGCCCGCCTCGGGCCAGGTCGAGGGCGGCGAAGAGGCCGGCCGGGCCGCTGCCGACCACCACCACGTGCGGCGCCCCGGGGCGGGGCGGTTTCGGGGCGGGGCGGGGCGGCGGCTCGGGGCGCCCCTCGTCGGGGCCCCAGGCCACGGCCTCGACCTGCCACCCGAAGTGGTCGGGCCGGGCGTCCAGGCTGATCCGGCGCAACTCCACCGCGCCGAGGCGGTCCGGCGAGGCGCGCAGGGCGCGCGCCACACGGAGCCGGAGCTCCTCCGGGGCGAGCTCCTCCGGGTCTTCGTCGGGGGGGAATCGGAGGCGGACGAGCTCGGGCATCCCCGCAGGGTAGCAGGCGCCTCTCGGGGCCGACCGCACGCTCCGCACGAGGAGGCGCGGACCGGCTTGGAGGAGCCGCTGGCCAAACGGCGCAAGTCATTGTATCAACAAGGCTTGCGTGGGATCTGCGGCGTCGCCTCCGGGCCGAGGGCCGCTGGCGGCGCCCCCCAGCTGGGTGCTCGAGGCGGAGGCCCGGCGGGCGGTCGTCGGAAGCCCCTTGCGCGCTGCCCCAGGGGCCAGAGGGCAGGACGTCCGAATGCGTGCTTCCGGCCCCTCTCGGCCGGGAAATACGGTATCCTAGGCTGCCCCCGCTTCCCATCCCTCTTCTCCCGCCTCGAACCCATTCGACTCACATGCTCCCCATCCACGCCTTCGCTCTCTTGCTGCTTCCGCTTCAAACGTCTGCCCAACATGGTGTCTCCTTCCACGAGCGGGCCGTGCTCGCCGGTGTGAACCACGACGGCTGGGGTCGCGGCGTCGCCGCCGTGGACCTCGATGGCGACGGTTTGATCGACCTCTACTCCACCAGCGCCACCGGGCCGGACGCCGTCTTCCAGCAGCAGCCCGGACCGGTGTGGGTGGACGTGACCGCCGCCTGGGGTCTGGTGGACGACGGCCGCAGCGAAGCGGGCGTCGTCGCGGCCGACTTCGACGGCGACGGCGACCTCGACCTCTACGTGCCCTGCGGCACCAGCTACGGCCCGCAGCCCGACCGGCTGTGGCGCAACGACCTCGACACCCTCGGCGTCTTCACCGACGTCACCGCCCAGGCCGGCGACCTCGCGGCCTTGGACGGCACGAGCTTCGGCGCCACCGCCTTCGACTACGACCGCGACGGCGACCTCGACCTGTTCGTGTCCAACAGCTCGCACCCGACGCGCCCCAATCCGACCAACGACCTGCTGCGCAACGACGGCAACATGGTGTTCACCAACGTCAGCGTCGAGGCGGGCATCGTCCACCCCGGGAACTTCCGCCACTGCGGAGCCGGCGACATGGACGGCGACGGTTGGATCGACATCGGCGTGTCGGACCTCCACGGCGACTGCCTCTTCTACCGCAACAACGGGGACGGCACGTTCTCGGAAGTCCACCACGCGATGGAGGTCGTGACCGGTGACGCGAACGCCTTCGGGGTCGTGTTCGAGGACTTCAACAACGACGGCTTCCTCGACATCCTGATCCCGACCTTCCGCCACCGCTCGCGCTTCTACCTGAACCGTCAGGACGGGACCTTCGTGGACGGCACGATGCGGAGCGGCATCCTTCGCCACGACGTGATGGGCCACAACGTCGGCGACCTCGACATGGACGGCAACGCCGACATCTTCCTGGGCACCGGCTTCGCCTACGGCAAGGAGCGTGACGTCTTCTACCTGACGCGAACCTTGAACAACGGGATGATCGAGGTGCGCAACTGGTCCACGAAGAGCGGCATCAACGCCTATGGGCCGACCCGCTGCCACGGGACCGCCTTCGCCGACCTGAATGGCGACGGCTTCCCCGATATCTACCTCGGGCACGGCGGACCGCCGAACGTGTCCGGTTCGAGTCAGGAGAACGCGCTGTGGGTCAACGACACCAACGGCAACCACACCCTCACCGTGCGGCTGAAGGGCACCAAGTCGAACCTCTTCGGTATCGGCGCCCGCGTCGGCGCCAGCCTGCCGAACGGCGACTGGGTCTGGCGCAGCATCGAAGCCGGACGCGGCTTCTGCAACACCAACGAGCCCGCCGCCTTCCTCGGGCTCGGCGGCGAGACCGCGGTCTCCTTCCTCGAGATCCGCTGGCCGAGCGGCCTGAAGCAGCGGACCCTGGTGCCCGCGGTGGACACCGAGATGGTCGTGCCCGAGGTCGGGCTCGAGGTCACCGGCAAGCCGGTCGTCGGCGGCACGGTGACCTTCGACGTCTGGGGACGGCCGGGCGATCGCGTCGAGATCTGGACCTCCACCACGCCGGCCTGGGTCCTGGACCCGAACCTCGGCGGCGTCCTCGAGCTCGGCGGGAACATCGACGTGCTCACCGCCGTGGACCTCGGGAGCGACCCGCATCAAGCGGTCAACGTCACCCTGCCCGACCTCGACACGCTCATCGGGCAGACCCTCTACGTCCAGGCCTTCTTCAAGGATGCGAGCGGGGTGAACAAGGCCCTGTCCAACCGGATCGACCTCCCGATGCTGGCGCCCTGACGGGGCGGCCCGTCGCCATGCGCCCCGGCGTCCCCGGTGACGCCGGGGCGCCGTCGTTTCAGGGGGTCACGGTGATCGTCCAAGCGGTGCTGGACCAGCCCGGTCCGCTGCCGAAGACCGTCGGGTAGGCGATCGCCGCGAGGAACGCGGAGTGGCCGACGATGCTCGGTGGATAGGGCCCGACCTCGAAGCCGCCCTGGGCGTCACCGAAGGCGTCGAGGACGCCGGTGAGGTTCCAGGGGTTGGCCACGCCGCCGTAGTCGCCGGAGAACGAGGCCCAGAACCACGAGTCGGCGCCGAGCGGAACCTCCAGGCCGAGGACCGAGGTGACGCCCGGGGTCAGCGAGTAGAGCACCTGGTAGAGGTCGCCGCCTGCGGCGACGGGGAAGTCCAGGTCGAGGACCACCGGGTTGGCGGCCGCCGCCGACACGGTGTCGCGGTCGGCGACGAGGAAGTCGCTGAAGTCGAGCACCTGGGTGAGGCCGGCGCTTCCGGCTCCATTCGGATCGGCGAAGGGCGCGCCGGCGACGAGTTCGTCGCGGCCGTTCGCCAGCACGTCGGGCAGCGCGGCGAGGGCGTCTCCGAACGTATCGAAGGTCGCGCCCCCGGTCAGGGTCCAGAGCGTCGTTCCGTTCGCTCCCGTCACCACGTGGACGGCGCCGGTGGAGGTGTCGGCGCCCGGAGCGCCGAGGGCGAGTTCGTGCACCCCGTCGCCGTCGAGGTCGCCGAGCTCGGCGAGGGCGCTGCCGAGGAGGTCGTTCGGGGCGGCGCCGGCGACGAGGAAGAGGCGGGTGCCAGTGACTCCGGAGTGGGCCGCCGCCATGCCCGCCAGGTAGAGCCCACCGGGGTCGGCGTGGGGAGCGCCGACCACGAGGTCGCCCACCCCGTCGCCGTCGAGGTCGGAAGCGGCCAGCATGGCCTCGCCGAAGAGGTCGCCCCGGGAGAGGCCGTCGAGGGCGAGGAGCTGGCTGCCACTCGCTCCGGACACGACCAGGACCCGGCCGCGGTCGCCGTCGGCGCCGGGGGCGCCGAGGGCGAGGTCGTCCACCCCGTCGCCGTCGAGGTCGTCGAGGCCGACGAGGGAAGTGCCCAGCCGCGCGCCGGCGGCAGAGCCGTCGAAGCGGCGGATCAGGGAACCGTTGGCGCCGGAATGGAGGAAGGCGCTGCCGCCGTCGGCGCCGGCGGCGACGTCGCTCCGCGGCGCGCCGACCAGGACGTCGGCGACGCCGTCGCCGTCCACGTCGCCGACGAAGGCGACCGCGGTTCCGAGTTTCTGCAGGGTCTCGGTGCCGGTCACCCGCCACAGCACGGACCCGTCCGCGCCGGAGCGCGCCTCGGCCGCGCCGGCGTCGGGGACGCCTGCCGGGTCGTCGGCCGGCATGCCGACCACCAGGTCGGGGACGCCGTCCCCGTCGAGGTCGGCGCCGCCGTCGAGGGCCGTGCCGAAGCCCTGGCCGAAGGCGGTGCCGGCGAAGGTGCGCAGCGTCGCGCCGTCGGCGCCCGAGAAGGCGAGGACCAGGCCGGCGTTGGCGAGGGGGCCGGAGGGGGCGCCGGGCGCACCCACCAGGAGGTCGGGGACGCCGTCCCCGTCCAGGTCGCCGGCCGGGGCGAGGGAGGCGCCGAGTTGGGAGCCGGAGACCTGCCCCGAGAACTCGAGGCCGACGTCCCAGCCTCCGCCCAGGGCGCCCAGCGGGG
>JALUVI010000009.1 GCA_027020785.1 Planctomycetota bacterium | reverse complement strand
AAGGGCGAGATCCAGGTTCCCTGGTTCCACGACGGGGAGAGCGTCGGTTTCTACCTCTATCCCGGAAACGGCGAGGCCGGCTCGTTCTCTCCGGTCAACCTCGGCCCCGATCGCATCATCCTGCAGCCGGGGCGCACGCGTTACGAAGTCCACCTGCCGAAGGGCCGGGACTACTGGAGTACCCCTTACGTCGCCTCGGACGACGACGAACGACGATGAACCTGCTACCGTACCGACCATGACCAGAACCTCTTCCATCCTGCTCTTCCTCTCCTGCGCATCCCTCCTGACCCTGGGGTCGGCGGCCGTCGTCGCCTCCACGGCTCCGGGCGACCGCGTCGTGCCCACGTTCTACGACCGATCCTCCGGTCGGAAGATCCCGTCGGAGTGGGTCCGGCTGCGGGCGAACGGCCGCGCCTTGCCGGTGCGCGGGGGCCTCGACCCGCGCGAACTCGAGGCTCCCGACGCGGCCTGGTTGGTCTCGGTTCCCAGTCCCGACGGCATCGAGGAGGTCGGCATCGCGCTCGAGCAGGCCCGGACCGACGAGGACGGCGTGTACGTGGTGCCGCGCGCGCCGCGCATCCGCATCGGCGCCACCCTGGGGCAACCGGGGCCGCCCGTTTCAGGGGCCCGCGTGGAAGTCGCCTTCGTCCAGGAGGACGCCCTCTTGGAGGTGTTGCGATCGGCGCTGAACGGCTCCGGAGTGGACCCCCGGAAGGAGCCGCGACGGTTCTTCGACGCCCTCCTCACCGGCTACCTCTCCCAGGTCGTCCGTCCCGTTTCCGGGGAGACTCCGGGGATGTCGCCGACGCGTCGGGACGCCCTCCTCGGCTGGCAGGTCGCGGTCGAGTCCGCCGACGAGCCGGGGCGCTACCTGCTCTTCCCGGACCGGGTCGGCACCTTCGTGTACCGCATCGTCGGGCCCGATGGCGGGTTCGCCTGGGACCTCGGCTCGGTCCGCCCCGGAGAGGACTTCGCACGCACCGAGCACCTCGACCGGCACCGTTGAGCCCGGTGCGAGGCGCCGGGCCATGGTGAGCCCGTGCCTCGGGTCAGTTGCCGGCGTAGCCGAGCGCGCGGAGGAAGGCCTGCTGCTCCGCACCGGCGGCGGCGGTGCTGCGCTCGGCGTGGGTGTCGCGGGCCAGGGCGGCGACGACGGCGGCGCGCAGGTCCTCGGGCAGGGCGTCGAGCGCGGCGTCGCGGCGTGGACGTTCCTCGAAGGGGTCGGCGGCGAGGTCCACCACCTGGACGGGGACGACGTCGTCGTCCGTCTCGCCGGCCCAGGCGCCGAACCACTTGAGCCCACCGAAACGAACCGCGACGTGGCGCGCGTCGGCGGCGACGTGGGCGCGCGGCGGCGGCGCGCCGTGGGCCCACGAGACGCCGTCCACGTCGTCGGGGGCCGGCAGACCGGCCAGCTCGAGCAGGGTCGGCACGACGTCGGCGAGGTGGGGCGGGCGCGGCGCTTCGCCGGCGGCGACCCCAGGGCCCCACAGCAGGAACGGAACGCGCAGGTTCTCCTCGAAGAGTGAGTTGGCGTGCTCCATCAACCCGTGCTCGCCGAAGTGCTCGCCGTGGTCGCCGGTGACCAGGAACACCGTGGGGCGTCCCTCGGCCTCGACCGCTTCGACCAGACGGCGCAGCTGGTCGTCCACGTAGGCCACCTCTTCGAGGTAGAGGAGGTGGCACCAGCGCGCCGCGGCCTCCGCGGCGGGGTCGCCGGCCGCCAGCCCCTCCTCGATGCGGTCGAGGACGTCCGAGCCGATGGGGGCCCGCGGGTCGGGGACGTAGCGCGGGTCGAGGTCGCCGAGCAGCGCGTCCGACCAGCGGCCGCGCCAAGGCTCGGGCGGGTCGTAGTCGGTGTGCGGGTCCATGAAGTGGACGAAGTGGAACGAGGGCCGGTCGGCGGGCAGCTCGCGGCGCTGCCGTAGCGCGACCTCGAGGACGCGGCCGCCGACGGGCTGGGCGCGGCGGGCCCAGGCCCGACGCAGGAACAGGCGGCCGAACAGCTCGGCGTTCACGGTGCGCGGCAGGCAGCGGCCGAGCCAGGTGTGGCGCTCGAGCCACGGCTGCAGCAGGAGGCCGAGGCGCGCCAGCTCGATGGGTTCCTCCGAGAAGAGGTCGAAGCCGCGATCCATGCCGGTGACGGCGCCGACGAGGCCGTTCGAGATCACGCCGGCGGTGGCGAAGCCGGCGGCGTGGAAGCGCTCGGCGAGGAGCGGGATGGCGGGGTCGGGCAGGCCGGCGTTGCTGCGCAGGCCGTGCCCCATCGCGTCGCGGCCCGACAGCATCCCGAGGTGGCCGGGCAGTGTCTGGTCGGAGGACGAGAGCGCGAAACGGGCCCACAGGGCGCGTTCGCGGAGACCGTCCAGGAACGGGACCTCGGCGCGCGGCACGCCGGGACGGGTCGGGTCCTCGAACAGGGCGTCGGCGCGGAGCGTGTCCACCGAGACCAGGACCACGTTCGGGGCGTCGCTCGGCGGTACGGCGTCGCTCGGATCCGGCGGGAGGTGGCCGCTCGGGATGGGATGGGGGACGAGCAGGGCGGCGACGACCACCGCCGCCGCCGGCACCGGCAGGGCGAGCGCGAGTCGGCGCGGCGGACCCGGTCGCAGGAGCCGGCTGCGGAACAGGAGGAAGGCGAGGACCGTGCCGAGGGTGTGGGCCACCGCCACGCGCGAGGTCGCGTCGGCGATGGGGAGCGGCTCGTAGAGGAAGGGGACGCCGCCGAGGAAGGCGCCGACGGCGAGGCCGGTGGAGGCCAGCGGGGCGCGCTCGCGGACCAGCGGCCAGGTGAGGAGCACGACCACGAGGCCGAGGGCCCAGGCGCCGAGCACCGACCACGCCGCCATCGCGAAGCGGAGCATCGGCACCGGGTTGCCGGGCTGGAGCCAGCCGTCGGCGAGGGCGAGGAGGCCGGCGGCGCCGAACAGGGCGCCGAGGTAGGCGGCCCGGGAGCGGGGAGCCCCGTCGTCGGCCGAGGCCTCGGCGGCGGCGGGCGCGGGGGCCGACGGCGCGTCCATGGCGGCGGATTCTACCGGGGAGGGGCGCGGGTAGAATCCGCCCCTTGCGCAGGTCCGGCACGACCCCCGGGCGGCGCGGTTGGACATGGACTTCCACCTGGACGAGGAACACCGCATGGTGCGCGACTCGGCGCGGGAATACGCCGAGCGCGTGCTCGCGCCCAACGCGGCCCGCTGGGACGCCGAGGAGCGCTTCCCCGAGGAGGCGTTGGCCGAGGCCGCCGCCGCCGGCTTCATGGGCCTGACCGTGCCCGAGGAGTACGGCGGCGCCGGGATGGGCAACCTGCATTCGGCGGTCCTGCTCGAGGAGTTGAACGCGGTGGACGCCTCGGTGGGGGTGACCCTGTCGGTGCACCTGTCGTTGGTCTGCGCGCCCATCGCCAAGCACGGCACCGAGGAGCAGAAACGCGAGTGGCTGCCGAAACTGGCCGCGGGCGAGGTGCTCGGCGCCTACAGCCTGACCGAGCCGCAGGCCGGGTCGGACGCCGCCGCCATCCGCTGCCGCGCCGAGCGCGTGGACGGCGGGTGGAAGCTGACCGGCACCAAGGCCTGGGTCACGAGCGGCACCCACGCCGGGCTGTTCGTGCTCTACGCCGTGACCGACCCCGACGCCAAGAAGGGCTACGGCATCACCGCCTTCCTGGTGACTCCGGACAGCGAGGGCTTCGCGGTGGGCAAGAAGGAGGAGAAGCTCGGCATCCGCGCCTCCTCGACCACCGAGTTGGTGCTGGAGGACGTGTTCGTGCCCGACGAACGGGTGCTGGGCACCGTGGACCAGGGCTTCAAGATCGCCCTCGAGACGCTCGACGGCGGGCGCATCGGCATCGCCTCGCAGGCGGTCGGCATCCACCGCGCCTGTCTCGAGGCCAGCCTGCGCTACTCGGAGGAGCGGGTCCAGTTCGGCCGGCCCATCGGCGACTTCCAGGCCATCGCCTGGAAGCTCGCCGACATGGCGACCGCCCTGGACGCGTCGCGGCTGCTGGTGCATCGCGCGGCGTGGATGCGTGACCAGGGGCTGCCCTGCACCATGGAGTGCTCGATGGCCAAGCTGTTCGCCAGCCGGGCCTGCAACCAGGCGGCGCAGGACGCGGTCCAGATCCACGGCGGCGCCGGCTACACCAAGGAGTTCCCGGTCGAGCGGTTCTACCGCGACGCGCGCATCACCGAGATCTACGAAGGGGCGACCGACATCCAGCGCCTCGTCGTCTCGCGGAACCTGAAGAAACGGAAGTGAGAGAGGAGGAACGGACGATGGATGCCCCGGTGACCAACCTGGACCTGACCGAAGAGCAGGAGATGATCCGCGAGACGGTGGCCCGTTTCGCCGAGGAGGTGCTCGCGCCCAAGGCCCGCGAGTGCGACGAGAAGGCCTGCTTCTACGAGGAGGGTTGGAAGCAGATGTGCGAGCTCGGCCTGCCCGGGCTGCCGTTCTCCGAGGAGTGGGGCGGCGCCGGGATGGACACGCTGACCTACGCCATCGCGGTCGAGGAGATCGCCAAGGTGGACGCCAGCATGGCGTTGGCCTACGCCGCCCACGTCTCGCTCGGGACCTGGCCGATCTACGCCTTCGGCACCCAGGCGCTGAAGGAGCGCTACCTGCCGGGGCTGGTCAGCGGCGAGTTCATGGGCGCCTACGGGCTCACCGAACCGGGGGCCGGGTCGGATTCGGCGGCGACCCGGACCTCGGCGGTGCTGGACGGCGACGAGTACGTCATCAACGGCGCCAAGTGTTTCATCACCAACGGCAGCTACGCCAAGTCCTTCGTCATCACCGCGCAGACCGACCCGGCCAAGAAGGCCAAGGGCATCCTGGCGATGGTCATCGACCGCGACCAGCCCGGCTTCCTGGTCGAGAAGGGCGAGGAGAAGCTCGGGATGCGCGGCAGCGACTGGGTCAACCTGGTGTTCCAGGATTGCCGGCTGCCCAAGGACGCGGTGCTCGGGCCCCCCGGCGAGGGGTTCGCGACCTTCATGAAGACGCTGGAGGGCGGCCGCATCAGCATCGGCGCGCTCGGCGTCGGCATCGCCCAGGGGGCGCTGGACCAGGCGGCGCGCTACGCGCTGGAGCGCGAGCAGTTCGGCAAGCCGCTGGCCCGCCATCAGGCGGTGGCCTTCAAGCTCGCCGACATGGAGACCGAGATCAACGCGGCGCGCCACCTCGTCTATCACGCCGCCCGGCTCAAGGACGCGGGCCGTCCCTACGGGCACGAGGCCAGCATGGCCAAGTACTACTCGAGCGAGGTCGCGGTGCGCGCCTCGTACGAGGCGATCCAGATCTTCGGCGGCAACGGCTACAGCCGGGAGTACCCCGTCGAGCGGATGTACCGCGACGCCAAGCTGTGCACCATCGGCGAGGGGACTTCCGAGGTGCAGAAGATCATCGTCTCGCGCAACCTGTTGAAGCGCTACGCCGAGCAGGTGGGATGAGCTCGGCCGCGCGTCGTCTGGAGCTCCCGCGCCACGAGGTCGTGGCGCTGCACGACGGCGACTTCGCGCTCGACGGCGGCGCGATGTTCGGGGTGGTGCCGCGGGTCGTCTGGGAACGGCTGACCCCGGTGAACCCCGACCACACCATCCCGCTGGCCACCAACCCGTTCCTGTTCCGCGACGGCGGGCACCGGGTGCTGGTCGAGCCCGGCATCGGACGGCGCTGGAGCGACAAGGAGAGGGCGATGTTCCACGTCGACCATTCGGGCGGGCGCGACGTGGTCGAGTCGCTGGCCGCCGCCGGGGTCGCCGCCGACGAGGTCACCCACGTGCTGATGACGCACGGTCACTGGGACCACGTCGGCGCGGTGTGCGACGAGGAGGGGCGGCCGCGCTTCCCGAAGGCCGAGCACTGGATCCCCGAGGTCGAGCTCGAGGCGGCCCTGGACCCGGGGCACCTGCGGCGGGCCAGCTACCGCCGTGAGGACCTGCAGCCGCTCGTGGACGCGGGGCTGCTGAAGACCTTCCGCGGCGAGCACGAGGTCCTGCCGGGGCTGCGCATGGTCGAGGTCGGCGGGCACTCCGACGGCGTGTCGCTGGTCCTCCTCGAGGACGGCGGCGAGACCGCCTGTTTCTGGGCCGACGTGGTGCCGACCCGCAACCACGTCCACCTGCCGTTCATCATGGCCTACGACCAGAACGCGGCGAAGTCCTTCGCGGTGCGCCGCGAGTGGATCACGCGCGCCGCCGACGAGGGCTGGTGGAACCTCCTCTACCACGACCCGGTGGCGCCCATCGGCCGTTTCGTGCGCGACGCCAAGGGACGCTTCGCCTTCGCACCGCTCGAGGGCGCCGAGGCCTCGGCCTGACCCTCGCCGCGGGCGCTACGCCCGCGGCGGCGCGTACTCGCAGAAGCGGAAGCGCAGGTCGCCCTCGGTCCGTTCCGGTCCCTCCGCGACCAGCACCAGTTCGTCGAGGCGGGGGAAGCGGACGTCGCAGTCGAAACGCCCGCGGATGCGGGTCAGCAACACCGGCCCGCAGTCGGGATGCTCCAGAGCCGCCGCGTAGACCGCAGCGCCGCCGACGACGAAGGTCTCGCCCGGTGCGTGCTCCTCGGCCAGCCGGACCGCTTCGTCGAAGGAGCGGGCGACCAGGGCGCCGGGGGCGGTGAAGGCCGGGTCGCGGCTGACCACGACGTTGACCCGTTCGGGCAGGGGCCGGAAGCGCTCGGGCAGGGATTCCCAGGTGCGGCGGCCGAGGACGACGGCGTTGTGGCCGCCGCCGGGGCCGGTGGTGCGCTCGCGGAAGAAGGCCATGTCGGCACGGAGCCGCCACGGCAGGGCGCCGCCGCGCCCGATGCCGCCCTCGTCGTCCACGGCGGCGATCAGGACCAGCGGTCGGCTCACACCGCGACCTCGAAGCGGATGAACGGGTGGTGTCGGTAGTCGTGCAGGACCACGTCCTCGAAGGCGATCTCGTCCAGCGGCTTGCGCGCCACCTCGACCCGAGGCCGCGGGTAGGGCTCGCGCGAGAGCTGCTCGCGGATGCCGTCGAGGTGGTTGAGGTAGACGTGGGCGTCGCCCAGGGTGTGGACGAAGACGCCCGGCGTCAGCCCGGTCTCCTGGGCGACCATGGTCAGGAGCAGGGCGTAGCTCGCGATGTTGAAGGGCACGCCCAACGCGAGGTCGGCGGAGCGCTGGTAGAGCTGCAGGTCGAGGCGGTCGCCGCGCACCGAGAACTGGAACAGGAGGTGGCACGGCGGCAGCGCCATCCGCGGCAGGTCGGCGACGTTCCAGGCGCTGACGACGATGCGCCGCGAGTCGGGTTCCTCACGGATGAGACGGACGGCCTCGCGGATCTGGTCGATGCCCCGGCCGTCCCAATTGCGCCACTGATAGCCGTAGATGGGACCGAGCTCGCCGTCCTCGTCGGCCCAGGCGTCCCAGATGGGGGTGTGCTGGGTCAGGTCGTCGTTGACGTTGGTGGAGCCGCGCAGGAACCAGAGCAGCTCACGGACCACTGCGTCGAACAGCACCTTCTTGGTGGTCACCAGCGGGAAGCCCTCGCGCAGGTCGTAGCGGGCCTGGAGGCCGAACAGCGACAGCGTGCCGGTCCCGGTGCGGTCGGTCCGGCGCTCGCCGTGCTCGACGACGCGGCGTAGGAGGTCCAGGTAGGGGCGCATGCGGGTTTCGGCCTCCATGATAGACTCGGAGCGACCGCGGGGCCCGCCGTCGGCCGCCTTCGCAGCCCGGCCCTCCGCTCCTTCCCATGGATCCCATGTTCTCCACCCTCGTCCTCGCTCTCTCCCTCCTCCCTCCAGCGGCCCCCCAGGCCACCGGGGAAGCTCCTTCCGCCCAGGCCCCCGAGACCTTCCGCGCCGGCGACTTCGTCGTCGAGCGATGGACGGTGGACGAGGCCGGCCGCGAGCGCGTCGGCTTCCGGCTCTCCACCGACGGCGGCGAGACCTTCGGCCGCGACCGGGTCCTGCCCCAGGAGCTGATGCTGCGCTACGGGGAGTTCGACCCGCTCCACGACGCGCCTCCGTCCGTGGACCCGGACCTCGCCGCGCCGGCGGACGGCCGTCTCTGGATCGTCCAGTTCGTCGCTCCGGGGCTCGAGCCCTGGCGTGAGGCCGTCCGTGCGCTCGGCGGCGCCGACCGCCGCTTCCTGGCCTGGAACGCCGGCATCTGGGAGATGACTCCCACGACCGCCGAGCGGGTCCGGACCCTGCCCTTCGTGCGCTGGGTCGGCCCCTTCCATCCCGCCTACAAGCTCTCCGACGAACTCCTGGCGGACTTCCGGTCCGGCGAACTCGCCGCCGGCCGCTACCGTCTCGAGGCCGCAGTGCGCGGCCCCGAGGGGCAGGCCCGGGTCCGTGACGCGGTCCTCGCCGCCGCCGGTGCGCCGCTGACCGACCCTGCCGAGGGCTGGGTGCTGGAAGCCATGCTCTCGCCGGAGCAGTTGCTCGAGGTCCTGCGTTCCGAGTCCGTCCTCGGGGTGGACGCCTGGTCCGCGCCCGAGACCGACATGGACAAGGTGCGCACCGTGATGGGGGCCAACGACCTCGAGACCCTGGCCGGCTGGACCGGGCAGGGGGTCCGCGGCGAGGTCCTCGACGCCGGCACCGACAACTCGCACGCCGATTGGAGTGGGACCCACACCCCGATCTTCCACGGCACCGTGCCGTCGGGCGCTCACGGGACCTGCACCTACGGCATCAACTTCGCGACCGGCGCCAGCTCTCCGGGAGGCCAGACCCGCGGCCTGTTGCCCGACGCCCAGGGCGTCGCCGCGTGGTACAGCGGTTACTCCAACCGCTTCACCTTCACCCAGGAGACCGCAGGTCCGGTCTACCGCTGCGTGTTCCAGACGAACTCGTGGGGCTCCAGCCGCACCCGCAGCTACAACACCTACTCGCAGGAGATGGACGACATCATCTTCCAGCTGGACGTCTCCATCCTGCAGTCCCAGTCCAACGCCGGCAACCAGGACTCGCGGCCCCAGGCCTGGGCCAAGAACATCATCTCGGTGGGTGGTCTGTACCACTACAACGACACCAACGACGCCAACGACGCCTGGAACTTCGGGGCCTCCATCGGGCCGGCCCAGGATGGGCGCATCAAGCCCGACCTCGCCGCCTACTACGATTCGGTGTGGACCTCGGACGAGGACCCGGGCGGTTACGTCGCTGGTGACGACTACACCTCCTTCAGCGGGACCTCGGCGGCCACGCCCATCGTGGCCGGGCACCTCGGGCTCATCTATCAGATGTGGCACGAGGACGCCTTTGGCACCTCGCCCTTCGGCAGCGACGTCTACGACAGTCGGCCGCACAACACGACGGCCAAGGCGTTGCTCCTGAACTCGACCACGCAGTGGCAGTTCTCGGGCGCGACGCACGACCGGACCCGGACCCACCAGGGGTGGGGGCGGCCCGACCTGCGCACCCTCTACGACGATGCGGGGCGGTTGTTCATCGTGGACGAGAGCGACGTCCTGACGCAGGGCGGCGGAACCTCCTACACGGTGGACGTCCCCGCCGGCGAGCCCGAGTTCCGGGTGACGCTGGTCTACGCCGACCCTCCGGGGACGACCAGCTCCTCGCTGCACCGCATCAACGACCTGTCGCTGCGGGTGACCTCGCCGGGCGGCACCGTGTACTGGGGCAACGAGGGTCTGCTCTCGTCCATGTACAGCAGCCCGGGCGGCAGCAGCAACGTCAAGGACACGGTCGAGCAGGTCATCGTCCAGAACCCGGCCGCCGGCACCTGGACCGTGGACGTCCTCGCCGACGAGATCAACCAGGACTCCCACCTGGAGACCCCGGGGCTGGACGCCGACTACGCCCTGGTCGCGCGCCCGGTGATCGGTGGCGGGGGCGGCGGCGATCCGAAGGACACCATCGATCTCACCGGCGTGACCACGCCGACGCCGGGTCTGCCCTACGCCTACAACTTCCAGTACGCCCCGCCCTCGGTGGACTGCTGGCTCCTCGCCAGCGCCGCCATCACCGGCACCACCTACCAGGGGCACGACTTCGACGTCGCCCAACCGGTGTACGTCGTGGACCACGTCGTCTCCACCAGCACCGGCATCGGATCGTTCTTCGTGACCTTCCCCGGTTCCATCTCCGGCACCACCTGGTACCTGGAGGTCGCCGCGAACGGTCCCTCGGGCTGGCGCGACTCGCCGCCGCTCCAGGTGGACGTCCAATAGGCGCGCCCTAGCGGCGCAGCACGTGTTCGGGCCGGGCGTGACGCTCGGCTCGGGCCTCGGCCTCGGCGAGCTCCTCGGCGGTCCAGGCGCCGGGGCGGAAGTCCAGGTCGAGGGCGGCGCCCAGGGCGGCGGCGAGGGCGTCGCGGTCGGGTTCGCGGCCCAGTGCGGCGACCTCGGGGGTCTCGGCCGGGGCGGTGAGCACCAGCGAGCCGTGGAACAGGATCCAGCCGTCGCGGCGGCGGGCGGCGCTGCCGAGCAGCTTGCGGCCGCCGAGGGCGAGGTCGAGCGGGCTCGAGTCGAGGAAGCACCACGGACTGGCGGGCACGTCGCTGGCGAGGACGGCGTCGTCGCGGACCCGGACCTCGGCACCGGCCTGGCGCGCGAGTTCGGCGGCCAGCGCTTCGTGTACCGTGCGCATCGCCGCCGCCGGGCCGCCGCCGAGCGGGCCCTCCTCGGGCGCGCACAGCGCGTAGGTCAGCTCGTCCTCGTGGAGGATGGCCTTGCCGCCGGTCGGGCGGCGCACCACCTCGCCGCCGCGGGCGCGCACCGCCTCCAGCGGCAGGTCGGCCGCGGGCTGGAACCAGCCGAGTGACAGGGTTGGCCGTCGCCAGCGGTAGAAGCGCAGGGTCGGCGCGGTGCGGAGCGCCAGCAGCGCCTCGTCCCGGCCCATGTTGACCGGGCCGGGGAGCGGCGGGTCGTCCAGCCGGCGCGCCGGGGCCGGACTCATCCCTCGGCGTCGGGGCGCCAGCGCAGGATGGGCCGTTTGACGGCCCGCGCCTCGTCCACGCGTCCGACCGGGGTGTTCCGCGGGGCCTCGTGCAGGGCCTCGTCGCCCCGCAGCGCCTCGTCGGCGATCTCGGCCATCGCCGCGGCGAATCCGTCGAGGGTCTCGCGCGACTCGGTCTCGGTCGGCTCGATCATGATGGCCTCGGGGACGACCAGCGGGAAGTACACCGTCGGCGGGTGGTAGCCGCGCTCGATGAGCCGCTTGGCGACGTCCACGGTGTGGACCCCCTGCTCGCGCATCTCGCGCGTCGGCCGCGCCACGAACTCGTGCATGCAGGTGCGGTCGAACGGCACCCGCCACTTCTCGCGGACCTGGACCCGCAGGTAGTTCGCGTTCAGCACCGCGTTCTCGGCGACCCGCCGCACGCCGCGGGCGCCGAGGCGCACCAGGTAGGCGTAGGCGCGCAGGAGCACGCCGAAGTTGCCGTGGAAGGCGCGCAGCCGCCCGATGGAGCGCGGCGCGTCCTCGGACAGCGCCAGCGTTCCGTCCTCCCGCTCCACCACCCGCGGCACCGGCAGGTAGGGTTCGAGCTCGGCGGTGACGCAGATGGGGCCGGCCCCCGGACCGCCGCCGCCGTGCGGCGTCGAGAAGGTCTTGTGGAGGTTCAGGTGCATCATGTCCACCCCGAAGTCCCCGGGGCGCGCCACGCCGACGATGGCGTTGAAGTTGGCGCCGTCCATGTACACCCGTCCGCCGGCCTCGTGCACCAGGTCGCAGATGACCCGGATGTCCTCCTCGAACAGCCCCAGCGTGTTCGGGTTGGTGATCATCAGCCCGGCGGTGTCGGGGCCGAGCAGCTCGCGCAGGTGGTCGAGGTCGGTGAGCCCGCGCTCGTCGCTGCGCACCGTCTTCACCGCGAACCCGGCCAGGGTGCACGACGCCGGGTTGGTGCCGTGCGCGCTGTCCGGCACCAGGATGGTGCGGCGCGCGTCGTCGCCGTTCTCGACCAGCCAGGCGCGGAGCACCATCAAGGCGGTCAGCTCGCCCTGGGCGCCGGCCGCGGGGTGCAGGCTGACTGCGGGCAGCCCGGTGAGCTCGGCGAGCATCCGCTCGAGCCCGCGCATCACCGCGAGCGCTCCTTGGGTTTCGTCGCCGTCCTGCAGGGGATGCACCCCGGTCCAGCGGCGGTCGGCCGCGATGGCCTCGTGGACCACGGGGTTGTACTTCATGGTGCACGACCCCAGCGGATAGAAGTTGGTCGTGATGGCGTAGTTCAGCTCGCTCAACCGCGTGAAGTGACGCAGCAGGTCGAGCTCGCCCGACTCGGGGAGCGGCACCGGCTCACGGCGCAGCTCGGACTCGGGCAGGCCGGCGCGGGCGGCGTCGAGGTCGTCGCCGTCCACTCGCAGGCAGCGGCGGCCGGGGCGCGAGTCCTCGAACAGGAGCGGGACGGGGCAGGGGTTCACGAGGCCACCTCCTGGGTCTGGAAGGCGCGGGCCGCGGCCAGCAGCCGGGCCACGTCGTCGTCCTGGACCCGTTCGGTGCAGGCCAGGGTGAAGACGCCGGCGAGCTCGGGGTAGTCTCCGCCCAGCGCCAGTCCACCGCGGATGCCATGTTCGGCCAGGGCGGCGCGGAACCGCGCCACCTCATGGTCGTCGGCGAGCCGGAACGCCGGCTCGTTGAAGAACGGCGTGTCGGGGAAGGCTCGCGGGATGCCGAGGGCCTCGAGGCCGGCGGCGACCTCGAGCGCGCGCCGGCGCGACGCCAGCGCCACCTCCTCGAGCCCGCGCGGGCCGAGGGTGGCGAGGTGGACGCAGCCGCGCAGCGCCATCAGCGAGTTGTTGGTGCAGATGTTGCTGGTCGCCTTCTCGCGGCGGATGTGCTGCTCGCGGGTCTGGAAGGCGAGGGTGAAGGCGCGGCGCCCCTCGCGGTCCACGCTCTGGCCGACCAGGCGGCCGGGCATGCGGCGCACGAAGGCCTGTCGCGTGGCGAAGAAGCCGAAGGCCGGGCCGCCGAAGGCGAGCGGGACGCCGAGCGACTGCCCGTCGCCGACCACCACGTCGAAGTCGGCCTCGCCGGGCGAGCGCAGGAGCCCCATCGCCACCGGGTAGATGGAGGCGACCGCCAGGGCGCCGTGGCCGTGGGCGGCGTCGGCCACCGGGCCGAGCTCCTCGACGGCGCCGACGAAGTTCGGCTGCTGGACCAGGACCGCGGCGGTGGCGTCGTCCACCAGCTCGCCCCAGTCGGTGCGGCCGTCGGCGCCGAGCGGCGCCTCGACGATGTCCACCTCGAGGTGGGTCAGGTAGGTGCGGAGGGTCTGGCGCGTGTGCGGGTGCAGCCCGGCCGAGACCACGATGCGCGAGCGGCGGGTCTGGGCCAGGGCCAGGACCGCCGCCTCGGCCGCGGCCGACGCGCCGTCGTACATGGAAGCGTTCGCGACCTCCATGCCGCAGAGGTCGGCGATCATGGTCTGGAACTCGAAGATCCACTGCAGCGTCCCCTGCGAGCACTCGGGCTGGTAGGGGGTGTAGGCGGTCAGGAACTCGCTGCGCTGCATGACGTGGTCCACCAGCGCCAGCCAGCCGTGGTCGTAGGCGCCGCCGCCGAGGAAGCAGGCGCCGCCGTCGCTCGGGCGGTTGCGGGCGGCGAGCTCGTCGAGGGCGCGGACCAGCCCGTCCTCGGTGGTTCCGGGGCCGATGGGGGGCGGCTCGGTCAGCCGCAGGGCCTCGGGGATCGGTGCGAACAGCTCGTCCACCGAGCCGACGCCGACCCGCTCGAGCATCGCGGCCCGGTCGCGGTCGGAGTTCTGGACGTAGGGCATGTCAGGCCGAGGCGCGGACCAGTTCGTCGTAGGCGGCCGCGTCGAGGAGGTCGTCCAGCGACTCGCCGGCGGCGGGGCGGACCTTGATCAGCCAGCCGTCGGTGAACGGGGCGTCCTGCAGGCCGGCCAGGTCGTCCACCAGGGCCTGGTTGACCTCGACCACCTCGCCGCCCACGGGCGCCATCAGGTCGGAGACGGCCTTGACGGATTCGACTTCGCCGAAGGCTTCTCCGCGGGCCAGCGTGCGTCCCGGCTCGGGCAGGTCGAGGTAGACGAGTTCGCCGAGTTCCTCGACGGCGTGGTCGGTGATGCCGATGGTCACGACGTCGCCCTCGGCGAGGGCCCATTCGTGGCTTTCGGTGTAGCGGCGGTCGGTGGGGCGCATGGGTGCGGTTCAGTCGCGGGAGCGATGGGGGACGAAGGGGAGGGGAACCCGTTCCACGGGCAGGGGCTTGCCGCGGAGGTCCACGGCGAGCGGACCGTCCACGCCGCGTTCGACGAGGGCGGTGGCGATGGGGCGGTCGAGGGCGGCCGACCAGGCGCCGGAGCAGACCTCGCCGACCACGCGGTCGCCGGCGAGCACCGGGTAGCCCTGGCGGGGGACGCGCTTCTCGGCGGTGAGGCCGACCAGCTCGCGCCGCGGCGGCCCGGCCGCGCGCAGGGCGTCGCCGCCGACGAAGTCGCGCTCCTTCCAGCCGCGGATGGCGAAGCCGAGCCCAGCTTCGCGCGGGTCCACGCCCTCGTGGATCTCGTGGCCGTAGAGCGGCATCGCCGCCTCCAGGCGGAGCACGTCGCGGGCGCCGAGCCCGACCGGGCGGGCGCCGAGTTCGAGCAGGCGTTCCCACAGCGGGACCAGTTGCGCGGCGGTCGGGAACAGCTCGTAGCCGCGCTCTCCGGTGTAGCCGGTGCGGGCGACGAGCAACGGCCCCCACGGCGCGTCGAACCGGCCGAGTCCGAGGAAGGGGAGGTCCTCGGCGCCGGGGGCGACCGCCGCGACCAGCCGCGGCGACTCGGGGCCCTGCAGCGCGAGGATGCCGCCGCCGTCGCGGGTGCGGTCGTCGAGGGCCAGGGGGGCGAGCCGTTCGCGCAGCACCGCGGCGTCGCGCTCGCGGTTGGCCGCGTTGACCACCAGCATCCAGTCGTCCTCGCCGAGTCGGTACACCAGGAGGTCGTCGAGGATGCCGCCCCCCTCGTCGAGGATCAGGGTGTAGCGGGCCATCTCGACCGGCAGGTCCTCGATGCGGCCGCCGAGCGCGCGGTCGAGCGCGGCGCCGACCTCGGGGCCGTGGAGGAAGAAACGGCCCATGTGCGAGACGTCGAACAGCCCGGCCGTCTCGCGCACCGCGCGCGACTCCTCGAGGATGGAGCCGTAGTCGAGCGGCATGCTCCACCCGGCGAAGGGCACGATGCGTCCGCCGAGCGCGCGGTGCGCAGCGAGGAGCGGGGTGGCGAGCGGCTCGTTCGCCGGGGCGGGTTCGGTGGTGGGTTCCATGGAAACGCGAAAGGGGCGCCGCGTCGGGCGCCCCTGTCCGGTCCGAAGACGGTCCAGGCTCCGTCGGGCCGCGGTCCTGGGTACCTGAGAGTTTCGCCGCCTGGCTTGCCCCTTCGGTGCCCGGACGTCCGCCGGGTCTCTCCCGCGGCCTTCCTCCGGAGTGGGCGCCGATTGTCCCTCCGGCCGGCGTTCCGGTCAACCTCGGTCGGAAACTGGCCATCCAGGGTGTGCTGGCGGAGGAAACGTGCGACCTGGGCGGTCCTGGCGCGTCTCCAGGGGTGTCGCAGCGCAGGATCGGTGGGTCCGGGGCCGGAGCGGGGCCTCGGGGCGCACCGTGTGGCACCGAGCGAGGCCAGGAAGGCCCCGCACCGGGGGAGGTCTGCCCTGGGGACGCGATCTCGGCGTGCGTCGCCCCTGCGCCACGGGTCGGCACACCCTGGATGGCCAGTTTCCGGGCGAGGCCCGATTGACGGGCGCCCGGCCCCTCCCTAGACTGTGCGGCCCCTCTCACCGAGGAGGTACCCCCATGGCCAGACGCTGCGAAATCACCGGAAAAGGCACCCGTGCGGGCGGAAGCATCGCCCGTCGCGGTCTCCCCAAGAAGAAGGGAGGCGTGGGCCTCAAGACCACCGGCCACACCAAGCGGACCTTCAAGGCGAACGTGCAGAAGGTCCGGGTCCTGCTGCCGGATGGGACCGTCAAGCGGATGAAGCTCGCGACCTCGGTCATCAAGTCCGGGAAGCTCGAGCTGGAGATGGGCGGTCGCACCGTGACCGTGCCGCTCGTGAAGGCGGTGCGCGGGCGCAATCGCGCCTGGTTGCGCAGCCGCGACCAGGGCTGACCCGCGCCCTTCGGCGCTCGGGCGCCGACCTCCCCGACCGACCCCGACTCCGAGTCGGGGTCGGTGCATTTTTTCGGTTTTCCCGGTGAATTCCACGGTCCGTCCGCCGATGGCAGGGGGGAAGGACCCAGATGTCGTGGTCGCGACCACGGCATCGCGGGTTCGTCTCCCCCCGGCCGGTCGTCCCAGCGACGGCTGCGCCGATTTCCACTGGATCCAGAAAAGGAAGACATGGCTGTTCGCAAGAAAGCTACCAAACGGAAGACCGCGAAGCGGAAGCCCGCCAAGCGCAAGACCGCGAAGCGGAAGCCCGCCAAGCGCAAGGCGACCAAGAAGAAGGCGACCAAGCGCAAGGTGACCAAGAAGAAGGCGACCAAGCGCAAGGCGACCAAGAAGAAGGCGACCAAGAAGAAGGCGACCAAGCGCAAGGCCACCAAGAAGAAGGCCACCAAGCGCAAGGCCACCAAGAAGAAGGCCACCAAGCGCAAGGCGACCAAGAAGAAGGCGACCAAGCGCAAGGCCACCAAGAAGAAGGCGACCAAGCGCAAGGCGACCAAGAAGAAGGCCACCAAGCGCAAGCCCGCCAAGAAGAAGGCCGCGAAGCGGAAGCCCGCCAAGCGGAAGACCACGCGCCGCAAGCGCTGACCCGTCCCTTGGACGCCCCGCAGGCTCTGGACTCCGCAGGAATCCAGGGCCTGCCCTCCTTCTCGGTTCGCCCTTTCGTCACCTCCCGCGCCCCCTCATGAACAAACGCGATCTCGTCGAGTACGTCCGCCGCGAGCTCGAGACCACGCGCTCCGCAGCCGAGGACATCGTCCAGGTGGTCTGTCAGGGCATTCGTGAGGGCCTGGCCGAGGACGGCGAGGTGACGCTCCCCGGTTTCGGGGCGTGGAGCGTCCGCGAGCGGGCCCCTCGGACGCTGAAGCATCCCTCCAACGGCGAGACCATCCAGCTCCCGGCCTCGTCGGTCATCGTCTTCCGCGCCGCCCGGGCCTGGCGCGAGACGGTCGGCTCCCGGGCCTAGGCCCGGAGTTCCCCGGCCCGTTCGTGGAGGAGCCGGACCTCCTCCTCGACCTCGGCGTCCTCGATCTTGCGGAACAGGATGCCGACCTCGCCGAGCTCGGCGCCCTCGGGCAGGCGTGTGGGCGGCTGGTCGGGCCCCTCGCCGCCCCAGCGCCCGGCGTCCTCGGGGCGGGCCGCCTCCCCGAGCATGGCGCGCAACCGTGCGGCCGCGTCGGGGCAGAACGGAGCCAGCCGCCGGCTGCCGAGCTCGAGGTGGGCGAGGCAGCGCTCCACCACCTCGGCGCAGCGGGCGCGGTCGTCGTCGGCCTCGGACTTGACCAGCTTCCACGGCTCCATCGCGTCGAAGAAGCGGTTGAGGTCGGCGAAGCCCTGGACCAGCCCCCGCGCCGCGGCGCGGAAGCGGAACGCGTCGAGCTCGTCGCCGACCCGGGCGAAGGCGGCGCGGGCGTCGCGCAGGGCTTCGTGGTCGGCGAGCAAGGGCTGGCGAGTGGCGGGCCCCGGCACCCGTCCGGAGTAGCGCTTGCGCGCGAACTGCAGCACCCGTGAGGCGAAGTTGCCGATCTTGTCGGCGAGCAGGGAGTTGTTGGTGGTCTGGAACTCCTCCCAGCGGAACTCGCTGTCGGCCGTCTCCGGCATGGTCAGCACCAGGTGGAAGCGGGCCGCGTCCACCGAGTAGCGCTCGAAGAAGCGGTCCATGTCGAGGGTCCAGCCCTGCGAGGTGCTGAACTTGCGCCCCTGCAGGTTGTAGAACTCGTTCGCCGGCACGTTCCACGGCAGGACGAAGGAGCGCGGCTCGATGGGGGCCTGCGAAGCGGGCTGCCACGTCGGGTCGGCGTCCTGGCCGAGCAGCATGCCCGGGAACACCACGACGTGGAAGGCGATGTTGTCCTTGCCGATGAAGTGGACCAGTCGGGTGTCGGCGTCCATCCACCAGTCGCGCCACGACTCGGGCGCACCCTGCGCTTGGGCCCACTCCTCGGTGATGCTGACGTAACCGATGGGCGCGTCGAACCACACGTAGAGCACCTTGCCCTCGCTGCCCGGCAGCTCCGGCGGCACCGGCACCCCCCAGGGCAGGTCTCGCGTGATGGGACGGGGCTTGAGGTCGGCGAGCATGGCGTCCACGTAGCCGACCACGTTCGGTTTCCATGCCCCGGCGGCCTTGCGCTCCTCGTACCAGTCGCGCAGACCGGCGTCGAGCAGCTTCGGCAGGTCGAGGTACCAGTGCTTGGTGCGTTTCAGCACCGGCCGACTCCCGTCCACCAGGCTGATCGGATCGCCCAGCTTGCGCGCCTCGATCCAGGCGCCGCACTTCGGGCACTCGTCGCCCCGGGCCTCGGGGTGACCGCACTCGGGGCAGGCGCCCTGGAGGTAGCGGTCGGGCAGGAAGCGCCCGCTGGCTTCGGAGAACCACTGCTCCTCCTCGCGCTCGAACACGAACCCGCGCTCGAGCAGCACCCGGAAGAAGCGCTGCGAGAACTCGACGTGGTGCGGACTGCGGGCGGTGCCGCTCCAGGCGTCGAAGCGGATTCCGAAGCGTTCGAAGGTGCACCCGATCTCCTGGTGCCAGCGGTCCACGTATTCGCGGTAGCCCACCCCCTCGCGCTCGGCCTGCAGGGTGATGGCGACCCCGTGCTCGTCGGTGCCGCACACGAACAGGACGTCGTCCCCGCACATCCGCCGGTGGCGCACCCAGACGTCGGCCGGCAGGTAGGCTCCCGCGACGTGCCCGAAGTGGATGGGGCCGTTGGCGTAGGGCAGGGCCGAGGTGACGAGGTAGCGGGCCATGCGGAATGCCTGCGGCGGCGGGGGTCAGCCCTGCTCGGCGGAGGGCTCGTCCCCACCGGAGCCCCGGGCGGCTCGCTCGGCCACGTCCAGGGCGTGTTCGAGGTCGGCGACGTACTTCTCGAGCGTCATCTCCTCGCCCGGGTCGAGGTTGCCGTGCGTCTTCTCGCGCAGTGTCTTCAGGTCGTGCAGCACCATCCGCGCGACCTCCAGGTTCGGACCCTGCTGCGGCGGCGCGCCGGGGATCTCGATCAACCCGAGCGCGTAGAAGCCCTGGATGGCGATCTTCTGGAGGAACATGCGGAAGTCGCCGCCGGGCGGAGTCGGGGATGCGGTCACGAGTGGGTCTCCTGCGGGCTGACGCCGGCGGCCGAGGCGAGTCCGGCCCGCTGCGCCGCGGCGTCCACGAAGGCCGCGAACAGCGGATGGGGCTGGAGCGGCTTGGACTTGAACTCGGGATGGTACTGGACCCCGAGGTGGAAGGGACGGTCGGACAACTCGACGATCTCGACCAGCCCGCCTTCCTCGTAGAGGCCCGAGCAGGTGAGTCCGGCCGCCTCGAGCCGTTCGCGGTAGGCGTCGTTGAACTCCCAGCGGTGTCGGTGCCGCTCGAAGACCAGGTCGCGGCCGTAGATCTCGGCGACCCGGGTGCCGGGCAGGAGGCGGCAGGGATAGGCGCCGAGCCGCATCGTGCCGCCCTTGTCGCCGTCCTCGCTCTGCCCTTCGAGCAGGTGGATGAGCGGCTCGGGGGTGTCGCTGCGGGCCTCGGTGGTGTGCGCCTCGGGGATGCCGGCTGCGTGCCGCGCGTACTCGATGGCCATCGCCTGCATCCCGAGACAGATCCCGAAGCAGGGGACCTCGTTCTCGCGTCCCCACTGCAGGGCGCGGATCTTGCCTTCCAGGCCGCGTTCACCGAAGCCGCCCGGCACCAGGATGCCGTGGACCCCGTCGAGCATCCGGCCGACGTCGCCCTCGGCGCACTCCTCGGCCGACACCTTGCGCAGGCGGACCGCCACGCCGGAGGCCGCCCCACCGTGGTCCAGCGCCTCGTAGATGGACTTGTAGGCGTCGTGGAGCTCGATGTACTTGCCGACCACCGCGATCTCGACCTCGCCGCGCGGGTGACGGATGCGCTCGCACAGCGCCTCCCAGTCGGACAGGTCCTGGGCCGTGGTCTTCTCGAGCCCGAGGTGGCGCACCAGGGCGTCGTCCAACCCCTGCGCCTTGAGGTCGATCGGCACCTCGTAGATGGTGGTCTCGACGTCGATCTCCTGGATCACGTCCTCGACCCGCACGTTGCAGAACAACGAGATCTTGCGCCGCATTTCGTCGGTCATGGGGTGCTCGCAGCGGCACACCAGCACGTGCGGCTGGATGCCGATCTCGCGCAGCTTGCCCACCGACTGCTGGGTCGGCTTGGTCTTCATCTCGCCGCTGGCCCGCAGGTGGGGCAGCAGCGTCAGGTGGACGAACATCGCCTCACGCGGGTCGACCTCCAGCGCGAACTGGCGGATGGCCTCGAGGAACGGCAGCGACTCGATGTCGCCGGCGGTGCCCCCGATCTCGACCACCGCGACGTCGGTCCCGGCCGGTGCGCCACTGCGGATGGCGTCCTTGATGGCGTCGGTGATGTGCGGGATGACCTGCACCGTCTTGCCCAGGTAGTCGCCGCGCCGCTCGCGTCGGATGACCTGCGAGTAGATGGACCCGGTGGTGTAGTTGGAGTGCCGACCGATGGGGGCCTGGCTGAAGCGCTCGTAGTGCCCCAGGTCGAGGTCGGTCTCGGCGCCGTCCTCGGTGACGTAGACCTCACCGTGCTCGAACGGCGACATCGTCCCCGGGTCCACGTTGATGTAGGGGTCGAGCTTCTGGATCGAGACCTTCAGCCCGCGCTTCTCGAGCAGGACGGCGATGGCGGCGGTGGTGATGCCCTTGCCGAGCGAGCTGACGACGCCGCCGGTGACGAAGATGAACCGGGTCATGGTGAGGGGGGCGGAGGGGGGGCGGGCGCGGCGCGACCGACGCGCTCCAGGAAGGCATCGTAGTCGCGCCGGGTGTCGATTCCAGGGAAGGCGCGGGGCCAGTCGAGCACGGTCAGCGCGACGCCGTGCTCCAGCAACCGCAGCTGCTCCAGGCCCTCGGTCCGCTCCAGCGGCGTCGGCGGCCACGACGCGAAGCGCTCGAGCACCTCGCGCTGGAAGCCGTAGACCCCGACGTGGAGTCGCGGCGCGACCCCGCCGGGCCGACGCGGGTGGGGGACGGCAGCGCGCGAGAAGTAGAGCGCGCGCCCGGCGAGGTCGCACACGACCTTCACGCAATCCGGGTCGCCGGCCCGCTCCGGCGGCAGCGGGGCCGCGAGGGTCACGGCGGCGGCGCCGTCCTCCAGCGCCGCGAACACCGCGTCCACCGCCTCGGGTTCGATCTCGGGCTCGTCGCCCTGCACGTCCACCACCAGCCGGACCGTGGGGTCGTCCCGCACCGCCGCCCACACCCGGTCGGTCCCGCTCGCCAGGTCGGGCGGCGTGCGCACCACCTGGGCTCCGGTCCCGGCGGCGGCGGCGGCGAGTTCGTCCCCGTCCACCGCGGCGATCACGGCGTCGGCGCGGCGCGCCCCGCGGCAGCGTTCGAGCACGTGGGCGTAGAGCGGGCGCCCGCTCTCCGCCAGGAGGAGCTTGCGGGGGAGCCGGTCGGAGGCGAGCCGTCCCGGCACCACCACCACCGCCCGCCCCGCGGCGCTCACTGGTCGGAGACCCCCCGGCGCAGGGCGTTCTGGCGCAGGCGCTCGCGCTCGCGCTCGAAGTAGTCGGCGCCGTCCGGGTTGTCCACCACCTGCATCCCGAACGCGCTGTTGAACAGGGCCTGGACGGCCTTGGCCGACTCCATGGTGACGTCGTACTTCTCGGTCCCCATGTCGGGGCCCCACGAGAGCGTCCACGAGTCACCCCCGCGGCGCAGCACCACGCTGACGCTGGCGCCGGGCGTGCGCACGATGCCGCTGCGCGCCGCGGCGAAGAAGCCCAGGTCCTCGAGCGCCTTCCACAGCGCCCCCATCTGGATGTTGGGCACCACCTTGTAGTTGGCCGAGCTCCGCGGCACCGAGTAGAACTCGCTCTGCGACACGTAGCCCTCGTTGTAGAGCCCGATGGTCAGGTCCTGGCCGTGGTACTTGACCGTGGCCTGGGCCGGTTCCTCGACCGGATGGATGCCCTGGGCCGCCATCTCGGCGAGGAACTCGCGCTCCCGGCGCTCCTCGGCGGCGGCCAGGTCCTCGATCCGCGCCTCGTCCACCTCGGCGGCGCCCGGGGCGGCCGCGGAGGCGGTCAGCGAGCCGCGGGCCGAGGGAGCCGCGGCGGGCGAGGAGCAGGCGCTGGCGACCAGGGGCAGCAGCCCGATGGAGAGGAGCAGGAAGGGGGCGATTCGCGGCACCGGCTTGCAAGGGGACTCGGCCCCGGGGACGATGCCCATCATACCCGGCGCCGCCCACCCCCCCCTCGGGCCGCGTCCCCGGCGACATGGGCAGCGAGAAACGAGCTTCCAAGCGCCTCACCTGGCGCAAGGCCGCGGTGTACGCCGCCGGCCTCCTCGTGGTCTCGACCGCCGACCCGCGCCCCACCACCTTCTGGATCGGCGCCGCGTTGGTCGCCCTGGCCTGGCTGCTGCGCATCTGGGCCTTCGGCCACCTCGAGAAGAACCAGGTCCTGGTCACGACCGGCCCCTACGCCCACACCCGCAACCCGGCCTACCTCGGCAGCTTCCTCGCCCTGGTCGGGGTCGCCCTCGCCGCCGGCAACCCCGAGACCGCGCGCGGCCGCTTCGTCTGGGGCTTCGCCGTGGTCCTGGTCGCGGCCTTCTTCCTGGTCTACCTGCCGCGCAAGATGAAGCGGGAGTATCCACGTCTCGAGCGCTTGTTCGGCGACCAGGTCCGGCGCCACGCCGAGAACGTGCCCGACTTCGTGCCGCGCCTCACGCCGTGGCGTTCGGGCGACGACCGCCGTTTCTCCTGGAAGCGCGTCGCCGAGAACCACGAGTTCGGCTGGGGCCTGGTCTTCGCCCTGGTCCTGCTCGCCGTCCACGAGGTGGACCGCTGGTCTCCGATGGCCCGCTGGTGGCCGTGAGCGACGGCGGAGCGGCCGAGACGCCGACGCGCGGCGACCTCCGGCGCGCCCCGGTCTCGCTGTTGAGCCGCGGGTCGCGGTTCAAGCCGGGGGTCTGGCGCGTGTCGCGCAGCGACGGTCCGCTCCTGTTGAAGGACTGTGCGGGCTCGCCGCCGTGGTGGCGTCCCCTGGCGCGCTGGCTGCTGGCCCGCGAGGTCCGCGCCCTGCGCCGTCTCGACGGGGTCGAGGGCGTGCCCCGCCTGGTCGGACGCGTGGACCGCGACGCCGTCCTCCTCTCGTGGGTGGAGGGCCAGCCGCTCGGCGAACCCGGCACCACCGCCGATGCGCCGGCCCTCGCCGCCGCCCTGCGCCGCATCGTCGAGGCGATGCACCAGAGGCACGTCTACCACCTCGACCTCCGCCAGCGCCGCAACGTGCTGGTGGACCCGGCGGGCCGGCCCTGGGTGGTGGACTTCGGCGCCGCCCACGCCCCGGGGCCGGTGGGGCGTCTCCTGCTCGCTCCGTGGTTGGCCCGGGTGGACCGCCAGGCCGTCCTCAAGGTGCTGGCCCGCTACGCCCCGGAGGCCATGAGCGCGGACGAGGCCCGCTCCTTCCTGCGCGGGCAGCGCTGGCGCCGACTGTGGCCCTTCTCGCCGTACCGCGACCGGGGCCTGGAGGCCGCCGTGCGCCGTCGGCTACGAGACCTGTCCGCCGACGGCGGCGCGGACCACGAGATGTAGGACCACCACATTTTCCTTTGAAATCGTCGGACCCCCCAGATATCGTTCCTGCACGAGCGGAGGACACGCATGGGCAAACTGGAACGACAGATCATGATCGGGGCGCTGACCCTGGTCGGCATCCTGGTGGCGGTGGTCGTGCTCGAGGGGCTGCAGCCCCGCGGCGGTGCGGCCGAAGGCGCCGACCCGGGCGGCTCCGGCGTTGCGACCGCCGGCGCCCGCGGCGAGTGGCAGCCGCTCGAGCCGCCCCCGATGGTGCTTGGCCCGCGCCGCCCGGTGGTCGAGGAGGTCGCCGTCCCCTCGCCCCGTTCCGCGGCGGCCCGTCGCTCCGAGCCCGCAGCCGAGACCCGCTCCCTGCCGACGGCCCGCGAACGCTCCGAGAGGCCGCCCGTCCCGGTCGTGGAGGTCGCTCCGGCGAGCGCGCCCCGCACCGCCCCGGCCGGGGCCGCGCCCCGCACCTACGTGGTGCAGGAGGGCGACACCCTCTGGGACGTGTGCATCGAGCAGCTCGGCAGCCCGAACTGGTTGGACGCGTTGAAGGCGGCCAACCCCTCGCTGGACCCCGACCGGCTCGAGCCGGGCACGGTGCTGCGCCTGCCCGACGTGGGCCGCTCGGGGAGCGCCCGGAAGACGGCCGAAGCGGCCGCCGAGCCGGCCCCGCGCCCCGGCGAGAAGGTGCACGTCGTCGCCGCCAACGACAGCCTGTGGACCATCGCCGAGCGCTACTACGGGCGCGGCGACCTCTACGGGCGCATCGTCGCCGCCAACCCGGACAAGCTGAAGGACGAGAACACGGTCCTGAAGCTCGGTTGGAAACTGCGCATCCCCGACGCCCGACCGTGACCGGTCGCGCGCGGCGCTGACGTCGCAGCCGTGGCGGTCCCGGACCCGGCGGCGCCGCGCCTCCTGCTCGGGGTCTGCAGCGGGACCTCCGCCGACGGCGTGGACCTGGCGTTGTGTCGCATCACGGGCGCCGGCGCCGAGCGACGGGTCGAGGTCCTCCACGGCGGCGCCGCGCCGCTTCCCGCGACGGCTCGTGCGGCGCTCGGTGCGTTGGAGGGCAGCGGGCCCGCGGCCGTGGCCCGCGCCCACGCCGCGCTCGGGCGCGCCTTCGCCGACGCCGCGCGCGCGTTCCTGGCCGCGTCGGGGGTCGCGGGCTCCTCGCTCGCGGCCTGCGGCTTCCACGGCCAGACCGTCCACCACCACGACGGCGCGCCCGAGCGCGACGGCACCCTCCAGCTCGGCAGCGCGGCGGTGCTCGCCGCGACGCTCGGTTGCCCGGTGGTCGCCGACTTCCGCTGGCCCGACCTCGCCGCCGGCGGCGACGGCGCACCGGTCAGCCCCTTCGCCGACTGGGTGCGCCACCGCCACGTCGCGTCGCGCCTCGGCCTGCTGAACCTCGGCGGCATCGGCAACCTGACCCTGCTCGCCGGCGAGGCGCCGCCGCGGGCCAGCGACACCGGGCCGGCGAACGGCCCGCTGGACGCCCTGGCGCGCGCCGAGCTCGGGCGGCCTCGGGACGAGGGCGGGGCCGAGGCGTTGCGGGGACGGGTTCGGGAGGACCTCCTGCGAGAGCTCCTGGCCGACCCCTTCTTCTCCCGGCCCGTGCCCCGCTCCACCGGCCTCGAGCGCTTCGGCGCGCCGCTGGCGCGGCGACTGCGCCGGCGCGCCCCGGAGGCGCCGACCGCCGACCTCCTCGCCACCCTGGTCGCCTTCGCCGCCCACGGGGTCGCGGCGACCCTGACGGCCTTCGGCGAGGACTGGGCCGCTCCGGACGGCCCGCCGCTGCACCTCTGCGGCGGAGGCGTGCACAACCGCGCCCTGGTCCGCGCCCTGGAGCGGCGCCTCGGGGCGGAGCGGCTGCGTCCCTATGCCGCGTTGACCCCGGAAGGGGGGCCGGGGGCCGACCCGGACCTCCGCGAGGCCGTGGCCTTCGCCGTCCTCGCCGACGCCCGGCTGCTGGAGGAACCGGCCTCGGGCCCCGAGACCACCGGCGCCCGGGGGCCTACCGTCCTCGGAGCGATCTGGGCCGCCCCGCCCCAGGGCCCGTCGGACGGGTCCCGAGGTTGACCACGGGGGGGTGGTTCCTATCATGTTCGCTCCCTCACGGGGTGGGCCCTGGCTCGCCCCGCGTGCCCGAACTCCCAAGAACGTCCGCCCTTCCCCATGAGCCTCCTCCGAACCCTGGCGTCGCGCGGCGCCGTCGCCGTCCTCCTCCTCGTCCTCGGGGCCTCGACCACCTTCGCCCAGGACCGGGGCGACCTCCAGCAGCTCTTCGACCAGGGCATGCAGGCCTACCGGCAGGGCGACTACGAGACCGCGATCACCAAGTTCCGCGAGATCGTCGCCCAGGACCCGACCCAGGCCGACGCCATGCAACTCCTCGATGCGAGTCAGGACGCGCTGCTCGAGCTGATGGTCGCCGGTGGCGAGTTCGAGACCTTCGCCAAGGAGGTCCTGCGCAAGGCGGCCGCGGCCGACCGCGAGATGCGGCGCGACCCCGAGGCCGCCGCCGAGGTCGCCCAGGGCGTGTTCGCCGACTCGTACGCCGAGCGCAACCGGGCCATCTTCGAACTGGCCACCCGCTTCGGTCCCTTCGGCGTGCCGCCGCTCGTGGAGGCGCTGGGCGACCCCGACCACTCGCGTCGGCTGGCCGCGATCTACGCGCTGTCGCGGATGGGGTCGGCGGTGTTCGTGCCGGTGGTCGCCGCCAGCCACTCCGAGGACGAGAACGTCCGCCTGGGCACCCTGCACGTGCTGAACGCCCTCGGCGACCCGCGCGCCGTCGCCCGCGTCGCCGACATGGCGGCGAACGACGCGAGCGCCGAGGTCCAGGCCCTGGCGCGGAAGGTGCTCGACGACGCCCACGCCGACCCGGCGGTGGCGCACTTCGAGCAGGGACTCGCCTATTTCCATCACGACCCCGAGTACGGTTCGAGCCCGGCCGAGAACGAGGGCGTGCTGTGGACCGTCGAGGGGCGTCGTCTCGAGTGGTACGAGGTGCCGCCGGCCATCGTCCCGTTGGAGCTCGCCAAGCACCACCTGCTGCGGGCGATGGAGCTCGGCCACCCCGACGCCGCGCCGATGGTGGCCCAGGTCTACGCCGCCGAGGTCGCCATCCTCGACGGGCTGGCCGCCTCCGGGCAGGACGTGGCCGAGCAGCGCTCCGCGCAGTGGCTGGCCCTCCTGACCCTCGACCACGAGGCCATCGCCGCCGGGCTCGAGGACGCCGTACGCAGCGGCCAGCCGGTGGTGGCCGAGGTGCTGGTTCGTGCCCTGGACGGCCCCGGCGGCCGTGACTGGCCCGCCCTCGACCTCGCCCTGACCTCGGAGTACCCGTCGCTGCGGGTCCGCGCCGCCCTGGCCCTCGGCCATCGGGGGGACTTCTCCGCCGAGGTCGTCTCCGGACTCGCCGAGGCCGTCTCCCTCGAGGCGGTGCGGGTCGTCGTCATCGCCGACCCCGACGCCGAGCGCGCGGCCCGGCTCGCCCAGGACCTCGAGGAGCAGGGCGTGGTCGCGGTCCTGGCCGAGGACGGCGGCGCCGGTCTGACCCACCTCCACCTCGCCACCTACGTGGACGCGGTGGTGGTCGCCGATCCGCTGCCCGACATGTACGCCGCCGCCTTCGTCGCCGCGGTGCGCAAGGACGACCGACTGGCCGGGGTGCCGGTGTTCGTGCTCGGCAACGAGCAGACCTCGGTGGACGACGCCGAGGTGGTCCAGTCGCTCGACGCCGCGACCGTCGTCGGCGCCTTCCCCGAGCTCGACGCCGAGCGCCGCGGCTACGAGGCCGTCGCCGCCGATGCCGCCGAGACCCTGCTCGACGCCGCGCGCCGCGGCTCCGCCGGTGGGGCCGCGGAGGCCCTGGCCGGCGCCGCCGACCGCGCCGACGCGATCGCCGCTCCGGCGCTGCGTGCGCTCGGCCTGGCGGGCGACGCCGCCGCCGCCGACGTCCTCGTCGGCGTGGTCGGCGACACCGGGCGCAGCTCCACGGTTCGGGTCGCCGCCGCCGACGGCGCCGCCGACCTGCACGCGCAAACCGGCGCCGATTTCGACGCCCAGGCGTTCCAGGCGGCGATGCTGGAAGGCGACGCCGCGCTGGCCGAGGCCTGCGCCCGCGTCCTCGGAGTACTCGGAGCCGGCCACCTTTCGGCCGGAGTCGCCCTCCAGTAGGATTCCCTCCGGGACGTTCCGTTTCCCCCCTGCCTCCGCGCGAGCGGGGGTGGGGGTGCGGCTCACGCGGGGATCCCGAAGCCAGCGTAGCTCAGTTGGTAGAGCACCGCTTTCGTAAAGCGGCGGTCACGAGTTCGAGTCTCGTCGCTGGCTCCACCCCTCCCGGCGGGAGTGGTCGGGGAGACAGGATTCGAACCTGCGACCTGCGCCTCCCAAAGGCGCCCCTCTACCAGACTGAGGTACTCCCCGAGCCGGCGATATCTTAGTGCCATGGAACGCGTCGGCGTCGTGCTTTGCGGTTCCGGCCGTCTCGACGGTTCGGAGGTCCACGAATCGGTCCTCACCCTGCTGCACCTGGTGCGCGGCGGGGCGCGCCCGATCTGCTTCGCGCCCGATGCGCCGCAGTGGGCGGTGTGCGACCACCTCTCCGGCGAGGTCGTGCCCGGCGAGAGCCGCAACCAGCTGCACGAGGCCGCGCGGATCGCGCGCGGCGAGGTCCAGCCGCTCACCGAGGCGCGGGTCGAGGACCTGGACGCCCTGGTGCTGCCCGGCGGCAGCGGCGCCGCCCGCAACCTCTGCGACTTCGCCGAACGGGGCGCCGACGGCGCGGTCCTCCCCGAGCTCGCGGCGCTGATCCGCGGCGTGGTGGACGCGGGCAAGCCGCTGGGCGCCATCTGCATCGCGCCGGCCGTCGTCGCCCTGGCGCTGAAGGGGCGCTCGCCGCGGCTGACCCTGGGGCCGGTGGACGGCGACGCCGCCCGCGAGGTGGCGCGCACCGGCGCCGAGGTCGTCCCGGCCGGCGCCGACGAGGTGGTGGCGGACGCGCGCCTGAAGCTGTGGTCCACCCCGGCCTACATCGTGGGGCGCGACGTCGCCGAGGTGGACGTCGGCATCGGACGCCTGGTCGCGTCCGTGCTGGCGGCCCTGCGCGGGGCTACCCTGGAGGCGTGATGGAGCCGCCGTCCACGGCCGACCTGGAGCGAACCAGCCTCGAGTTCGAGGGCCAGGGCGCGAGCCCGGGCGTGGTCTGCGGGCCGGCCTTCCTGTCGTTGTCGGGGTTGGACCGCATCGAGGAGCGCAGGCTCCGTGACGACGAGGTCGAGGCCGAGCTGGCGCGGGTGGATTCGGCGGCCCGCGCCGCGCGGGTCAGCCTGGTCCACCAGCGCGACCAGCTCGCCGAGCACTTCACCGACGAGCAGCGGCGCATCTTCGACGTCCACCTGACCATCCTCGAGGACCCGGTGCTGGAGGCCGACCTGCGCGGCCGCATCGTGCACCAGAAGATGAGCTTCGAGACCGCGCTCAAGGACATGATCGAGGTCTACGAGCGCTTGTTCGAGGTCGTCGAATCGGATGCGCTGCGCAACAAGCTCGCCGACATGCGTGACATCGCGTTGCGGCTGTTGCACTTCGCCCAGCCGCGGGAGCGTCGCGGCGGGACCGCCGAGGACATGCGCGGCGGCGTGCTGGTGGTGCGTGAGCTGTCGCTGTCCGACCTGACCTCGGCGCTGGACCGGGGCATCGCCGGGCTCATCGCCGAGGAGGGCAGTCTGATCAGCCACGGCACCATCCTGACCCGGGCCGCCGGCATTCCCGCGGTGATCGGAGTCGGCGGCATCCACGAGTCCATCCAGGAGGGCGATCCGGTCCTGGTGGACGGCGACGGAGGCCTGGTGGTGTTGCGGCCGAGCGAAGGGCAGGTGCGGGCCGCGGGGGCGGCCGCCGGCGCCGCGACCTCGGCGCCGCTACCGGCGCTCGAGCCCCTGCGGCTCGCGGACGGAACGCCGATGACGCTTCGCGCCGCGGTGGCGAGCCCGCGCGAGGCGCGCCAGGCGGCTGCGATGGGGGTGGGGGCCATCGGCCTGTACCGCACCGAGCTCCCGGTCATCCAGCGCGCCGGCTCGCCGCGTGAGGACTCGCTGGCGGTGCTCTACGGGCAGGTCCTGAACGCGGCCGAGGACGGCGTCGTGTTCCGGCTCCCCGACCTCGATTCCACCTCCGGCCTCGACGCAGTGCATCCGGTCGCCGAGACCAACCCCGCCCTGGGGCTGCGCGGCGTCCGCG
This sequence comes from Planctomycetota bacterium, assembly GCA_027020785.1. Taxonomy (GTDB): domain Bacteria; phylum Planctomycetota; class UBA1135; order UBA1135; family UBA1135; genus JALUVI01. Next base: position 44,261 of record JALUVI010000009.1, on the reverse strand, counting down.
CCCTCGCCGACCATCCCGAGCTGCTCCACCTCGAGTTGCGCGCCATCCTGCGCGCGGCCGAGGGGCGCTCGGTGGGAGTCGCGGTGCCCTTCGTCGGCGACCTCGAGGACCTGCGCCTGGTGCGGGCCTCGGCCGAGCGCGCCCGCGAGGAACTGCGCCTGGAGGGATGCGACGTCGGCGCGCCGCTGCGCATCGGCGCGGTCTTCGAGACGCCTTCCTCGCTGCTCCTGGCCCGCGAGATCCTGGCCCACTCCGATTTCGCCCTGGTCGGCCTCGACGTGTTGGCGCAGATGTTGCTCGCCGCCGACGTGCGCAGCGCCTACCAGTCGGTGCGCGCCCGCATCCAGCGTCCGCATCCCTCGGTGTTGCGCGCCTTGGGCAAGCTGGTGCGGCTGGCCGACGGCCAGGACGTGCCGCTGGCGGTGTACGGCGAGTGCCTGGTGTGGCCCGGCGCCGTCGAACTGCTGGTCGGCTGCGGGGTCCGCGACGTGGTCGCCCGCACCGCGGTCCTGCCCGAGCTCCATGCCCGGCTCGCCGAGCTCGACCCCGACCTGTGCGAGCGGGTCGTCGAGCAGGCGGTGCGGACGACGACGATGCGCGAGCTCGACGAAGGCCTGCCGGCGAGCTGGCGCGCCTCCTAGCGGACGAAGCGGGCTCCCTTCTCGCCGGGCAGCGCGGTCAGGACGAGCCCGTCGTCGCCCCACAGGCGGCGCACCACGAGTTCCATCGCGGCCGCGACCCGCGACAGGTCGCGGCGGCGCACCAGGGCGACCGCGGCCGAGCCGGCGCCGGAGAGGGTGGCGGCGAGGGCGCCCGCCTCGACCGCGTGGTCCATGACGCGGCCCACCCCGGTCAATAGCCGCAGCCGCGACGGCTGGACCAGTTCGTCCTCGATGGCGGCGCGCAGCAGCGTCGGGTCGAGCGAGGCGAGCGCGGCGAGCAGGGCGGGCGCGCGGTGGACCTGGCGCACGGCGCGCGCGAAGGGCACCGAGCTCGGCAGCGCCTTGCGGGCGCGGGCCGTGTCCAGCGGGAACGGCGGCACCAGGAACAGGAAGCGGAGCTCGCGGTGGAGCTTGACCGGCAGGTGGCGCCAGCGGCCGTCGGCGTCGACGATGGACCAGTGGGCGCCGCCGAGGAAGGAGGCCACAGCGTTCTCGGGGTTGCCCTCCAACCGGATCGCCTCGGCCAGGAGCTCGTCGTCGGGGACGCGCTTGCCGGTGATTCGGTTGCCGAGCAGCAGGCCGCCGACCAGGCCGGCGCCGCTCATGCCGAGGCCGCGCCCCGGGGGGACCGTCGAGGACACGGTGAGCTCCCCGGCGGGCAGGGGGGCGCCGGCGAGCATGGCGGCGCGGCGCATGCCGCGGACCACGGGGTCACGGCCCAGCGCCAGGTCGGACTCGGCGAGACGGCCCTCGCGGGTCAGCGTGGTGCGCTCCGCAGGGCGCCAGGAGATCTCCAGGCCGATGCCCAGGGCGACGCCGAGGGCGTCGAACCCCGGTCCCAGATTGCTGGTGGAGGCGGGGATGCGGAGGCGCTGGGGGCGTAGGGCGGCCATGGGAGGGCTGACATGGGACCGGCGAGCGGGTAGGATAGTCGGCTTGCGCGGGCTCCGGCCACCCCAGGGGAACCGGTGTATCCGCCCGCGCCCCTCCGACGATGAGTACAGAGACCCTCCAGGCTTCCAAGCAGGACAAGAAGGAACGGGAACGCCTCTCCCGCATCCGCAACATCGGCATCATGGCCCACATCGATGCCGGCAAGACCACGGTCACCGAGCGCATCCTCTACCTGACCGGTCGGACCTACAAGATCGGCGAGGTCCACGACGGGGAGGCGACGATGGACTACCTGGAGGACGAGCGCGCCCGGGGCATCACCATCACCTCGGCGGCGACGCAGTGCAACTGGCGCGACACCCAGATCAACCTGATCGACACGCCGGGCCACGTGGACTTCACCGTCGAGGTGGAGCGGGCCCTGCGGGTGCTGGACGGGGCCGTCGCCGTCTTCGACGGTGTCGCCGGGGTCGAGGCCCAGTCCGAGACGGTGTGGCGTCAGGCCGATCGCTATGGCGTGCCGCGGATCTGTTTCGTCAACAAGCTCGACCGCATGGGCGCCGACTTCGGCCGCGCCTTCGAGAGCATCGTCAACCGTCTGCAGGCGCCGGCCGTGCGTCTTCAGATCCCGCTCGGCGCCGAGAAGGACTTCTACGGCGTCGTGGACCTGGTGACCATGACGGCGTGGCGCTTCGAGACCGAGGACGGCGAGCTCAAGATGCTCGAGATCCCGATCCCCGACGAGGTCGCCGCCGAGGCCGAGGCCCATCACGCCGAGCTGATCGAGAAGGTCGTCGAGGTGGACGACGAGCTGGTCGAGCGCTACCTGGACGGCGACAGCTTCACCGCCGACGAGATCCGTGACGCCGTCCGCAGGGCCACCCTGCTGGGGCACGCCGTGCCCGTCCTCTGCGGCTCGGCGTTGCACGACAAGGGGGTGCATCCGCTGCTCGACGCGGTGGTGGACTACCTGCCGACGCCGCTCGACAAGGGTGAGATCGTCGGTCTCGACCCCAAGGACGAGAACGAGAAGGTGGTGCGTCATCCTTCTTCGTCCGAGCCGTTCGCGGCGTTGGCGTTCAAGACCATCGCGGATCCCAACGGCGATCTGACCTTCATCCGGGTGTACTCCGGCACCTTGCGGCGCGGCGACCAGGTCCTGAACCCGCGGACCCGCAAGCGTGAGCGCGTCGGTCGCTTGATGTTCATGCACGCCAACAACCGCGAGCCGGTGGAAGAGGTCAAGGCCGGAGACATCGCTGCGGTGGTGGGGCTCAAGACCACCGTCACCGGCGACACGGTCTGCGACGAGTCCGACCCGGTGGTGCTCGAGCGGATGGTCTTCCCCGAGCCCGTGATCTCGATGAGCATCGAGCCCAAGTCCACCGGCGACCGCGACAAGTTGAGCGACCTGCTCGGCAAGCTGACGCGCGAGGACCCGAGTTTCCGGGTCAACACCGATCCCGAGACCGACGAGACCGTGATCTCGGGCATGGGCGAGCTGCACCTCGAGATCATGGTCACGCGGATCTCGCGCGACTACAAGATCCCGGTCAACGTCGGCGCGCCGCGCGTGGCCTACCGCCAGACCATCGCCCGCGAGGCGGACGTCGAAGGCCGGCAGATCAAGCAGACCGGCGGTTCCGGCCAGTACGCCGTGGTCAACATCAAGTTCCGTCCGTGGGACATCGACGCCGAGCAGCGCACCCACTTCGTGGACAGCACCAAGGGCGGCGTGATTCCCGCGCAGTTCATCCCGGCCGTCGGCAAGGGCATCGAGGAAGCCGCCACCAACGGCGGACGACTGGGCTGGCCCTTCGTCGGGGTCGAGGCCGAGCTGTACTTCGGCAAGTCCCACGAGGTGGACTCGAGCGAGCTCGCGTTCAACCTCGCCGCGCAACGCGCCTTCAAGGAGGCGGTCCAGGACAACTTCAAGATCCTGGAGCCGATGATGAAGCTGGTGGTGTCGGTGCCCGAAGAGTTCCTGGGCGACGTCATCGGCGACCTCAACACGCGGCGCGTCGCGATCGAGGAGATCACCATGACCGGGCCCATCCGCGAGATCCGGGGCAAGGTGCCCATCGCCGAGATGTTCAGCTACTCCGGGACGATCCGCGGCCTGACCCAGGGGCGTGGTTCCTTCTCCCTCGAGCCGGCCGGCTACGCGGAGGTCCCCGCCTACGTCCAGGAGAAACTGGTCGAGGAGCGTCTCAAGTAGACCGCTTCGGCGGTCCGCGTTCCGACCGGACCCTGCTAGAATCCGAACGTCATGCCGGGTCAGGTCCAGCCGGAAGCCGCCGCTCGCGTCGCCCGCGAGCTCGGGTTGAAACCCGAGGTGGTGCGCCACCTCCTCCAGGCCCTGGAGGCGGGGGAGCATCCGTTGTGGCTGCGCTGCGGCGATCCCGCCCTGGCCGGGTTGTTCCCCGACGCCTTCGGCTTCGAACTCCTTCTGGAGCGGCTGCGTCGCTTGCAGAACCTGGAGCGTCGTCGCCACAACGTCGTCCAGACGCTCCGGGAGCACGATCGGGGCGACCTGGTGCCGCGCGCCGAGGCTGCGCACACCGAGGGCGAGCTCGACGACCTCTTGCTCGCGGTGCGGCCGATGCCGGCCCCGGAGGGCTGGGAGGCGCCGGCGAAGGAGGAGCAGGCGGCCTTCGTCGCCGCATTGCGCAGCGACCCCGAGGTCGCCGGAGCGTTGCGCCAGGCCCTGCAACATCAGGGGCAGCTCGTGGTCGAGATCGTGGCCGGGGCCGAGGCTCCGGCGCCGGCCGCGCCCGCTGCGGAAGGGGCCGATGCAGCGCCCGACGCCTCGTCCCCCGAGGCTGGCGCGGCCGACGCCGACGCCGACACCGAGGCCAAGCAGGAGGCCAAGCAGGAGGCCAAGCAGGAGGCCAAGCAGGAGGCCAAGCAGGAGGCCAAGCAGGAGGCCAAGCAGGAGGTCGCGGCGGCGGCGAAGCAGGCCGCGCGCCCCGCCCGCCGAGGCAAGGGGCCGCCCCTCCCCGAGCCCGGGCCGCGCCATCTCGCCTCGCTGCCGCTGGAGGACTACCTCCGTCTGCGTCGGGCCGAGCGCGCCCGCCAGGTCCGGCTGCGGTTCGACCTGCCGGCCGCGGCCCGCGACGAGGTCTTCCGCGGCCTCGGCGACCGCGTCCCGCCGCAGGAGCGCGACCGCTACCGCCAGCTGTTCGACGAGTTCGTCGAGCGCGAGTACCTGCCGCGGGCGACCCAGGCGCTCCGCGCCGACCTCAAGCGTCGCGCCGAGCTCCGAGCGCTGGAAGAGGCCTGGCCGGTGGTGGTGCAGGTCCTCGACCGCGGGAAGGCCCAGGGCCCGGCCCTCGGCGTCGCACCCGGCCGCGGCCATCGGGTCGTCCTGTCGCTCCTGACGGACCGCGAGCACCCCCCGCGGACCGTCGAGCTGGACCCGCGCAAGGACTCCTTCGTCGCCCAGGCCGAGGCCTTCCTCGGTGGGGAGGCGCCCGCGGTCGTCGCCTGGGCGGCCGAGGGGCCGGCCCGCGCCGCCGGCCCCAAGCTCCTGAAGGCGCTGCGTCGGAACGGCGCGGTCCAACGCGGCACCTCGGTGCCGTCTTCCGTCGGGCGTACCCTGCTCCGCGAGGTCGCACGCCGTCCCGCCGAGGCCCTGCTCTCGCACGACGAGCGCTACGCCAGCCTGGTCGCCTGGTTCGGACACGAGCCGCGCCTCGCCGCCTTCCATGCGCCGCACCTGGTGCGCGGTTTCGTGCCGGGCCGCTCCGAGATCAACCCGAGGCTGCTCGACGAGTTCGAGACCCACTTCCTGCGCGAGCTCCTGCTGCGCAAGGGGGTGGACCCGAGCCGGGCCGAGCGCGACGCCCTGCGGCTGGTGCCCGGCATCGACGCCGAAGCGGTCGAGGTCGAGCGCTCCACCGCCCCGTTCCTGTCCCTGGCCGACTTCCACGACCGGATGCAGCCCTCCGCCCGCGATTGGCGTGCGGCGGCCTGCCTGCTGCGGATCCCCGGCGGCGAGGACCCGTTGGACGCCCGCGGCGTCCATCCTGCGTTCCGCCCCGCCCTGCGCGCGGTCCTGGAGCGCGCCGAACTGCCGCTCGCCCGGTTGCTGCGCGAACCGCAGCTGGTGGACCAGCTGCCCTGGGACGAGGTGCTCGAGGCGGGCGAGGAAGGGGTGCGCGAGCGGGTCCGTGAAGCCTTGCTGCGGCGTCGGCGCCGCGCTCCGCTGCGGCGTCGCTCGCACGAGGTCCGGCTGGAGGCATTGCAGAAGGGCGACCGGCTCCAGGGCGTGGTCCAGGGGATCACCGACTACGGGGTCTTCGTGGACGTCGGCGCCTCCCGCCCGGGGCTGGTCCACGTCAGCCACCTCTCGGCCGAAGGCTTCGTGGAGGATCCGCGCCAGGTCGTCCAACCCGGCCAGGAGGTCGCGGTCCGCGTCCTGGCGGTGGACCTCGCCGAGCGCAAGCTGAAGCTCTCCATGCTCACCGAAGAGGAAGAGGCGGCCCGCGAGGCCCGGCGCAAGGAACGCGCCGGCGCCCGCGCCGGTGGTCGCTCGGCGGGCGGCCGTGGTGGGGGGCGCGGTGGGGGGCGCGGTGGGGGGCGCCGCGGCGGCGGTCGCGGCCGCCGCGAGGACCACGGTCCGGATCCGCGCGAGAAGCACGAGGAGATCGACCCCACCAACCCCTTCGTCCAGTTCTTCCAGCAGGTGGAGCTGTTCCGGGAGGGTGCCGACTCCGGCGAGTCCGCCGGGGAGAAGGGCGACTCCGACGCCTAGCGCTCGCGCACCAGCAGGCGGCGGTCGAGGGCGAGGTGGGCTTCCACTCTCCTGCGACGCCTGGACGAGGGTTGCTCATGGGGGAGGGGGGGGTACCCTCCAGCGTACGGACGTCCCGTTCGGGCGTGCTCCTCCCGTTTCTCGAAGGCGACCATGAAGCATCACCAGTGGCTCTCCCTCCTCTTCGGCATGCTCCTCGCCCTGCCGCTCATGGCCGGCCCCGTCGTGTTCCCTCAGGAGCCTCCCGGCAGGACACCCTGTCAGCCACTGGGTGGAGGTGCCTTCGCGGATGGCAAGACCGCGCCCGGGTGCTACCAGATCAGGATCGTCACCAAGAGGAAGGAGCCAGGAAAGTGTGACTCCGGTTCACCCAGGTGCAAGTTCACGAACGTCGAAGCGGAACTCGTCGGGTGCGACGAGGACTGGAACGGTCGAGGCCGTCCGAGATTCGCCCTCCTGGGATACGACGACGAGGTCGCGATCCCGGCAGACGGCGACGTCGTGATCCGATACCGTCACGACCCCATCCTTCCCGACTGTGGCGGGGAGGAGCTGACCCTCACTCCGACCCTGTTCGACGAAGAACGCCAGGAGCTCTCACCCCCTCTGGTGGCGACCTTCGCCTGTACCCCGTGCATCGACGCGGAGTGAAACCCTGATGCGTCGGTTCGCGGCACGGCCCGCCCTCGTCGTCCTGTCGGTCCTCGTCCTCGGTCTGCTGCTGTTGCGGCCAGGAGGAACGCCTGCGGAGGCGCCGTCGGTCGTGGCCGGGCGTCCGGACGACGAGGGCGGGAACCGCATGACGGCTCCGTCGGATCCCCCTGCGCGGGCCTCGGTCGGTCGCGATGCGGGGGCCGTGAGCGAACCGGAGGAGGACGCCGGGGTGGACCGCAAGGCGTTGCTCGAGGAGGCCAGGCGCCTCTACGTCCGGAGTCTCGACGATTGGTCACGGGCTGCCCTCGCCGCGGAGGTGCGGGACGGCATCGGACCCGAGTGGCTCCGCAGGAAGATGGAGGAAAGCAACCGGTTCACGGATCGCGCGGTCCTCCTCTTGCCGGAGGAGAGTTTCGCACCTCTCGACGCCTTGGAACGGCTCTACCTGGGCAACGCATTGGCGGCCGGTCTCCGCTGGGGGCGAGCCGAAGAGGAAGGGGGGTGGACTCCTGGCTTGCGGCGCCGCGCCGAGGAGGCATTGGCCGAGGAGGCTCTGACCTTTCCCCCCGAGGCCGCCCTTGCGGCTCTGGAGGTGGACCTGGACCGGGTGCCGATGGACACGCCCGAGCTCCGAGAGCTGGGGACGACTCGGGCCCGCCTCCTCCTCCTCATGGCCCCGAGCCTCACCATGGCCGAAACCCTGGACGTGTTCGCTCGCCGAGCGCTGCGCAGCGTGGGCGTCACCGACTACGACGACGTGGACCTCGCGACCGTCGCCCCCGACCTCCTCGTCCATCGTCAGGCGGTCCGCGACTTCGAAGACGAATACCTGGACCTGCTGCGTCGCGCCGCCGAGGACCTCGCCGACGAGTACGGTTCGGTGGACGGTGGTGTGGACGAGCGCTCCGAGTGAAGGAGGAGGGCGACACCGACGCCTAGCGCTCGCGCACCAGCAGGCGGCGGTCGAGGGCGAGGCGCTCGAGGAGGGGGGCGGCGTCGGCCAGCCAGCGGTTGGCGTCCTGGGCGTAGCCGCGGGTCGGTTCCAAGGCTGGGTCGTGCGCTGCGAACCAGTCGTTGAAGAGGTCCATCAGGCGCTCGCGGGTCTGCTTGGCGGCCAGCGAGGCCAGAGCGGTCTGGGCGTGGCGGCCGTCGGCGCCCTCCGAGAAGCGGACCTGGACCGGGCTGCGCTCGGGCAGGTGCAGGGTGTAGAGCGAGGCCGCCGGGCCTTCGTCGTGCACCTCGATCCGCGCGTCGGGGAAGTGGCGGCGCAACAACGCGCCGTAGCGGATGCGCCCGCCGAGGCGGTCCACCTCGATGCGGAGGGGGGCCCCGGCGACGCGTTCGACCAGGTGGACCAGGATGGGGAAGACCACCGCGGCGTGGGCCGCGCCCTTGTTGCCGTGGTCGTCGAGCAGGCCGTTCCATTCCACCGCGGGGACGACGCGGGCGCCGAAGCCGGCGAAACCGCAGCCGCCGCGGTCGAGGTGACGGCCGAGGAGCGCCGCGTCCAGGCGGGCTCGATCGGGCGAGGCCTCCGGGCACAGCGGACCGTCCAGCTCCAGGAACCACGGTGCGGCGTGGAGGAGCCGGGCGTCGCCGCAGGGCGGCTCGGCGACCCAGCTCGCGAGCGCCGGGTCCTCGGCGCCCATCAGCCGACGGAAGGCGGCCACGGTGCGCGCCATGCGCCGCCGCCCGTGCGGGCCCTGGTGGACCTTCTTGCTGTCGTCCAGCCACAGCCGTCGGTCGCGTTGGCTGCGGCGCGGGCCGGGGGCCGCGGCGCGGCGCAGCACCGAGCCGAGCCGGACCTCGGGGTCGGGGACCCGGAACAGGGCGTGGCCGACGACGAGGGGACCGAGCGGAGGCCCGTACCCGGCTTCGTCCACCCCGGCGAGGAAGGCCACCTCACGCGTCGGGGGTGACCCGCAGCTCGGGACGACGGCCGAGGACCAGGTAGAGCCCCAGCCCGAACACGACCACGGCGATGGAGATCATCTGCGAGGTCGAGAGCAGGAGCTCGGGGCGGATGCCCTCGACGCCCTGGAGGAGCAGCTCGCGGTAGCGGTCCGGGTCCATGATGCGGCCGGCGGGGTCCACCCGCACCCCGTGTTCGGCGAGGCGGGCGATGGCGTCCTCCGGAGTCGCTCCGGCGCGGAACAGGCCGCGGCGGGCCAGAGCGTCGCCGCGGAAGGCCTCGATGACGAAGCGGCTCACGGCGTAGGCCACGAGCAGCACCGCCACCACCTGGCCGTGGAAGCGCTTGCGCGGGAGCAACCACAGGCCGAGCAGGAACAGGCCGAAGGCGGCGAGCGCCAGGTAGAGCTGGGTGGGGTGGACCGGGACGCCGGCCAGTTCGGGTGGGAAGGCGCTGCCCCGCGGCAGGGGGTCGGGGAAGGTGATGGCCCAGGGGACGCTGGTGGGGGCGCCGTAGTCGTCGCCGACCGCGAGACAGCCGAGGCGACCGATGGCCTGGCCGAGGAAGCCGGCGGTCAGGCCGTAGTCGGCGGTGCGCCACAGCGGCATCCCGAGCCGCTTCACCTTCCAGCCGCCGAGGACCAGGGCTAGAATGAGGCCGCCGTACATCACCAGACCCCCCTCCCAGATCTTGACGACGTCCAGGGGGTGCTCCAGGTAGTGCGGCAGGTTGATCAGCACGAAGGCCAACCGCGCGCCCGCCACGACCCCGATCAGCACCCACCAAGCGACGTCGTAGAGACGCTCCGGGTCGCGCTTCGGGTCGGAACCGTAGCGCGCGGCCAGGCGCGCCCCCATCCACACCGCCGTCAGGAAGCCCAGCCCCAGCAACAGCCCGAAGCTGCGCAGCGGCACGTCGATCACCGGAAGGCGGAACAGTTCAGGCCACACGCCCGCATCCTACCCTTGCCCGAGACCCAGCCCCAAGCCGGCGGCGAGAACGCCGCCCCGACGCCCGCCGAGGACGCCAACCGGCCGGCCGCCCCCAAGCGGCCCCGGGTCAAGGTCTACATCGAGGGGCGCTACCGCAAGCTGGTCCGCGACCTCCCGCAGACCATCTTCTACTGCCCCGATTGCAAGGGACGGGGGTGCGAGCGCTGCGAGGGCTTCGGCAAGCTGACCCGCGACTCGGTGCAGGAGCTGATCGCGCGGGTCGCGATGCCGCGTTTCAAGGCGCGCACCAACAAGTTCCACGGAGCCGGACGCGAGGACCTCGACGTGCGCATGCTCGGCGAGGGCCGGCCGTTCGTGCTCGAGCTGGTCAAGGCGGCCCGGCCCGAGGCCGACGTGGCCGAGCTCGAGGCCGAGATCAACCGCCGTTGGGAGGGGCGCATCGAGGTCCGCGGGCTGCGGCTGTGCGGGCGCAAGCGCATCCCCGAGATCAAGGAGAGCCGCTGCGCCAAGGAGTATCGGGTGCGGGTGCGCTTCGACGGTGAGGGGCTCGCCGCCGACGAGATGGAGCGGCGCCTGGCCGCGCTCCAGGAGCGGGGCCGGGTGGAGGTGGTCCAGACCACGCCGGCCCGGGTCCAGCACCGGCGCGCCATGATGGAGCGCAAGCGCTGGGTCCAGCTCCTCGACTGGGAGCAGGACGGCGAGGAGTGGCTGCTGCTGCTGCGCACCGCACACGGCACCTACGTCAAGGAAGCCATCAGCGGAGAGGAGGGGCGGACCCGACCGTCCTTGTCCGAGCTCCTGGGCGTCGCCTGCCACTGCCGGGAGCTCGACGTCATGGCCATCCTGCCGCCCGACGGCGGCGAGTAGGTCGTCCGTCCCGTCCGGTCCGGCGGCGCGTCGGGATCGGCCTCCGGGGTCAGAGCCCGACGCCGGTGATCTGCGCCTGGGCCGCGACCTTGCCCTCCTCGGTCAGGAGCTGGCCCTCCCACGAGAAGTAGGGGCGGACCCGCGACGCCTTCATGATGCGGCCGGCGACCCAGAGGTTCGCGGGCGGAGCGATGGCCTCGCGGAAGCGCACCTTGTCGAGCGCGCCGAAGCCCATGAACACGTCCTCCTCCAACTCGAGGTACATGTGAGCGTGGATGCTCGCGACCTGCGCCATCGTCTCGCACATCAGGACCCCGGGGAACAGCGGACGCCCCGGCAGGTGGCCGCGGGCCCAGAACTCGTCCTCGCGCAGGACGCGGTGCCCCACCACCAGGTTCTCCTCGAGGTCGAGGTGCAGGATGGAGTCGACCTGGAGGAACTCGAAGCGCTGGGGGTTGCGCCGCATGACCTCCTCCTGGGTCATGAAGACGCGGTCGGGCGGGTAGTCCCGGGGTTGGATGAAGGGGGTGGGAACCGTCACGCGGGGGCTCGCTGGGGAGGGGCGGCGAAGAGTCGCAGCCGTCGGAAGAGCAGAATCATAGCCACGAGCTTCAGGTAGTTGGAGAGGTTGAGCGCCCACCAGACCCCGGCGGCGCCCCAGCCCTGGGTCATGGAGAGGAAGCGGGCCAGCGGAATTCGGAGCACGTAGCCGCCGAGGTTGAGGCTCGACATGGCCAGGGTGCGCCCGGCGCCGGCGAGCGACTGCTGCAGCACCCCGTCGGCCGCGGTGGCGACCTGGCTCCAGGCGACCACTCCGAGGTAGAGCGCGGCCTGCTCCAGCACCCGGGGGTCGTCGGTGAAGAGGCCGGCCAGGCCGCGGGGGACGACCAGGAAGGCGAGCATGGTCAGGGCCGCGAAGCCGCAGCTCGCCGTCATGCAGGCGGTGAAGCCGCGGCGGGCGCCGAGGGGGTCGCCGGCGCCGAGGCGGCGGCCGACCAGCGAGCTGGCGGCGATGGCGGGACCCATCATCCCGCAGTAGGACAGCGACTCCAGACCGTTGAAGGCGACGCCGAGCCCGGCCTGGACGTCGCGCCCCAGCGGCTCGACGCTGGTCTTGAGCACGGTCAGGAAGACCAGGGCGTAGGCCGAGGTGGACAGCGAGACCGGCGCGCCGATGCGCAACAGGGTGAGGACCTCCCGGCGGTCGGCCGGGACGCCGAGCCGCGGCGGCAGGTGGAACCAGCGCGCCAGCATGACGGTGCCGGCGAGGCCGGCGATGCCGCGCGACAGCCCCGTGGCGAGGGCGGCGCCCTCGACGCCGAGCGCGGGCAGGCCGAACCAGCCGAAGATGAGGATGGGGTTGAGGACGAAGTTGAGGCCGACCGCGAGACCGGAGAGGAGCATCGGCACGAAGGTGTTGCCGAGTCCGATGAAGACCGCGTCCACCACCGGCTTCCAGGCGATGAGGGGGACCACCAGGTAGATGGTGCGGAGGTAGCCGGCGGCGAGGGCGCGGACCTCGCCGTGGGCGCCGGAGAGGACGACGAGTCGGTCGGAGAGCGTCGAGCCGAGCACGGCCAGCGTGCCGAGCCAGATCACGGCCAGGGTCAGGGTGCTGCGCCAGACCCGGCGCACGCCGGCACGGTCGCGGGCCCCGGTGTGGCGCGCGATGCGGGCCAGCGTGCCGGCGGTCAGCAGCGAGAACAGGCCGAAGTTCAGGATCAGGTAGAAGGTGGTGACGCCGAGGGCGGCCTGGGCGTCCGGGCCGAGGTCCTGGATCCACCACTGGTCGTTGACCCGGTAGGCGGCGTTCAGCAGCAGCGAGAGGGTCGCGGGCCAGGCGAGGCGCAGCGCCTCGCGGACCGGGGACTCGGGTCCGGTCTCCACCTAGCGGCCCCTCTGGTCGCGCCGGCGCACCGGGACGTGGACGCGGACCGTACCGTCGGGGGGGACCCGACCGCGCCGGATGACCCGCTGGAAGGCGCCGCCGTAGGCGGTGAACGCGTACTCGCCGGGGGGGAGGTGGCGGAACTCGACGCTGCCGTCCTCGTCCGCGGGCAGGCTGACGGAGTAGCCCGGGTCGGCGGCGCCGTGGCCGACCCTGAGCGCCTGGACGCGCAGCCCCGCGAACCCGCCGTGGTCGAGGTCCTCCAGCTCGACCACGGCGGCGCCGAGCCTCGGCACCCTGAGCTCGACCCACTCCTCCCCGGTGCCCAGGCGCAGTTCCCGCGCCGGGCCGACGGGGTGGTGGGGGGGGCCCGGATGGACCAGGAACGCTCCGGGGGGCAGGCCGCTCACGACGAAGCGCCCGAGCTCGTCGGTGACGCCGGTGCTCGGCACCGCCGGCATCTCGGGAGTGGCCCGCTTGGGGATCACGGTCACGGTCAGGCCCTCGACCGGCGCCCCGTCCCGGCGCAGGACGCGGCCGGCGACCCGCGCCGCCGGGCGCAGCGGCAGGGGCACGTAGAGGTCCGGCGAGGCGGGCGACAGGGTCAGGAGCATCCGCACCGGTTCGAAGTCCCCCGCCTCCATTCGCAGCCGGTAGTGGCCGTAGGGGACGTCCTCGAAACGGAAGTCGGGCTCGGCCGAGGTCGGCTGCCAGCGTCCGACCTCGACGCCGTCGTCCTGGCGCTCCAGGAAGACGTCGATGCGCCGCGGCCAGGTGCCCCAGGTCGGAGGGGCGACGCGCCCGCGGATCAGACCCTTGCCGGGCGGCGGGCCGACGGCGTGGAACGGCGAGTCGGGCGGCAGGACGACGCCCTCACGGCGCCAGGAGGGCGCCTCCTCGGCGACCGGCGCGACCTCGCCCTGCAGTTCGCCGGGACGGAGCGGATGCGCCTGCACGGGCGCCGGGTCCGTGTCGAGCGCGGGCGCGGGGCCGGGGGCGGGGCCCGGCGTCCACCACAGCGCGGCGAGGACGGCCAGGAGCCCGACGAGGACGAGGAGCAAGGGGGTTCGGGCCGAACCGCCGGAAGGAACGGTTGCAGCCGAGCGTCCATTGGGACGATAATCCCGGGCTCGGCCGAGTCGCACCCCCCTACGCATGTCCATCGTTTCGCTCACCCTCCTCCTCTCCGCCTCGATTCTACCGCAGGCCGCTGCGCCGACTCCCTCCGGGGACTCCGGGGGCGGAGGGGCCGCCCAGGGCCGTGTCATCGTCCTCGGCATGGACGGCATGGACTCGCGCAAGGCCGCCGAATGGATGGACGCCGGCCTGCTGCCGAACTTCGCCCGGTTGCGCGACCAGGGGACCTTCGCGCCCTTCATGCCGGCCAACCCGGCGCAGTCGCCGGTGTCCTGGGCGACCATCAACACCGGCTGCAACCCGGGCAAGACCGGGATCTTCGACTTCATCGGCGTGTTCCGCGACAATCCCCGCGGTTCCGGCATGTCGGTCGAGTTCGGCTTCACCGCGCCGCGCAAGGTCACTGCGGCCGAGGCCGGCCTGCCCTTCGCCGACCCGAAGCAGGTCTGGGGCCTGCTCGGCGGCAGCCTGGTGCTCGGCGGGGTCCTGTTCCTGGGCCTGCGGCGGCGCTCCCGGCCGCTGGCGGTCCTGCTCGGTCTGGCCGTGGCCGGCGGCGGCGCGTGGTACGCGTGGTCGTGGCGCGACGTCTATCCCGAGAGCGGCTTCACCGACTACTCGCGCGCCGACATGGAGCCCGACTTCTGGGAGGTCCTCGACCAGGCGGGCGTCCCGTTCCGCGGTCAGGGGACCATCGTCTCGTACCCGGTGCAGGAGTTGGAGCACGGCAAGCTGATCGCCGGCCTCGGTGCGCCCGACGCGACCGGCGGGCTCAACAGCTCGGCGCTGTGGACCACCGCGGACGAGCGGGTGCGGCACAACAAGACCTACCGGCCGCAGCCGGCGTGGACCGAGGAGGACGCGCCGACCCCGACCTCGCCGAGCGGGACCCGCGCCGGCACGGTCTACCTGTACCGGCTGCAGGCGGGCGACGAGCCCGGGACCTGGCGGTCCAAGCTGATCGGCCCCTTCAACCAGTGGCGGCGCGAGCAGGTGCAGGCGCGCATCGCCGAACTGGACCAGGCCCTCGCCTCCTCGCCGTCGCCCGAGCGCGCCAAGGAGCGTTCGCGACTCAAGGCCCTGGCCAGCGGCGGCCGCGACCTGATGCGGACCTGGGTGCCGATGGAGGTGCGCTGGAGCCGCGGCGACGAAGCGGTCGAGCTGACGGTGGACGGCGTCGCCCAGACCATCCCGCTGGGCAGCTGGAGCGACTTCTACTTCGTCGAGTTCCCCTGGAACGACCGCTTCTCCACCCACGCCATGGTGCGGTTCTGGGCCGAGGAGGTGGACGGTGAACTGGAGCTCTTCGCGTCGCCGCTCCAGATCGACCCCGACCATCCGACGCCGGGGTCCAAGATCTGCTGGCCGCCCGGGTTCGCCGCCGAGGTGAAGGAGCGCATCGGGCCCTTCGAGACCCTGGGGTGGGCGTGTCAGACCCATGCGGTCAAGGACGCCGAACTCTCGGACGACGCCTTCCTCGCCGACATCGAGTTCACCTACGGCTGGCGCCGCAGGATGCTCGAGGACGCGATGCAGGACGACGACTGGCGGGTCCTGTTCCACTTCTTCGGCTCGCCCGACCGGGTCTGCCACATGCTGATGCGGCACTTCGACCCGAAGCACCCGGAGTACGACCCTGCCCTGGCCGGGCGGGAGGTCGAGTTCTTCGGCGAGCGAATGCCCATCGCCGACACCTGGTTGAAGACCTACCAGCAGATGGACGACGTGGTCGGCTGGCTGCTGGACGAGGCGATGGGGCCCGACGACGTCCTGCTCGTGGTCTCGGACCACGGGTTCGATTCGTTCCGCCGCCAGGTCCAGCTCAACAACTGGCTCGTGCGCGAGGGTTTCGCGGCGCTGGACGACCACAACCGGCTCGGGCAACCGAAGACGGCGCGCGAGATCGCGACCGCCAACCTGAACTGGGCCGATTGGTCGCGGACCCAGGCCTACTCGGCGGCCATCGGCAAGATCTACCTCAACCTGAAGGGGAGGGAGAAGTACGGCATCGTGGACCCGGCCGAGGCCGATGCCGTGATGGACGAGATCGAGGCGCGCTTGATGGAGCTGACCGACCCGGAGACCGGCGAGAAGATCGTGCGGCGGGTCTATCGCAAGCACGACATCTATCAGGGGCCGTGGATCGATCCGACGGCTCGCCCCGAGGGGGCGCCCCGCCTGCCGGCGTACGAGGGCGCGGCCGAGCTCACCATCGACTTCGCGCCGGGCTACCGCGCGGCGTGGTCGGTGACCGACGGGCGCATCGGACTCGAGGACGTCGAGACCGAGGACGGAGCCCTGATCGCGGCGGCCAAGGAGCCGGTCTACGACAACACTTCGCCGTGGTCCGGCGACCACTGCGGTGTGGACCTGGCCCAGGTCCAGGGCATCTTCTTCTCCAGCCGTCCGGCGGCCCTGCCCGCGGGGGCGGACCACTACGATGCGGTGCACCTCGCGCCGACCGTGCTGCGGCTGATGGGGGTGGCCGTCCCCGACGAGGTGGACGGCGCGCCGCTGCGGGTCGAGTAGGCGGTCAGTCGCCGGCGTAGCCCAGCGAGGAGAGGTCGGCGTCCGGTCCCTCCAGGCGGAGCTTCTCCGCCACGCTGAGTTCGTTGGCGAAGACGTCCTGGGCATCGGGGTGCATCTCGAGGGCGACCTGGACGAACTCTTCGACGAGGTCGGCGTCGCGCGTGGCCACGACGGCGGCGGACAGGGCGTCGAGGGCCTCGACGGTCACCACCTGCGGCCCCAGGGCCTGGAGCGCGGTCAGCGCCTCTCGGGCCACCTCGAGCCGGCCGTTGGCCGTGGCGACCTCGAACAGGGAGGTGAGCGCGACGGCCCGGGTCGCGGGATCGGGGTCCTGGGCGGCCTGCTGGAAGGCGGCGATGGCGGTCTCGACGTCCCCCGCGGCAGCGGCCATCTGGCCGGCGTCCATGGCCTCGGCGGTGTCCGCCCAGGTCGGCTCGGCGGAACCGCCGCAGGCCGTCAGGGCCGGGGCCAGGGCGAGGAGGGGGATGAGCAGGGCGTGGGCTGCGCGCATGGCGGAGGATTCTACTCCGCGCCGGGAGCCGACGAGGCCTTCCCTGGAGGGGAGCTCGGAGCTGGCGGCGCCTCAAGGCGGCGGGTCCGCGGGGCCGATAGAGGGCCGTCGCGGCCGGGACACTCGGAAAAGACTCCAATCACACTCCCATGACACTCTCCTCGGGGTATCCTGTGCGACCTCCTGCGTCCGCCTCCCCCGTCATGCTCAAGGAACCCCGCGTCACCGTCAAGATCCCCCGGCCCCTCTACCGGAGGATCCAACAGGTGATCGAGAACTCCGGCTTCTCGTCGCCCACGGACTTCGTCGTGTTCGTCCTGCGCGACCTGGTCTCGCACGTGGAGACCAGCCAGCCCGACGTCGCTCCGGAGGAGCGCGAGTTCACGCCGGAGGAACTGGAGGCGGTCCGGCAGCGCCTGAAGAACCTCGGCTACCTGTAGCCCACTCCATCCCAGACCCCGAGCCCCAGTCCGTCATGATCCAGCCCCACGGTGGCACCCTCGTGGACCGTCTCGTCTCCGACGAGGCCCGCGACGCCCTCCTCGCCCAGGCCGAGAGCCTGCCTTCCGTCACCCTCGATTCGCGCGAGCGCTCCGACCTGGAGATGATCGCGACCGGAGCGATGAGCCCGCTCACCGGGTTCCTGAACCAGGCCGACTACGAAGGCGTGGTGGAGGGGATGCGGCTCGCGAACGGCACGCTGTGGCCGCTGCCGGTGGTGCTGTCCGCCACCGACGAGGAGGTCGCCGCCGTGGCCGAGGGCGACCGGGTCGCGCTGCGCGACGCCGACGGTGCGCTGCTCGGCGTGATGACCGTCGAGAGCAAGTGGCAGCCCGACAAGCAGCGCGAGCTGCAGGCCTGCTTCCGCGGCGACGAGAACCACCCGGCCTGGGGTTACCTGCAGTCCAGCGGGTCGTGGTACCTCGGCGGCCCGATCGAAGTCGTGGCGCTGCCGCGCCACGAGAACTTCCTCGAGCATCGGCTGACGCCGGCGCAGACCCGCGCCGCCTTCGCCGAGCGCGGTTGGAACACGGTCAGCGCCTTCCAGACCCGCAACCCCATCCACCGCGCCCACGAGTACCTGACCAAGGTCGCCCTGGAGCAGACCGACGGCCTCCTCGTCCACCCGCTGGTGGGGGACACCAAGTCCGACGACGTCCCGAGCGAGGTGCGGATGCAGTGCTACCAGGTGCTGCTCGAGAAGTACTACCCGATGGACCGCACCCTGCTCGCGGTGTACCCCCAAGCGATGCGCTACGGCGGGCCGCGCGAGGCCGTGCTGCACGCCATCTGCCGCCAGAACTATGGCTGCACCCACATCATCATCGGGCGCGACCACGCCGGTGTCGGCGACTACTACGGCACCTTCGACGCGCAGCAGATCTTCGACGACCTCGGTGACGACCTCGAGATCCAGACCCTGCGCTTCGAGCACGCCTTCTACTGCAAGCTGACCGGCGGCATGGCGACCACCAAGTCGAGCCCCGCCGGCCCCGAGGACCGCATCTTCCTGTCGGGCACCAAGGTGCGCGAGATGCTGTCCAAGGGCGAGCGTCCGCCGGCGGAGTTCACCCGCCCGGAGGTCGCCGACATCCTGATCGACGCCTACGCCAAGCGCGGCGCCGGCGTCTGATTGGCCTTCCTGACGCGAGACCATGTTCGGAATCTTCGGCAAGAAACGCGAGCTGAACCACCTGCTCGTCATCACCCTCGACTCGTGCCGCTACGACAGCTTCATGGCGGCCGAGCCCGAGAACATCGCCAAGCTCTGCGGCGGGCTCGAGAACGTCGAGTCGCGCTGGACCTACGCCAGCTGGACCGCACCGAGTCACTACAACCTGCTGACCGGCCTGGTGCCCCACACCAGCCCCGAGAAGGTGTACGCCTCCGAGTACTACAAGGAGGACCTGTACAAGTTCAAGGACCGGCTCGGCGTGGACCAGGCGGGCTTCGAGGCCATGATCCCTCACTTGTGGTTGCCGACCTTCCTCAAGAAGAAGGGGTACGAATGCCACGCCATGGTGTCGCTGCCGGTGTTGAATCCGGCCACGGGGATCAACCGGGACTTCGACAGCTTCAAGCTGATGCCGAAGCACAACGACATGATGGCGATGCTCGACGACATCGAGTCGCACCAGAAGGAGCGTCCGAGCAAGGGGCTCAAGGGCAACCAGCCGCAGTTCTACCTGATGAACGTCGGTGAGACCCACTACCCCTACGCGCTGCCCGACGAGGACAAGAACGACCTGCCTCACATCAGCGGCGTCAACGGCATCTTCCGCAAGCTCGACCGCGAGATCGACGAGCAGGGCAACCTGGTCTCGGCCAACGAGGCCGGCGACTTCATGGACATGGAGATGATCGAGAAGTGCCGCCAGCGTCAGATCGAGACCGTGCGCTATCTCGACCGTGAGGTGTTCCCGCGGCTCTACGACATGGTTCCGAAGGACACCTGGATCATCGTCACAGCCGACCACGGTGAGCTGTTCGGCGAGTCCGGCTACTTCGGTCACGGCCCGATCATGCACGAGAAGGTCTTCGAAGTGCCCTTCCTGGAGGGCAAGATCCGCTGAGCGGCGCCTTCCTCCTCCCACCCCCAACGACCTCCATCCCACTGCACAACGTCATGACCGACCACAAGGGTTGCGTCCTTTGGTTCACCGGGCTCTCGGGCTCCGGCAAGTCCACTCTCTCCCGCATGCTCGAAGGCGAACTGCGCAAGCGCGGTTGCAAGGTCGAGGTGCTCGACGGCGACGAGGTTCGCGAGAACCTGTCCAAGGGTCTCGGTTTCTCCAAGGAAGACCGCGACACCAACATCCGCCGCATCGGCTACGTCGCCAAGCTGCTGTCGCGCAACGGAGTCATCGCCATCACCGCTGCGATCTCGCCCTACGCCGAGGTCCGCAACCAGGTGCGTGCGATGTGCCGCGACTTCGTCGAGATCTACGCCGAGTGCTCGATCGAGGAGCTGACCCGCCGCGACGTCAAGGGGCTCTACGAGAAGGCCCTGGCCGGCGAGATCAAGAACTTCACCGGGATCTCGGATCCGTACGAAGCCCCGGAGAACCCCGAGATCAAGGTCAACTCCGAGACCCAGGACCCCGAGGAGTCGCTGAACGTGATCCTGTCCTGGCTCGAGGAGAAGGGCTACATCCCGGTCGAAGCGCCCGCCGCTTCCTGACGAGGGTCGGGGGCGGCGCCGGGGTCTTCCCTTGCGGCGCCGCCTCCACCGTCCCAGAATGACGGGAACCGCCCCCATGCGGAAGCTCCTCCGACCCCTCGCCGGCGCCGGCGCCGTCCTCGCGGCGTGGCTGGCCACGCCGGCCCCGGCCGCCGCCTACATCGGCCCGGGCGCCGGTTTCGCCTTCCTCTCCGGAGGGGCGGTGCTGCTCGGGTCCCTGTTCCTGGCGGTCGGCATCCTGCTGCTGTTCCCGCTCAAGATGGTGTGGCGTGCGGTCACCGGTACCGGTCGCATCAAGGGAGACACCCGCCGCCTGGTCATCCTCGGCTTCGACGGGATGGACCCGCAACTGGCCCGCCGCTACATGGACGAGGGGAGGATGCCCAACCTTGCGGCACTCGCCGAGGAGGGCGACTTCAAGCCGTTGCAGTCGAGCTATCCCTCGATGAGCCCGGTGGCCTGGTCCAGTTTCGCGACCGGCACCGATGCCTCCCGGCACAACATCTTCGACTTCATCACCCGCGACCCCTGCACCTACCTGCCGGTGCTGTCGAGCACCGACATCCGCGGGTCCGAGAAGGAGCTCAAGCTCGGGAAGTACCGCATCCCGCTCGGCAAGCCGACCATCCGGTTGCTGCGCAAGGGCAAGCCCTGGTGGAAGGTGCTCGGCGAGCGGAAGATCTTCTCGAACGTGATCCGCGTTCCGATCACGTTCCCCCCCGACGAGTTCCACGGCGTCTGCCTTGCGGGGATGTGCGTGCCCGACCTGCGCGGGACCCAGGGCTCGTTCACCTTCTGGACCACCGATTCCGCCCTCGCCGGGCCGGAGGCCGGAGGCGAGGTCCACCTCGTCGGTCGGAGCGGCGACGTCCTGCGCGGTTCGATCGCCGGGCCGCCGAACCCGATGGTCGAGGGGAACCCGGTGATGCGCCTTCCGATGCGCATCGACGTCCTGGAGGAGAACCGTCGCATCCGCCTGACCATCGGCCCCAAGGGCGACCAGCAGGTTCTGGAGCTCGGCGTCCGCGAGTACAGCGATTGGATCACCCTCACCTTCCAGGCGGCGCCGGTGGTCGGCAAGGTCACCGGGTTGGTGCGCTTCTACTGCATGGGGACCGCCCCCGAGTTCGGGCTCTACATGACCCCGATCCAGATCGACCCGGGCAACCCGGCGATGCCCATCTCGCATCCGAAGGTGTACTCCATCTACTTGGCCAAGAAACTGGGGCCGTTCGCGACCCTGGGGCTGGCCGAGGACACCTGGGCGTTGAACGAGCGGGTCATCGACGAGAAGGCTTTCTGGGGTTACGCCATGCACATCTTCGAGGAGCGCAAGAAGCAGCTCTTCGAGGCGCTCGACAAGACCAAGAAGGGCTCGGTGGTCTGCGTCTTCGACACCACCGATCGGGTGTCGCACATGTTCCACCGCTACCTCGACCCCGACCACCCCGCCAACGAGGGCAAGGACACGGAGTGGGGGAAGGACAAGATCGCCGAGTCGTACGCCTTGGCCGACGAGGTGGTCGCCGAGGTGCGCAAGCGGCTCGATCCGAAGAAGGACCGTCTCATGGTGATCAGCGACCACGGGTTCTGCCAGTTCAAGCGGGGGGTCAACCTCAATGCCTGGCTGCGGGACCACGGCTATCTGGTCCTGAAGGACGATGCTCCGGTGGACGAGGCCAGCGGCAAGCCCATCGGCCGCGACTGGTGCCAGGACGTCGACTGGTCGCGGACCCGGGCCTTCTCGCTCGGCCTGACCGGCATCTTCATCAACCGCCAGGCCCGCGAGCGCGACGGCATCGTCGCCGAGGGGCGCGAGTTGCGTGAGTTGAAGGACGAGATCCGGGCCAAACTGTCCGAACTGGTCGACCCCAAGACCGGCGAAAAGGTGTTCCGCGAGGTGTTCGACTCCGAGCGCATCTTCACCGGGCCCTACGTGTTCGAGGCCCCGGACCTGTTCGTGGGCTATGTGCGGGGCTACCGCAACTCGTGGGATTGCGCCACCGGGGCTTGTCCCGCAGAGGTCTTCTCCGACAACACCAAGTCCTGGTCCGGCGACCACTGCATCGATCCGCGGGAGGTGCCCGGCGTGATCTTCAGCGACCGCCCGCTCAACACCGACCAGCCCGACATCATGGACCTCGGTCCGACTGCGCTCCACCTGTTCGGCGTGCCGGTCCCCGACTACATGCAGGGGCGCCCGCTGTTCGGCCCGCGTGAGGCCGGCGGCGGACCCGCGGTGGGGGAGTCCCGTGCGGAGGAGGCGGCGGCATGAGGGTGCGCCTGGCCTCGGCTTGCGCCCTCCTCGGCGTGCTCGCTGCCTGTGGCGGGGGCGATCTCGACCTCGGCCACTCCGACCGTCGGGTCGTGGTGTTCGGGGTGGACGGTCTCGACCCCGAGATGCTGATGGAGCGGGTCGAGCGGGGCGAGCTGCCCCACTTCGCCGAGCTGATCCGCGGCGGGAGGCTGTCCTCCCTGCAGACCAGTTGGCCTCCGCAGTCGCCCGTGGCCTGGTCCAACTTCATCACCGGCGCCAATCCGGGGCGCCACGGCCTCTACGACTTCATCCACGTCCGCCGCAGCGACTACGGCATCCAGTCGTCCATGTCCGAGACGGATCCGGTGGGCCTCGAGCTGCCGCTGTTCGGCTACCGCATTCCGCTGACCGGGGGTGAGACCCGACTGACACGGGCCTTCCCGGCCTTCTGGGAGGTCATGGGTGAAGCCGGAGTGCCCGTCTACGTGCACCGCATCCCGGCCGATTTCCCCCCCCAGGAAGCGCACGCGGTCGTGTTCCCCGACATGGGGACCCCCGACCTGACCGGAGCCGCCTCCGGCAAGGCCTACCTCTGGGGCGAGCGGGTCACTCCCGGTTCGGGCGAGAGCTACTTCCGCCGTCGGGTCAAGGTGACGCGGAACGACTCCCGCCTGTGGAAGGCCTACGACCGCATCTTCGGGCCCGAGGACGGCTACAAGGACTTGAGCGACCTCGAGGCGCAACGCGACGCGGCCATCGCCGCCGGCGACATGGCTCTCGCCAATCGTCTGGACGGTGAGATCGTGAGGGCCAGGGAGGTCTTCGAGCCGGTCGAGTTCTACGTGGACCGGACCGACTCCGTACCGCAGCTCGCCGTGCGCATCGGCGACGCCTGGGCGCTGTGTTCGCTCGGTGAGTGGAGCGACTGGATCCCGGTCGAGTTCGGCATGCTGTGGGGCGGCATGGTGCCGGTCTCCGGCTACACGCGGTTCCGGTTCGTCTCCGACGAGCCGTTCGAGGTCTACGGCGCGCCGGTGCAGATCGATCCCTTCGCTCCCGCAATGCCGGTGAGCACTCCCGAGGAGGCCGCCGCCGACCTCGCCGCCGCCATCGGGCCGTACTACACGCAAGGCTTCCCGGATGCCTACAAGGCCTACAAGGCCGGCCTGCTCGACACCGCGGGCTTCGTGGACCAGTCCGACACGGTGATCGAGGAGCGCGCGCGCATGCTCGACTATGCGGTGGACCAGTGGTCCCGTACCGGCGGGCTGCTGTTCTTCTACGTCGGGTCGCTCGATCTTCGATGCCACATGCTGTGGCACTGCCAGGATCCCGAGCATCCCCACCAGGAGCCCCCGGGCGAGTACGACGGGGTGCCCTACGACCAGCAGATCGACCGCATCTATCGTCAGGTGGACGCCATGCTCGGTCGGCTGATGGAGGAGATCGAGGCGGTCGAGGCCGCCGGCGGAGAGCCCGTCGAGCTGATCGTGATGAGCGACCACGGCTTCGCGCCGTTCCGTCGCAAGATGCACGTGAACGACTGGCTGGTGCAGGAGGGCTACCTGGTCCTGAAGGAAGGAGTGACTTCGACCTCGAGCCTTGCGGTCCACCTGGACCACGACGGCAACCCGATCCCCGGCAGCGGCGACGTGGATTGGGCGAAGACCCGTGCCTACGCGGTCGGCTTCAACGGCGTCATCCTCAACCGCGTCGGCCGTGAGCCCTTCGGCATCGTCACCGACGACGAGGCGCCGGCGCTGCTCGAGGAGATCCGGGCCAAGTTGCTGGCCTTGCGGGACGAAGACGGCAGCCCGGTGATGACGCGCGTGGAGCTCGCCACCGACGTCTTCCAGGGCGACCAGCTGCGCTGGGCGCCCGACCTCCAGCTCGGCTTCGACGTCGGCTACGGCGCCAGCGACGAGTCCGCCATCGGCGGTGTCGTCGGCACGTGGCAGGAGGGGCGCTGCATCGTGGACAACGACTCGCGTTGGTCCGGCAGCCACCTCATGGATCCGGAGTTGGTGCGCGGCACCATGATCGTGCGCCATCCAGTCGAGCTCGCCAAGGACCCCGCCTTGGAGGACATCACCGCCACCCTCTACGCCTTGTTCGGCGTGGAGCCCCCCGACGGCATGGACGGCAGACCGCTGTTCCACGACATCCGAAACCCCTAACCCAGATAGATTCCATCCATGTTCGGAGGCAACAAAGTCAAGATCGACAAGCAACTGCTCGAGCGCGCCAAGAAGTGCGCTGAGGTCGCCGGCTACTCCTCGGTGCAGGAGTTCATCGAGCACGTCCTCGAGAAGGAGCTCAAGCAGATCGAGGCCGCCGGTACCAGCGACGAGGCCATCACCGAATCGCTGCGTGGTCTCGGCTACATCAGCTGAGCCCAGCTCTTCATCCATCCCCGCCTCGAGCCGCCAGCCGTGAAGGGCCGTCTCATCGTCTTCGCCATCGCCGCCGCCATCGCGGTGGTGGGCGTGCTGGTGCCGAGTGCGCTGAACGCGGTCTTCGACGGTCTCGACCTCATCCTCGGTTGGATGGGGCCGTTCTGGGCCGTGACCTTCGTCTCCGCCCTGGTCGGGGTGCTCTTCATCCTGGCCTTCCCCCACGTCAGCAGCCAGCGTGGGATCAAGGCGGTCAAGGACCGCATCAAGTACAACCTGCTCGCGATCCGTCTGTTCCAGGACGACCTGCCCTCGGTGCTGAAGTCCACCGGCGGCACCTTGTTCTGGAACTTCGCCTACATCGGATTGAACCTGCTGCCGCTGTTCGTCCTGGCGGTTCCCTTCATGTTCGTCTGGTTCCAGCTGAACGCGCTGTACGCCTTTGCGCCGCTGGAACCCGGCGACCGTCCATTGGTCCAGGTCGAACTGCGCCAGGGAGTGGATCCGACCGAGGTCGGGATCGAACTGCCCCAGGCCTTCCGGGTCGAGCGGCGGGTGAACCTGGCCGACCGTGCCGCCCCGCGGATCCTGCTCCAGCTCACCGATCTCGGGGAGGGCATCGGGGACCTCTCCCTGCAGCACGGCGGCGAGGAGGTCACCAAGGTCCTGGCCTCGAGCGAGAGGCCGCGGCGCCTGGCCCGGCTCCGGACCTCCGAGCCGGTGGACCGCTTCCTCGCCGCCGAGGACCCCATCCTCTGGTTCGGTGAGCCGGTCCTGCCCGACGACTCCTTCGTCCGGGCCGTCCTCGTGCCCTATCCCCCCCAACCCCTCGGCTTCCTGGGGGGCGGCGAGATGTCCGTCATGATCTGGTTCGTGGTGGTCTCGTTGGCCGTGGGCTTCGGACTCAAGGGCGTCTTCGGCGTCGAGATCTAGGGCGGTGGAGGCCCGCGCCCCTATCCTGGGGCCGTGAAGCTCCACACGCGGATCCTCCTCTGGCTGGTCCTCGGGACCCTCACGGGGGCCGCCATGCGGGCATGGCTGCCCGCCGAGTTCGTGGTCGACGAGAAAGGGGTCGCCCGACTCGCCGACGGCTGTGCCCTGGACACCTGGCTGGCGCCCTTTCGGCTCGCCGCCAACGTGTTCATGAGCCTCCTGCGGATGCTCATCGTGCCGCTGATCCTGACCAGCATCGTCCAGGGGGTGGCGGGCATCGCCGGCAGCCGTGATTTCGGACGTCTCGGCGGCAAGACCCTCGGCTACTACGTCCTGACTTCGTTGCTGGCCATCACGACCGGTCTGCTGGCGGTCAACCTCTTCCGTCCCGGGGTCGGGGCCGACCTGCCCTTGGCGGTGCCCGACCACTTCGAGCCCGGCGGCGGCCGGAGTTTCGCCGACATCCTCGAGCGGATGATCCCGCAGAACGTCTTCGAGGCGCTCTCGGACAACGGCCTGATGCTCCAGGTCATCTTCTTCGCCCTCCTCGTCGGCTTCTTCCTGGCTCGTCTTCCGGAGCGTCATCGCCGTCCGCTCCAGGAACTGTTCGAGTCGGGGTTCGCCCTGATGATGGAGATCGCCGGCTGGGTCCTGTCCCTGATTCCCTACGGCGTGTTCGCCTTGATGGTGAAGGTGGTCGGCGAGACCGGCTTCGGATCGTTCGGCGACCTCCTCTACTACATGGCGGTGGTGGGCCTGGCGCTGCTGTTCCATGCCGCGGTGGTCCTTCCCGCCTTGCTCTGGTTCATCGCCGGGGTCTCACCGTTGCGGTGGTTCAAGGCCGCCCTGCCGGCCCTGCTGACGGCCTTCTCGACTTCGAGCTCCTCGGTCACGCTCCCGGTCACCCTGCGCGTGGTCGAAGAGCGGGGGCGCGTCTCCAACAAGATTGCGTCCTTCACGCTCCCGCTCGGTGCGACCATCAACATGGACGGCACCGCCCTCTACGAATGCCTGGGGGTGCTGTTCCTGTCGCAGTTCTATGCTTCTTCGGGCGGCTTCTCCCTCGATCTCGCCGATCAGATCTACGTGGTGTTCACCGCACTCCTGGCCTCGATCGGCGCCGCCGGGATCCCTTCGGCCGGATTGGTGATGATGACCGCGATCCTGTCGGGGCTGGGGCTGCCCATCGAGGGCGCCGTCCTGCTCCTCGCCATCGATCGCCCGCTCGACATGATGCGGACCGCGGTGAACGTCTGGTCCGACACCATCGCCGCTGCCGTCGTCGCCCGCACCGAGGGTGAAGAGGTCCTCACCACTGCTTCCTCCGCTTCGCCATGACGCAAGACGCTCCCGATCCCGAGATCCAGCACTTCCCGCCCGGCGAGAACGAAGAGCGCGTCGAGGAGGCCGCCGAGGAGTTGAGTCGGCTGCCGATGCCGAGCGTGGATTCACTCCCCGGCACGCTCATCGCGTTTCCGCTGCGGCGGTCCGTCCCGTTCCCCTCCCTGATCATGCCGGTCCAGGTCGAGGATGGCCCCGAGACCGAGATCATGGAGGCAGCGGTCCGGGCCGGGGGAAAGGTCGGGCTGCTGCCGGCTCCGGGGGCCCCGACCGAGGGCCTGCCCACCGAGTCTTCCCAATTCGCCGACATGGGGGTGCTCGCCGAGATCCACCGTCGCATCCGGTTGCCGGACGGCAACTCCAACTTCCTTTGTCGCGGGATCCGGCGTTTCCGCGTCGAGCGCTTCCTCCGGGTGCGGGGTGTACCCCGGGTGCGCGTCTCCTACCCGGAGGACCGGCCGTCGCCCGGACGCGAGACCGAGGCCCTGGCCCGCAACGTCTTGGAGCTGGCCCAGAAGGTCGCGGCCCACAACCCCAGTCTGGGTGAAGGCTTCAGCCTGGCGGCGCTCAACATCGAGGCCGCCGGTCAGCTTGCCGACTTCTGCGCCGCCTATCTGGTCCGAGACGCCGCAACCAAGCTGTCGGTACTGCGGGAGCTCGACGTTCGTGAGCGTCTGATGATCGTGGACGAAGCCTTGACGCGCGAGCTGGTCACCCTCGAGCTCGGCGACCGCATCCAGCAGGAGATCCGCGCCCGCATCGAGCAGCAGCAGAAGGAGTTCTTCCTGCGCGAGCAGATCAAGGTGATCAAGCGCGAGCTCGGCGAGGAGAAGGAGCCGCAGGAGCAGGACCGGGACTACTTCCTGGCCAAGCTCGAAGAGGGAGACTACCCCGAGGAGGTCGCAGCGAAGGTGCGGGACGAGCTCGAGAGACTGGCCCTGATTCCGCAGACCTCCCCCGAGTATTCGGTGGTGCGCACCTACCTGGATTGGTTGGTCGAATTGCCGTGGCACGTGACCAGCGAGGACTCGCTCGACCTGAAGCGTGCAAGGCGGGTCCTCGACAAACACCACTACGGACTCGAGGAGGCCAAGGAGCGCATCCTCGAGTTCCTCGCCGTGCGCAAACTCCGCAAGGAGCCGCGCGGCGCGATCCTCTGCTTCGCTGGCCCTCCCGGCGTTGGCAAGACTTCGCTCGCGATGGCCCTGGCCGAGGCGATGGGGCGCCGCTTCGAGCGCATGAGCCTGGGGGGGATGCGAGACGAGGCCGAGATCAAGGGACATCGTCGAACCTATGTCGGCGCCATGCCGGGCCGCATCGTCCAGATGATCAAGCGGGCCGGGACCAACAATCCGATCCTGGTGTTGGACGAGATCGACAAGCTCGGCAAGGACTTCCGGGGTGATCCGGCGAGCGCCCTGCTGGAGGTGCTCGATCCGGCGCAGAACCACGCCTTCCTCGACCTCTATCTGGACTTGCCGTTCGACCTCTCCAGGGTGCTGTTCATCGCCACCGCCAACGTGGTCATGGACATCCCCGATGCCCTGCGCGACCGGATGGAGATCATCGAGTTGCCCGGCTACATCGAGCAGGAGAAGGTGATGATCGCCAGGCGCCACCTCTTGCCGCGCCAGATCCGCGAAAACGGTCTGGAGCCGGACCGCATCGCGCTGCCGGTGGCCACGCTGCGACTGCTGATTCGCGGCTGGACCCGGGAAGCCGGAGTGCGCGGGCTCGAGAAGATGATCGCCTCGTTGTGCCGCAAGCGGGCGATGGAGATCGCCGAGGGCAAACGGCCGAAACCCGCGATCGGTCCGAAGCGTCTCGAACGGTACCTCGGGCCGCCGCGTTTCCTCGAGGAGGAGGTGCGCCTCCATCCCGGCGTCGGCGTGGCTCTGGGCCTCGCCTACACCCCATACGGCGGCGACGTCTTGGAGATCGAGGCCGTGTCCTACCCCGGCCGCGGCGCGGTCCAGGCCACCGGCCGTCTCGGCGAGGTGATGCAGGAGTCCACTCGCATCGCACACGCCTATCTCCGCTCGCACGGGCGCTCCTACGGCATCGACGTGGATCTGATGCAAGGGCTCGATCTCCACGTGCACTTCCCGGCCGGCGCCGTGCCCAAGGACGGCCCGAGCGCCGGCATCGCCGCTGCGACCGCGATGGTGTCCTGCCTCACGGGGCACGCCATGAGGGCCCGCACGGCGATGACCGGCGAGATCTCGCTGACCGGCGAGGTCCTGCCGGTGGGTGGGCTGCGCGAGAAGGTGCTGGCAGCCAAGCGCCAGGGCGTGCGTCGCATCATCCTTCCGAAGGACAACCGGCCCGACGTGGAGGTCCTCGAGAAGGCCTGGACCCGGGGCCTCGAGTTCGTCTGGGTCGAGAGCTACGAGGAGGTCTTCGGCGCGGCGTTCCCGGCGCGGTTCGTGGAGGCGGCGAGGCGGGCCGCCAACTGACCCAGGTCGTCGAGGACGAGGTCGGCGCCCTCCAACGCTTCGGGGGGAGCGGGATGGCTGCAGCAGGGGACCGCCACGGCGAAGGCGCCGGCGGCCAGAGCGGCGCGAAGTCCAGTGGGGGAGTCCTCGACCGCGATCGCCCGCTTCGGCTCGACGCCGAGGGCGGCGGCCGCCGCGAGGTACACGTCGGGGGCCGGTTTGCCCGCGGCGACGTCCTCGTGGCCGGAGCGCCGGACGCGGATGCGGTCGGCGAGGCCGGCGGCGCGCAGCGAAGCTTCGATCTGGGCGCGAGGCGAGCTCGACGCGACAGCGACCGGCACCTGGTGCGCCTCGGCCCAATCGAGGAGGTCGGCGACCCCGGGCAGCGGCTCTATGCTGGTCCCGTGAAGCAGGTCCAGGAAGGCCCGCGTGCGGCGTTCGAGCAGTTCGGCGGGCGATGCCGGCAGCGCGAAGCGGCGGACCAGGTCCTCCCAGAAGGGCACTTCGGCCCATCCGATGTAGGGCTCGAACTCGGCCGGCGCCATCGCGACCCCGAAGTCGTCGAGGACGGACAGGGCGCTCTCGAAGTGCAGGCCTTCGGTGTCGACCAGGGTGCCGTCCAGGTCGAGCAGGAGGGCGGATGGCGGAAGCGGCAGGGGGCGGGGCATGAAGGGCAGGGCGGCCGGACATGGGGCGCGCCGTCGGGGTGGGGCGGCGCCATGCAGCCGCTCATCATCGCCTTGCTGCTGGCCGCATGCACGGCGCCGGCGGTGCGCGAGGAGCGTGCCTGGACCTCACCGAACCCTGCGCCGGTCCCCGGCGCCGCCCTGACCCTGGAGCTGCCCTCGCGCCTGGAGGCTTGGAGGCCCGGGCTCGAGGCCGACCTCGAAGCGGTTCGGGCGGCCTACCTCCGGCTCACCGAGCGCTGGCCTCCGGCCACGGCCGCACCGCCGCCGCGGCTGGCGGTCCTGGCCGACCCCTGGGCGGCGGCGGTCTTCTGGAGTCGTCGCGGCGTCGCCGTGGACGATCCGGCGGTGCCCCGTACCGTTCCCCGCCTCGGCGTGGCGGTGGTCCCCCTGCCGCGTCGCGACGCCCTGCTGGCGGCCTGGCCACGCGCTCCCTGGACCCTGCGCCGTTCCGTGCGCCACGAGGCGGTCCACTTGTGGGCGGCCCGACGGCCGGAGCTGCGTGGGGCCCCGCTCTGGTTCCAGGAGGGGCTGGCCGAGGCTCTGCGCGACGCCGATCCCGCTGCCTTCTCCGCTCCCGAGCCTCCTGCCGTGTCGCCGGCTCGGCTCGCCGATGCCGTCGCCGAGGTCCGTTTGGAGGGGTGGGCGCGTTGGGCGGTCCACGTGCTGACCCGATGGCCGGACGACCCCGAGCCCTGGCGGCGGGCGACGACCGTGGAGGCGCCGAGCCCACCGGAGGCCGCCGCGGTGACCATCCCCGAGTCGCCGGACGCCACCGGGCGCCTGCCTTCGGGAGCGAGGTACTGGGGGCGCGACGTGGACGAACTCGGCGACCGTCGCCTGCTCGCGGCGCGCGACGGGGCCCTGGTCCAGCTCGACCTGCCTCCGCTCGAGCCGGGGGAGACGCGCCGTTTCCTCCTTCGGCTCGGCCGCAGCGGGGTGCCGGACGCGGGGTTGGTCCTGCCGACCGCGGAGGGGGCGCGCATCCGGATCCGCCTCGATCTCGGCGGCGGGCTCTCGGCTTGGCGCGAGGAGCCCGGAGCCCCGGCACGGCTCGAGTCCACCGACCTCGGCTCCACCTCCGGTGACCCCGGCGCCCCGCGCGAGGTCGTCCTCGACCACCGCGGCGACGCCGTGGTGGTCCTCTCCGGTGACTACCATCGGCGCTTCCCGCTGTCCGCGGCCCGCCCCCTGGTCGTGCGCGTCTGGGTGCGCGGCGGTGTCCTCCTCCTCGAGTCCAATCCATGAAGAACTTCGTCCGCGAGGTCCTGGCGTCCCTGCTCGCCCTGGTCTTCGGTTTCTGGATCCTCTACCAGGTGACCCTCGCCGGCCTCGGCGGCCCGCCGCTCCTGACCCTGCCCGAGCGGGCCATCCTGGTCCTCGGGCCGGACCTCCTCGTCGGGGACGCCGGTGACCAGCCGTCCACCGCTGCGATGGCGCTCGAGGGAGCGCCCCGCGTGCTGGCCCTGCGCAAGGTCGTGGCCGCGCTCGACGCCGCAGCCGAGCGCGATGCCTTCGTCGGTCTGCTGCTGGTGGACGGTGGTCCCCGCGTGTCCGGTTGGGCGCAGCGATTCGAGTTGCGCGACGCGTTGGAGCGCTTCCGCGACCGCGGCAAGCACGTCTGGGCGCAAGCCGATTCCTGGGACGAAGCGAGCTATCTGCTCGGAAGCGTCGCCGACGAGATCGCCATCGGCCCGCTCGGCTGGTTCGAGTGGAACGGCTTCTCGGCCAAGCGATTCTACTTCGCCGATCTGCTCGATCGACTCGGCGTGCGGGTCCAGGTGGTCAAGGTGGGGCGCTACAAGTCCGCCGTCGAACCCTTCCTGCGCGATGACATGAGCCCCGAGGCGCGTGAGCAGCTCGCCGCCTACCTCGACGACCTGCAGGCCGAGGTCGAGGAACGCGTCGCCGAGGGGCGGAAGGACCTCGAGCCCGGCGACTTCGCCGCCCTCCGACTCGGCGACGGCTTCCTCACCGCCGAGGACGCGGTCGCCGGAGGATGGGTGGATCGGATCGCCGCCCGCGGCGATCTCATCGGCGACCTCGCCTCCTTCACCGGTTGGGACGACGACCTCGATTCCTTCCGCCAGGTCTCCTTCCTCGATTGGTACGACCGCAGCGGGTGGGAACCGCCGCTCGCACGCCACGAAGGAGGCGGGCCGCTGGTCGCCGTGGTCTACGCCGAGGGTGAGATCGTGGATGGTGAGTCCGAGGACCAGGTCGGGGGCGAGACGCTGGCGCGCCGGCTCCGTGCCCTGCTCCACGACGACGACGTGGATGCGGTGGTCCTACGGGTGGACAGCCCCGGCGGCAGCGCCGCCGCCAGTGAGGTGATCCTGCGCGCCTTGGTCGAACTCGACCAGGCCAAGCCGGTGGTGGTCTCGATGGGGTCGTTGGCCGCGAGCGGAGGCTACTGGATCGCGTGCCGGGCGCGTCTCGTCCTGGCCGAGCCGACGACCCTGACCGGCAGCATCGGCGTCTTCGGTCTCCTACCGGACGTGTCGCCCCTCCTCGACGAGATCGGCATCCACGTGGACGGGGTGACCACCGGTCCGCACGCCGATCTGTTGTCGCCCTATCGTTCACGGAGCGACGAGGAGCTGGCGCAGGTGCAGGGTTTCGTGGACGCCATCTACGAGCTGTTCCTGGACCACGTGTCGGAGGGGCGGGGGCTGGCCCGTGAGCGGGTCGCCGAGATCGGCGGCGGGCGCATCTGGTCCGGCGTCGATGCCGTGGAGCTCGGCCTGGTGGACCGACTCGGCGGCCTCGACGAGGCGATCGCCGCTGCGGCCGAGCTCGCCGGCGCTGAGGGCGACCACTATCGGGTGGAGGGCCTCGAAGCCGCTCCCGAACCCTGGGAGCTCGCCGTGTGGTCCTGGCTCGGCGGCCCGCCGCAGCCGGTGGCTGCGCTGCCGCCCTCGCTGCGCGCCGCCTGTCGCGCCGTCCTCGACGGGGTCGGGGCCGCCTCCCGAAGCGCGCCGCGGCCTCCGGTCCTGGCGCGCCTACCCTTCCACCTCGAGGTCCGCTAACGCGGCGAGGACCTCGTCCACGCCGATCCGTTCCATCAGCGGCGAGCGTCGGCTGCGGTCGCGCGGCGGAGGTGGGGTCTCGAGCGGTTCGGAATGGACGATGCGCACCCGCGGGCCGAGCGGTGCGTAGATCCTGGCGTCGGTGGGGCCGAACAGCGCGACCACCGGGGTGCCGCGGTGGGCGGCGAGGTGGACCGGACCGCTGTCGGTACCGATCAGGGCCCGCGCCCGGTCGCAGGTCGCCATGAGGTGGGCGAGGGTGGGCGTCGGGGGGGCCCATCCGAGGGCGCCGCCGGCGTCCTCCACCACGGCGGCGACACGGTCGCGGTCGGCTGGTGTCCACAGGGCGCGCGGCGCGAGCCCGCGGTCGGCGAGTCGGCGCGCCAGTTCGGCCCAGCGCCCCGGCGGCCACTCCTTGTCGCGCCCGTAGGCGGTGGTGGTGACGTGGAGCAGCACCGAGTCGGCGACCTCGTCGGGGACCTCGACCCCGGGCGGCAGCGGCCAGGCCGCGGTCCGGGCGGGCCCGGCGGTGATCCCGGCGGCCCGCACCAGCTCCAGGTCGCGCTCGGAGCGATGGAGTCGCGGTTCGTCGACGGTGACGGCGTGGTCCACGAAACGCCACGCCCCCTCGCGGCCGATCGGCGGTCCGAAGCCGAGGGTGCGTCGCGCCCGCAGGAAGCGAAGGTGGAGCGCGCTCTTGAGGTTCGACTGTAGGTCGAGGACGAGGTCCCACGGCTCGCGACGACGCAGCCCGACGAGGTGGCGCGCGATCGGCACGGCGCCGAGCCCGCGCCGCCAGCGTCGGCGCGGGAACACCAGGGTCTCGGCGACCAGCGGATGGCTGCGGGGCAGGTCGGCGCAGCGGTCCTCGGCGAGCCAGTCCACCCGGCAGCCGGGCAGGGCCTGGTGGAGGGCGTGGAGCACCGGCAGGGCGAAGACCAGGTCGCCGAGGGCGCTCAACCGCACCATCAGGATGCGGGGGCGTTCGGGAAGGCCCGCGCCCGTGCGGCCGGAACGCTCGTCGGGGCCCTCCATGGGCGGCCAGGATACCATCCACCCCATGCCGAGCCTGGAGCCGGCCCGGGGCGCTGCGCCGGCGCCCGTCCTCGTGCGTCCCGGCCTGCGGGTCTGGGCGGCCCCCGGTCTCGTCCCGTCGGTCGAAGCCCTGGCCGCCCCGGACGGCCTCGCTGCCGCTTGGGAACGGGGCGGGCGCGGCGTGGTCGGCGGAGGCCGCGGCGAGGCCCGTCTCGTCGTCCTGCCCGACGGCGCCGAGGGCGTGTGGCGTCGCGACCGCCACGGCGGACTGTTCGGGCCCGCCCTCGGCGACCGCTATGCGACCCCTGCGCGGCTCGCCCGCGAGGTCGCCACCAGCGCCGCGCTCCGTGGGCATGGCATCGCCACCCCGCCGGTGCTCGCCGCCGTCGCCCGCCGCGTACGCGGATGGTGGCGCCAGGACCTCGTCACCTGGAGGGTGCCCGGGGCGCGCACCGTGTTCGAGCTCGGCGACGACCCCGAGGTCGCCGCCGCGGCGCGCTGCCTCCTCACCGCCGTCCTCGACCTCGGTCTGGACGCCCCCGACCTCCACCCCGACAACCTCCTGTGGGAGCCCGCAGCCTCCCGCTGCTGGCTGGTGGACCTGGCGGGCGCCCGCCTGCGCCGGGGCCCTCTCCCTCCCCGGGTCCGTCGGCGCCGTATCGCCCGCTTCCTGCGCTACTTCGTCAAGCACCTGGGCGCCGTCCCCGCCCCATTCCGCGGCCTCTGCGATGGTGCTGCGTCACGGACTTGACGCTTCGTGGGATAGCGGCTCCAATGGCCCTTGCTGTGATTCGTTTCTCCTTTCGATGCCCTCTCCTTCCTCTGGCGGCCTCCCTCCTCCTCACTTCGGCTGCACTGGCGCAAGATGCGGTCCAGACCACCCGCCGAGTCGACCGTGCCCTGTTCCTGGTCCGAACCGAGCATGGTTGGGGGTCCGGATTCTTGTTCGGCGATCGGCACTCACTCGTCACCAACCGTCACGTGATCGAGCCCCTCACCATCGGCGACGAGGTCCAGGTGCGTCCCGTCGTCGAAGATTCCGAGGGCTTCATCACGCTGGGCGTACCAGTCGCAGCCGTGATCCGCTACCTCCACCCCTGGCGCGACCTCGCCGTGCTCGAGGTTGGAACCGTACCGGCGGGTGCCCTCCCCCTTCAGATCGCTCCCCAGGCTCGTGAGCGGCTGATGCCGCGGGGGACCGAGGTCTGGGCCTTCGGGTTCCCCAGCACGGGCGCCCCATCGGTCTCGTCGGGCGTCATTGCGAGTCACTACCGCGATGTCGCGGACGGTGCTTTCTATTACCTGACCGACGTCGCTCTCGCTCCCGGCTCGTCCGGAGGCCCCATCACCGATGCAGAGGGGGGCTTGCTCGGAGTGGCCACCGCCCTCTACGACGTGCCAGAAGAGCTCGGCTTCGCATGGGGCTATCTCCTGCCGGCACGTGACGTGATGTCTTGTTTCCCGAACGGAATGGGGATCGAGGGCCTCCCCGCTCACTTCGACCTCTCCTCCTGGCTGGGGCGCATTCGTGGTGCAGGGGGCGGGCAGGAGGCCTTCCGGGTCGCCGGCCGGGCCTTCGAGGAGCTCGACGCCCTTGCGTGGAGCCATGAGGAGTTCTTCAGGGGCGGGACGAAGCTACTGCAGGCGGTCGAAGAGGTAGCTCGCTGTGAGAGCTCGGGCGACGCCCTTGCTTGGATGGAATTCCGCAACCGGCTCCTGGCCCTGGTGCTCACGCGTTCGGCCCTGCTCGCTTGGGATGGCATCGAACTGCCGCCAGGAGTGGTGGAAGGTCTTTCGGAGGCATCGGACCGTCTGGCCGGAGCACTGGCCGATGACTTCGCCAGGTCCCTCGCATCGTCCGGGCTCGACTCTGGTCGGACCACCATGGAACTGCTCCTGGACCAAGTGGCCGAGGACGTGCGGAAGGGCACCGACGAGCTCGGGCCGGCCGCCGAGCGGCTGCACGAGTTCCTTTCCATGTCTCCAGAAGAGCTCCCCTCGGCCAGACGCGATCGAGTCGTCCAGGACGTTGCCATCGTGTTCGGGGCCGCCACGTCCTACCTCCTCGCGCTCGGCCTGGACGAGGACGATCTCGACACCGCAGGTCTGCCTCGAGCCAGTCGGCGTCGCTTCTCCGCAGAGATCGTGCGCGCCCGGAGCGCTTGGGCCGCCATCCCCTCCGACGTCGCAGCCATCGTCGCCAGCGCACTTCCCGAACTGGGCCTGGAAGTTCAGGATGCGAGCGGTGCGCTGGGGGGCGCCGCTGGGGCATGGCGGGACGGGCTGGCGGCCATCGGCTTGAATCCGAGCGTGAGCGAGACCTTTTCGATGGCTGGACTGGAAGGCCGGCGCTTCATCGTGGTAATGGCCCGGGAAGACTTCCCCTTCGTGGCGTTCGCCCATCCCGCCGACGAGAGGGCGCAGGCCGACCTCGACCTCCAGCTCTTCGCTCCCGATGGCACCCTGGTGGACAGCGACACCCTCCCCGACCCGTTCCCGGTGGTGGAAGCCGATTCTGGTGCTGCTGGAAAGTGGGAGATCCTGGTCCTGAACCGTTCGCCGCGGCCGGTCGAAGTGCGGCTCGAGATCTGGGAACGCTGATCCCCGGAATGGGGCCTGAGCCGGGCTAGAATCCCGGCGTGGAGCCGCTGGACCTCACCCTCTACGACACGCTGACCCGGGAGAAGCGGCCGTTTCGGCCGCTCGAGCCGGGCAGGGTACGGATGTACCACTGCGGGCCGACGGTCTACCAGCGACCGCACATCGGGAACTATCGCGCCTTCTTGTTCGCCGACCTGTTGCGTCGCGTCTTCGAGACGCGCGGCTACGAGGTCGTCCAGGTCATGAACCTGACCGACGTCGGCCATCTCCTTGCCGACTCCGAGGAGGGCGAGGACAAGTTGGAGGCCCAGGCCCGCAAGGAACGGGTGGACCCCTGGCAGCTGGTCGAGCGGGTCAGCGAACAGTTCTTCGCCGACCTCGAGGCGCTCGGTGTGCGGCCGGCCCACCACTATCCCAGGGCCACCGAGCACATCGCCGAGATGCTCGAGATGATTCGTGGGCTCATTGCCTCGGGTCACGCCTATCGGGTGGGGGAGAACGTCTACTTCTCGGTCGAGAGCTTTCCCGACTACGGCAAGCTGTCGGGCAACCGCGTCGCCGACCTCGTGGCGGGGGCCCGCCTCGAGCCGAATCCCGAGAAGCGCCATCCCGCCGATTTCGCGCTGTGGAAGTCCGACCCGAAGCACTTGATGAAGTGGGAGAGCGAGTTCGGCCCCCACGGCTTCCCGGGTTGGCACATCGAGTGCTCTGCGATGGCCACCAAGTACCTGGGCGAACACTTCGACATCCATACCGGCGGCGAGGACAACGTCTTCCCTCACCACGAGTGCGAGATCGCGCAGAGCGAGTCGCTGTTCGGTGCGCCTTGGGTGGACTATTGGCTCCACACGCAGTTCCTCAAGGTGGACGGCGGCAAGATGTCGAAGTCCCTTGGCAACGTCTGGACCCTGGACGACCTGACCGAGCGCGGCTTCTCCGCGCTCGACTATCGCTTCTTCGTCTTGCGCACCCACTACCGGGGACCGCTCAACTTCACCTGGGAGGCACTGGCCGGAGCCGCCGAGGCTCGGCGCCAGCTCGTGGACCTGCGCGGTCGCCTCGCCGCTGCCGCCGAGGGGGCGGAGCCTGCGGCCTCGGATGCCCCCGAGGCGTCGGTGGTACGGGAGGTTCGTGAAGCCTTCTGGGGTGCGCTCGCCGACGATCTCAACGCGTCCCCGGCGGTGGCCGCCCTCTTCGACCTGCGCCACCGCTTCCTGGAAGGCGGCTGGGAGCCACCCGTCGCGGCCGCCGCCTGGCGCTTCCTCGAGGACGAGGCCGATGCGGTCTTCGGCTTCCTCCCGCCGGCCGTCTCGGAGGGGCTTTCCGACGAAGAAGTGGATCGTCTGGTCGCGGAGCGCGAGGAGGCTCGTCGCGCCCGCGACTTCGCGCGGGCCGACGCCATTCGGGAGCGTCTCCAGGAGCAGGGCGTGGTCGTCGAGGACACCGCCGACGGCGTCCACTGGCACCGGGTCGGCTGATCTCGGGCCGCGTCAGCGGCCCGCCTGCCGCATTGCGTCTTCGTCGTCGCCGCCGTGCTCGGGGCTGGGGCCGAGGTTCTTCATCCCCAGGCTGCGCGCCGCGCGTTTGCGCACCCGGGGACGTCGCAGCTCGGGCGGCTGGCGCAGGTCCTCCAGCGGCTCCGGCGGCGCTTCGAGCCAGGCGTCGAAGCGGTCCGGTCGTTTGCTCCCGGCCAGTCGCCGATACCATTCGCGGCGGAGGGCTTCGCGTCGCTCCGGGGACAGGTCTCCCCGCGCTTCGGGGCAGGCATCGAGGATGCGCTGCAGGAGCAGCGCGGCAGCGACCGACACGTTCAGGCTTTCGGTGAAACCGTGGAGCGGCAGGTAGATGCGTCGGTCTGCAGCTGCGAGCATCGCCTCGCTGGCCCCGTCGGCCTCGCGGCCCAGCGCCAGGGCGAGCCGGTCCGGAACCGCACCGATGGCGGCCGGCGTGTCGAGGGCCTCGGCGTCGGGGCCGGTGTCGGCCACCCAGAGGGTGCGTCCCTCGTCCCGTAACGCCGCCAGACACGACTCGGTGTCGGGGAGGGCGCGCACGGTCAGCCAGAACTCGGCGCCGCGATTCAGCCGATGCGGTTTCGGCGTCGCCGAACCCTGGCCGACCAGCCACACGTCCTGGATGCCGAAGGCTTCTGCGGTGCGGAGCACGGCGAGCAGGTTGTGCTCCTTGCTGCAGCGTTCCAGGATCACCGTCACCCGTTCCGTGCGGCGGGACAGCGCCGCTTCGGCTCGGCGGAGCCGCCGCGGAGCGTGGTCAGGCTTCGGCGTCGTCATCGGGGCGCGGCCCGCTCTCGCCGTCGACAGGCCCTTCGGAGGCCGTGGTGGCTGCAGCGCTGCGCTCACGCTCGCGCCGCAGGATCTCCTCCAGGCGCTCGTCGAAGGCCAGGCTCTCGTCGAAGTGGAAGGACAGCTGTGGTGCGTTCCGCAGTTGCAGGTCGCGTGCGACCAAGGTGCGCAAGAAGCCGTGGGCCGAACGGAACACGTGCTCCATCCGGGATCGTTCGCGCGGGTCGAGCACGGACCAATACACCTTGGCGTGGGTCAGGTCCGCAGTGATCTCGACCCGAGTGATGGTCACGAACCCGGCCCGCGGGTCCTTGAGGTCGCGCTGCAGCGCCAGGGCCAGCCGCCGGAGGATTTGCTTCTCGACCTGGTGCTGTCGCTTCGGAGAGGCCATCAGCGGTTCTCGCCGGCGCCTTCCTGGGCCTCCTCGAGGACCTCCTCCAGCTTGCGCTCGACCTCGACGATCTCGACGGCCTCGACGACGTCGCCGACCTGGTAGTCCTCGAAGCCTTCGACCTTGAGGCCGCATTCGTCGGGCGCCGTCACTTCGCGGACGTCGTCCTTGAAGCGTCGCAGCGACTCGATCGGCGCCTCGTGGATGGGCTGTCCCTCACGGAGGATCCGGGCCTTGGCGGAACGCTTGATCACCCCGTCCTCGACGCGGCAACCGGCGATGACGCCCCAGCGCGCCGAACGGAAGATCTCGAGCACCTCGGCGTGGCCGATGACGTGCTCCTCGACCTCGGGGGCGAGTCGTCCCTCGATGTCGCGCTGGACCTCTTCGAGCAGGTCGTAGATGACATCGTAGCGCCGAATCTCGACACCCACCCGCTCAGCTTCCTTCCGCGCCTTGCCCTCGGGGGCGACGTTGAAGGCGAGGACCACGGCCTGCGAAGCCTCGGCGAGCTGGACGTCGCTCTCGGTGACGACCCCGACACCAGAGTGGACCACGTCCACGATGACCTCGTCGGACGACAGCCCCTTCAGCGATTCACGCAACACCTCGACCGTACCGACGACGTCGGCCTTGACGACGTAACGCACGCGCTCGGCCAGCGATTCGTCCAGCTTCTCGAACAGGTTGTGGGCGTCGACCTGCGCCGCCTTCTCGGCGCGCTCGATCTCGACCTGGTGTTCCTTGCGCTTCTCGGCGACCTCCTTGGCCAGCTTCAGGTCCTTGACCACGTAGAAGCGCTCTCCGATGGGGGGCAGGTCTTCGAGGCCGAGGATCTGCACCGGCGTGCTCGGAGGCGCCTCCTTGGCGGGTTTGCCGGTGTGGTCGAACATCAGCCGCACCTTGCCGTAGGTGGTGCCGGCGAGGACGACTTCACGCGGGCGGAGGGTACCGTCCTGGACCAGCACGGTCGCCACCTTGCCCTTGCCCTTCTCGACTGCGGCCTCGAGTACGGTGCCGAGTGCGTCGCCCTTGGGGTGGGCCTTGAGGTCGAGCAGTTCGGCCTCGATCAGGATGCGCTCCAGCAGTTCGTCGATGCCTTGTTTGCGCAGGGCGCTGACCGGGATCACACCGACGTTGCCGCCCCAGTCTTCGGGCTGCAGGCCGATGCCGGAGAGTTGGGACTTGACCTGCTCGGGGTTGGCCGCTGGCGAGTCGATCTTGTTGAGCGCGACCACGATCGGCACGCCGGCCTCCTTGGCGTGGCTCGCCGCTTCCTCGGTCTGGGGTTTGACCCCGTCGTCGGCTGCGACCACCAGCACTGCGACGTCGGTGACCCGCGCGCCGCGGGCGCGCATGGCGGTGAAGGCCTGGTGGCCGGGCGTGTCGATCACGGTCACGCTGCGGCCGTCGCCGAGGTCGGCGACGTAGGCGCCGATGGACTGGGTGATGCCGCCTGCTTCCTTGGCGGCGACGCGCGTCTCACGGATGGCGTCGATCAGCGAGGTCTTGCCGTGGTCCACATGGCCCAGGAAAGCAACCACCGGCGGTCGCGGCGCCAGCATGGAGTCGTCCACCTCCTTGCGGCTGGCCTGGATCTCCTCCATGAGCTCGCGCTCGAGGTCCACCTCTTCCTTGATGCGGACCTTGACGCCGAACTCCTCGGACAGGAGTTCGACGCTCTCGGCGTCCAACTGCGAGTTGATGTTGGCAGCGTTGCCGAGCTCGAGGAGCTGCTGCATCACCTTGGCGGCAGGGATGCCGGTGGCGGTCGAGAAGCCCTTGACCGTGAACGGTGGCTCGAGCACGACCTCGCGCTTGCGCTCGACCGTGCTGACCTCCTTCGGGCCGATCTCGCCGCGTTTCCGCTTGCGCTCGATCTCGCGCTTCTTCTGCCGCATTTCGCGGCGCCGCGCACTCTCGCGCTCGCGCACGTCGGTGAAGGTCGAGCCCTTGCGTCGCTGCGCCTGCTGGCTCTTGATGACGCCGAGCGCCTCGAGGTCGATGCGTCCGACGCGCTTGGCCGAGGCCTTGGGCTTGGGCTTGGGCACGCCCGGATGGCCGGCCGGCGGGGCCGTGCACGAGGTGGCCGAAGTGGAGGTCTCGTCGCCGCCGCCCGCCTCGGACGTGGGGGCGGAAGTGGGGGTGGGGGCGGAGGGGGGCGCCTCGGCCTCCGGCGTCGCAGGGGCCGGCTCCGCAGGAGGTTCGGGCGTCTCCACGTCGGGGTTCGCCGGCTCGGCTACGGGGCCGTCGGGAGGCGCTGTGGGCTCGGTCGTTGCCTCGGTGACCTGGGTGGTGGGCGCCGCGCCTCCTTCGTCGGGCTCCTTGGTGGCCGTGGCGGGCCCCTCCCCGCCGTCGTCGCTCTCGGACTCGTCGCTGGGTTTCGTGGGGGCGGTCGCCTTCGCCTTGAGCTGATCCCAGAAACCGCCGCCACCACCGCCGCCGGCTTC
This sequence comes from Planctomycetota bacterium, assembly GCA_027020785.1. GTDB lineage: Bacteria > Planctomycetota > UBA1135 > UBA1135 > UBA1135 > JALUVI01. Next base: position 2,469 of record JALUVI010000009.1, on the reverse strand, counting down.
CTGATCGGAAGCACCGGCGCCTTCGTCCGCGATCAGTCCGGCCTTGCGCAGGCGCTCCTCGATGATGGGCACGTCCCACTCCTCGAGCGAAGCCTGGTAGGACTTCACCGGATAGCCGACGTCCTTCAGGATCCCGACGAACTCCTTGGACGAGAATCCGAACTTCTTCGCCAGCGCGTGGACTTTGACTTTGCTCAAGGCCTAGGCTTCCTCCTTTGTGCGCGTGGTCTCGCCGACGGGTTCGCCGTCGGCGGGGCCCGCGGCGGGCGCATCCGCCGCGGCATCCGGTTCCTCGTCCCTCCCGCCGTCTTCCGGGGCGCCGCGGTCGTGCCCGTCCTCGCCCTCGGCCCCTTCGCCCTCGGCCTCCTGGGCCGCGAGCAGTTCTGCTTCGTATTCGGCCGGGGTCTTGAGCTCGATGTCCCAGCCCACGATCTCCGAGGCCAGCCGCACGTTGCGTCCGCCGACCCCGATGGCGAGAGGCTTCTGCTCTTCGCTGACGAGCACGAACACCGATTGGGTCTCCTCGTCCGGGAAGATGTGCTCCAGCGGGATGTCCTTGGCGGGTTTGAGCGCGTTCTGGACCAATTCCTCGAGCGAGTCGCTCCAGGTCACGACGTCCACCTTCTCGCCGCGCAATTCGTCGTTGACGTTGCGGATGCGGGTGCCGCGCACGCCGAGGCAGGCTCCAGTCGCATCCACGCGCGGATCGAGCGAATAGACCGCGACCTTGGTGCGGTATCCCGGGTCGCGCGCCACCTTCATCACCTGGAGGATGCCCTCGGCGATCTCGGGCACCTCGACCTCGAACAGCTTCTGGACGAACAGGGGGTCGCGTCGGCTGACGATGATGACGACCCGCGAGCCTTCCTTGCGCACCTCCTTGATGAGGACGCGGACCCGGTCGCCGACGTGGAGCCGCTCGTTCGGGATGCGCTCCGACCGGGGGAGCAACGCCTCGGTCTTGCCGGAGAGGGTGACGATGGCGTTCGGGCCCTCCAGCTTGTGGACCTGGGCCGAGACCACCGTGCCGACCAGGTGCTCGTACTGCTCATAGGTCTTGTCGCGCTCGGCCTCGCGGATCTTCTGCATGAAGACCTGCTTGGTGGTCTGGGCCGCGATGCGCCCCAACTCTTCGGCTTCGGGTTCGTAGAGCGACCCGTCCGGCGCTTCGAGCCGGATGGTGCCGTCACGCCGGTCGATGCGGATGCTGAAACCCTCCTCGACGCCGAGTTTCTTGCGCACCGCGAGGCTCAAGGCCTCTTCGAGGGCGTGGAACAGGATCTCCCGGTCCACTCCCCGTTCCCGGTGGATGGCGTCGATCATCCGGAGCACGTCGTCCTTGCGCATGTTCTGTCTCCCGTGGCGGCCCCGGGACGACGTCTCCGACCGAGAAAAGCGGGTGTGGAGCCGAACTCCACACCCGCTCGTGCCGCGGCCGGCGCCGCGGCTGCATCCGGTCTCGGATGTCGGCCCAGGGCCAGGTTTCGCTTCCCGACGCCCGAGGGCGGAAGGAAGCCCTTCCATTCTAGCGTCCAGGGCCGGGGACACAAGGGAAGACCTCGGAGCCGGAGGGGGGAGGGGCGGCTCGCGGCGGGGGGCCGGCGCTCGCTAGGATGGTGCCATGACGCGCGCCCAGGAGGCCTCGGAGGCCCCGCTCCTCGTCAACGGCCGTCCCCATCCGCTTCCCGGCCGGGCTGGCGAGTGCACCGTGGCAACCCTGCTCGAGTCGCTCGGCGGCGACCTGGAGACGGTCGCCGTCGAGGTCAACGGGGAGGTCGTGCCGCGACGGCGTCACGGCGAGACCGTCCTGCGTCCCGGCGATCGGGTCGAGGTGGTCCGTCTGGTCGGCGGCGGTTGAGCCGCCCATCCCCGCACCGCCCATGGTCCAACCCTCCGACGAACCCCTCCTCCTCGCCGGCCGCCGCTTCGGCTCGCGGTTGTTCCTCGGCACCGGCAAGTACGCCGACTACCCGACGATGCGCGACGCGTTGGCCGCCAGCGGCACCGAGTGCGTCACCGTCGCGGTGCGGCGCATCCCCGCCGACGAACCCGAGGGTGAGCGCTTCCTCGACTACCTCGATCGCGACCGCTACGAGTTGCTGCCGAACACCGCCGGGTGTTTCGACGCCGAGACCGCGGTGCGTACGGCCCGGCTGGCGCGGGAGATGCTCGACACCGATCTGGTCAAGCTCGAGGTCCTGGCCGACCCGAAGACCCTGCTCCCGGAGCCGCACGAGACGTTGCGTGCCCTCGAGACGTTGGTCGCCGAGGGGTTCCAGGTGCTGGTCTACACCAGCGACGACGTGGTCCAGGCGCGGCGCCTGGAAGAGGCCGGTGCGGCGGCGGTGATGCCGCTCGGCGCGCCCATCGGCAGCGGCCTCGGCATCCTGAATCCGCTCAACGTTCGGCTCATCGTCGAGCAGGCGGGGGTTCCGGTCCTGGTGGACGCGGGGGTCGGCCAGGCCAGCG
>JALUVI010000008.1 GCA_027020785.1 Planctomycetota bacterium | reverse complement strand
GGCAGAAGGGTGGTTCGAAGCGCATCGTGGCGGTCTCCTGGGTCTCGGTACCCAGGACGACGCACTCGGTGCGCGAAGGTCACAGCTCGGCTGTGGAAAATGGAACACTCTTCGTGGCCAGTTTCCGTCCTGCGGCGTCGGCGAGCCCCCTATCCTGGAGCAATGACACTCGCAGCCCTGGTCCTCCTGCTGCAAGCAGCCGATCCCGCCGGCTTCGGTCTCGATGTCCACCCCGTGGAACCGCCCGCTGGCTCTGCCGGCGGAGCTTGGCCTTCCTTCGCTGCCACCGCCGGCGGTCCCCCGCTCCTGGTCTGGACTGCCGAGACCGACGCAGGGCATGCGCTGCGCGGTAGCATCCTGAACGGCAGTGAGTGGAGCGAACCCACCACTCTGGCCGCGGGGGAGCGCTGGTTCGTGAACTGGGCCGACTTCCCGCAAGTAGCCCGCGACGCCGGCGGCCGCACCCTGGTGACCTGGCTGCAGCAGGCCGAGAGCGGGCCGGCCTATGCCTACCACGTGCGCTGGCGGCTCCTCGACCCACTTGGCCAGGAACTCGGCTCGGGGCTGCTCCACGACGACGACTCGCCGACCGAGCATGGCTTCGTCGCGCTGACGCCGCGCCACGGCAGCGGCTTCCTCGCCGTCTGGCTCGACGGCCGTGCCCACGCCGAGGCCGGCCAGCAGCTGCGGGCGCGCGTCGTCCTCGCCGACGGCCGCCTCGAGCCGGAGGCCGTCCTCGACGACCGCACCTGTGACTGTTGCCAGACCGACCTGGTTCCCCTCCCCGGCGGCGGCTACCTGGCTGCCTGGCGCGACCGCGACCCGGACGAAGTCCGGGACGTGGCCGTGGCCCGACTGGGCCCCGACGGCCCCGGCGAACCGACGTTCCCCGCCGCCGACGGCTGGGTGATGCCGGCGTGCCCGGTCAACGGCCCCGCACTCGCGGTTGCCGCGGACGGTCGCACCGCCCTGTGCTGGTTCACCGGCGCCCCCGGCCCACGGGTGCGCCTCGCGGTCGCCGAGGCGGACGGTTCGGCCTGGGGCCCCGCCCTGCGGGTGGACGAGGGTCACACCCTGGGCCGCGTCGAGGCCCGCTTCGACCGCCACGGCCGCCTGCTCCTGGTCTGGCTGGAGGAGCGCGATGCCGGACCGGAGTGGCGCATCCGGACTTGGACCGCCGACGAAGGACTCGGTCCCACCCGTGCCCTGGCTCCAGCGCGCCGCGGCCGCGGCTCGGGCTTCCCCCGCGCCGTCGCCGTCGACGACGGCTGGCTGGTGACCTGGCAGGGGGAACACGGCCCCGCCGCTGCCCACGTCACCCTGCAACGGGGTGCTTCGGCGGCGGCTCGGCCACACTGACCGCATGCCGGCCCAAGCCCCGCGAGTGGCACCGGGCGGGCTGTCCCTACAATGGGCGCGTCATGCGGACCCTGCGTCTCGAGGTCAACGGTGACGAGGTCGTCACCTCGGCACCCGACCACTGGACCCTGCTCGAGGTCCTGCGATACGGCCTCGGCCTCACCGGCAGCAAGCAGGGCTGCGACAAGGGCGACTGCGGCGCCTGCACCGTGCTGCTCGACGGCGAGCCGGTGCTGGCCTGCCTGACCCTCGCCGCGTCCGCCGAAGGCCGCCGGGTGCTGACCATCGAGGGCCTGATGCCACAGTGGACCCGGGAGTCCGGAACTCCCGGCCCCCATCCGGTGCAGGACGCCTTCGACCGCTGCGGCGCGCTGCAGTGCGGCTTCTGCCAACCCGGCATGATGCTCTCGGCCAAGGCCCTCCTCGACCGCGTCGCCGAACCGACGCTGGACGAGATCCGTGCTGCACTCGCCGGCAACCTCTGTCGCTGCACCGGCTACACGCAGATCTTCCAGGCGGTCCAGCTGGCGGCAGCGGAACGCGCCGGCAAACCGGTGGAGCCGCCGAGCTGGCGCCGTCCCGAACACACCCCGGCGGGCGGCGAACTGCCATGGAAGGAGGGCCGGCCGCCCCAGGAGCCGGCGGAGGTCTGATGGCGGCGCGCGACCGACACGGCCCCGAAGCGCCCTGGGGCGAGTTCGAGATCGTCGGCAAGGCCAACCGCAAGGTGGACGGCCTGGACAAGGCGACCGGAGCAGCCCTCTACACCGACGACATCCAGCTGCCGGGGATGCTCCATGCCAAGATCCTGCGCAGCCCCCATCCTCACGCGCGGATCCGAGGCATCGACGTCAGTGCGGCCGAAGCCATGCCCGGGGTCCATGCCGTCATCACCGGCCGGGACCTCCCGACCCGCTACGGCATCATCCCGTGGACTCCGGACGAGACCGCACTCGCGGTGGACAAGGTGCGGTTCCTCGGCGACGAGGTCGCGGCGGTCGCCGCGGTGGACGAGGACACGGCGATCGAGGCCCTGGAGCGCATCCGCGTCGACTACGAGGTGCTCGAACCGCTGCTCGACCCCGAAGAAGCCCTGCGACGCACCGACGTCCTCGTCCACGAGGGCCGCAAGCGCGCCGACAACGTGTCCAAGCACGTCGCCCTCGAGTTCGGGCCGGTGGACGACGCCTTCCGCGACGCCGACCTGGTGGTCGAGAACGACTATTCCTTCCACGGCACCACCCACGCGCCGATCGAACCGCACTGCGCAGTGGCTCACTGGTCGGCGAGCGGACGGCTGACGCTGTGGAGCAGCACCCAGATCACGCACTACGTGCACCGCGCACTGGCCCGGGTCCTGGGCCTCGACCCGGCGCGGATCCGGGTGATCCAGCCGTGCCTGGGGGGCGCCTTCGGCGGCAAGAGCGACCCCTTCTCGCTCGAGTTCTGCGTCGCCGAGTTGGCGCGGCGCACCGGGCGCCCCGTCAAGATGCTGTGGACCCGCGAGGAGGTGTTCTACGCCCACCGCGGCCGCCACCCGATGAGGATGCGCTACCGCACCGCCGTGCGCAAGGACGGCCGCATCACCGGCGTGGATGCCCGGATCCTGATCGACGGCGGGGCCTATTCCTCCTACGGCCTGGTCACCACCTACTACAGCGGCCAGCTCCTGACCGGCCCCTACGCCTTCCCCAGCTACCGCTTCGATTCGACACGCGTCTTCACCAACAAACCCCCGTGCGGACCCAAGCGTGGCCACGGCAGCGTGCAACCGCGCTTCGCCTTCGAGGTCCAGCTCGACGAGATCGCCCACGCCCTGGGAATCGACCCGATCCAGCTGCGGCGTCGCAACTTCATCGGTGAGGGAGTCGAGACCGTGAACGGGCAGCGCATCACCAGCAACGGATTCCTCCGCTGTCTCGACCTCGTCGAGGAGGCCAGCGGCTGGAAGGAACGCTACGGAAGGCTGCCGCGTGGGCGCGGGCTCGGGGTTGCCGGTTCCATGTACATCTCGGGGACCAACTATCCCATCTATCCCAACGACATGCCCCAGGCCGGGGTCCAGATCAAGGTGGACCGCAGCGGACTGGTCACGGTGTTCACCGGAGGCAACGACATCGGCCAGGGCTCCAACTCGGTGGCCGCCTACCTGGTCGCCGAGGAGCTCGGGCTCGACCAACGCGACGTCCGGGTGGTGGCCGCCGACACCGACCTCTGCCCGGTGGACCTCGGCGCCTATTCCAGCCGCGTCACCTTCATGGTCGGCAATGCCTGCATCGACGCCGCCCGCAAGCTGCGCCGACAGGTGGTCGAGGCGGTAGCCGACGAGTGGGGCGTCGACCCCCACCGCATCCGCATGGTCCGCGGCACGGTGCTCGACCTGGAAGACCCGGAACGCACGATGACCACCCGGCAGGCCTTCCACCTCGCGGAAGCGCGCTTCGACACCCTGGGGGCGACCGGCTCCTACAACACGCCGAAGCTCGGCGGCGACTACCGCGGCGGCTCCATCGGCGCATCGCCCGCGTACTCCTTCACCGCCCATGTCGCCGAAGTCGAGGTCGACGAGGAGACCGGCATGGTCCGCGTCGAGAAGGTGTGGTGCGCCCACGACTGCGGCCGAGCCCTCAACCCGATGCTGGTCGCCGGCCAGATCGAGGGCTCGTGCTACATGGGGGTGGCCGAGGCGTTGCTCGAAGACCACGACGTGGACCACCACGGCCTGCACCGAGGGCCGTCGCTGCTCGACTATCGGATGCCGACCAGCATGGACGTCCCCGAGTTCCTGGCCTTCATCGCCGAGAGCGTCGACCCCGAAGGTCCCTACGGGGCCAAGGAAGCCGGGGAGGGCCCCCTCCATTCCTCCATCCCGGCGGTGGCGAACGCCATCTTCGATGCGGTCGGCATCCGGCTGCGCCATCTGCCCTTCACTCCGGCGCGCGTCCTGCGCGCCCTGCGCGAGCAGGAGGCCGCCCATGCTTAGGTTGCCCCGCTTCCGCGTGGAACGACCGACCACCGCGGCGGAGGCGGTGCGCCTGGCCGCCGAGTTCGGCCCGGGCCGCGCCATGTACCTCGCCGGCGGCACCGACCTGGTGCCCAACCTGAAGCATCGCTTGTTCGAACCCGAGGTGGTGGTGGCGCTCGACCGCGTGGACGAGTTGAGGGGCATCCGGCACGACGAGGACGCCACCCTGGTCGGCGCCATGACCTCACTGACGGCGGTGGCCGAGGACGCCGAGCTGTCGCAGCGCTTCCCCGCCCTCGCTCAAGCCGCGGGCGTGGTCAGCGGCCCCCAGCTGCGCAACATGGGCACGCTCGGCGGCAACCTGATGCTCGACACGCGGTGCCGCTGGTACAACCAGTCCCACTTCTGGCGCCAGTCGCTCGGCTACTGCCTCAAGAAGGACGGCACCGTCT
>JALUVI010000007.1 GCA_027020785.1 Planctomycetota bacterium | reverse complement strand
CCGTCGTCAACGCAGCGGGAGGACGGGGCACGAGGAACTGCGAAGGTCAGGGCAGCACCGTGAAGACGGCCGCAGCAGAACTGGTCTCGGGCGGCAGCCCCGCAGGGCCGGCGATGGCGGCGACGGCCCAGGTGCGCCCAATCGCGGCCGGCGGCAGTGCCCCGGGCAGGACACCGAAGCCGGCCGTGCCGCGCGCGTCGGCGTCGAGCGTTCCGGTCATCCCGCTCGCGAACGGCAGGAAGTGGTAGTCGCCGAAGAGCGAGCGGACGACCAGCGCGTCCATGGCCAGCGGCACCTCCAGCCCCAGATAGGAGAAGCTGCCGGGGCCGGCCAGGGAGAACAGGATCTGGTAGTCGTACCCGGCTGCGGTGTACGGGAAGTCGAGCTCCATCCCGACGACCCCACCCTGGCTCTGCGAGAGCCCCGCCGAATCGGGGAACAGGAAGTCGGAGTGCCCCATCAGCGTGGTGCCCTGGAGACTGTCCACCAGGAACTCCGGTTCCCCGTCGCGGGCGACGTCGCCGACCAGGGAGAGCCTCTCGCCGAAGAAGTCGAAGCCGGGGGGAGGGAGGAACAGGTCCACGAAACTCCCGTCGGCGCCCGAGAGGACGGCGATCCCGCCATACGTCGTATTCACGAGGTTGCCGTACGCTCCGGCGACCAGGTCGGACAGCCCGTCGCCGTTCCAATCGCCGAGCCCGAGCAGGGAAGGAGCCCCGGCGAAGAAGGATGACGACGACCAGAGACGAACCCAACCGTTGGAACCGAAGGCTTCCACGAAGGAATGGCCGGAAATCGGATCCCAGGAAGAAGCCAGCAGGTCTGCGCGGCCGTCGCCGTCGAGGTCACCGATCCGGGCGAGCTCTTCGCCCAGGAAGCGGTCGGGCCCTGCCCCACCGAGTGCAATGATGACGTTCTGGGTAGCGCCGGAGAAGACGTAGATACGACCGTAGTCGTTCCCGAAGAGGGAATCCGCCGCCGGGGCGGCGGCAGCGAAGTCCGAGACTCCATCGCCATCCTGGTCGCCCAGATCCACGATGCGCCAGCCGAAGGCGGAAGCAGGGTCGGGGATCGACGACTGGAACAGCTGGGCACCACTCGCCCCCGAGTAGGCGTAGAGACGACCGTCGTCGTTGAAGGTCGCCGGGGCTCCGACCAGGAGGTCGGTGACCCCGTCGCCGTCGAGGTCGCCGACTGCTTCGAGGGAGTGCCCGAACTCGCCGTTCGAGAAGGACGGCAGGAGCGTGTAGAGCACCGTGGAGCTGCCCCAGGAGTAGACCACGACCTTGCCGTCACCGACGGAATCGCTCAGAGCGAGGTCGCCGAAGCCGTCGCCGTCCACGTCACCGAGCGGTTCGACGACGAGGAAGTCCATCGCCAGAGGAGCTCCCTCGATGGAGCCGAGAGGAAGGCCGTCGTCCCCGGAGTAGAGGTCGAGGACCTGGGCGGAAGAACGGTACAGACCGTAGTCGGGGATGCCGTCGCCGTCGAGGTCGCCGACGCCCCATCCTCGGACCTGCTGGTCCGCGAACCAGACTTCGTCGAGCCCGCCGCCCTGCGCGACGAGCACGAAAGAGGAAAGGAGGAGGGAAAGCATCATACCCCTATTGTATCCAGGGAACGGGGACAGGGGTGCGGTCCAGGAAAACGACATCGCTCGGCCCCGCGGGGCCGAGCGATGCAGCGGGCGCTCCGTCCTCGGGTCAGGGGACGAACTCGATGGCGAACGCGGAACTCGTCAGCTCGGGGCTCGCCGGCGGGCCGACCAGCACGCAACCATAGGCCGAATGGCCGACGGCCTTCGGGGTGAGCCCACCGGGATGGCCGAACGAGACGAATGCGTCGCCCTGCGGGTCGAGGAATCCGGTCACACCCAATTGATACGGCATGAAGGAGTAGTCCGCCTGGAACAGCGTCCGCATCAGCAGGGGGTCCGAGGCGAGCGGCAGGTAGATGCCCCCGAACCAGGTGGGCTGGGGAGGCTGCAGCGAGAACAGGACCCGGTATTCGGCCCCCCAGTAGGCGTCGGGGAAGTCCACGTCCAAGGACACCAAGCCGCCCGAGGACACCGAGATCTGGCTGCCGTAGGGCGTCACGCAGGGGTTGTGGGTCAGGAGACGAACCCTGGCTGAGTCACTGGAATCCACGATGAGGAGATCAGGGACGCCGTCGCCGGTCCAATCGCCACTCTGTTTCACGGAGATGAAGTTGGAGACCAAACCTGGCGAAACGTCGACGGGGATGGAAGTCTGGTCGCGACCGGAGACCACGATCAAACCACGATTCCTGTCGGTCGCCCAAAAGTCCGGAACACCGTCGCCGGTCCAGTCAGAAGCAGCGTCGACGACCTCTCCGAAGAAGGAACCCTGACTACTTCCCCAGACGGTGAAGAGTTCGCTCAAGGTCGCCCCCGAAAGGACGACGACTGCACCTTGGTCGAGATGGGCGCCGTTTCGCGTGGTCATCGCCACGGCAACGTCGTCGACCCCGTCACCGTCGAGGTCACCGACGGAAAGCACGTTCTGGATATGTTCCGTACGGGGGATGCTTCCGATCTCGGCATACGACATTCCAGACAGGAAGAGTAGATAGGAATCGTAAGCCGCGTCGGAATAGACGATCGCGACATCCCTGGCGCCATCGCCGTCGATGTCCTCGATCACCCAGTAACGCGAACTACTGAAGGAACCTCCTCCTGGCGGGGGGAGCGTCACCAACGTAGAGCCATCGGCTCCGGAGAGCACCACGATGTCCCGGGTGAAGTCGTTGATGGCGAAGATGTCGGTGATGCCGTCCGCATCGTAGTCCGCAACGGGCAGCGCATTGAAAGGACTAGGGGCAATAACCGAGAACAACATCGTACCCCCCCAGTAGGCGGACTCGTCCCAGACGGAGAGCTGCGACGTATCGTCGATCACCAGGATCTCCGGGCAACCGTCACCATCCCGATCCTCTGGGAAGGGGCGGGCGAAATCGTAGAACGAGAGTTGCGCGCTGAAGTCGAAGTACACGCTGTTGCGGTCCGAGACGATGGTGTATTCGTCACCGCTGCTCATGTAACCCACCGCCGGTTCGCCATCGAGAACGATGGGCGCGATGTCGTCCGGTTCGTACAAGGTCCACCCCGTGCTCCAGGACCGATTTTCTTCGAAACTGCCGCCTGGAAGCTGGGGAGGGGCCGGGGGAAGGAGAAGGGAGAGGAGGAGTGCGAGCATCATGGCCGTGAGGGATGCGTGGTTTCAGGAAGGGGGAAGGAAACCCACCCCGTGATGCGGTGCGGCCGCGAATGCCCGGTGCGCACTGCAGGCGGAGGTGGAGGCGGCTCCGAAGGCCGGGGACGGCTCCCGATGGAGGCCGCGCCTCGCGGGTGCGATGGATCGAGCGACGATCCGATCGTTCCGACCGCCGTGTGGGAGGCGGGCCGGGAAGGCGTCGCGGCGGGCGCTGGCGGGGAGCTCTCGCTGGCGCGGCATCGGTCGTCGTCGGGGTCGGAGACGCTCCCATTCTATGGGACGAGGAAGCCTCCTCCCAGACCGGCGTCCTCGCAGGACCGTCACGCGCTCCACAGACGGCCGTCCAAGCGCTCCCGCAGCTCCGAGCGTCGCTCCAAGAGGTCGGCGACGTCCCAGGCGGCGCCGGGCAGGAGCTCGACCGGGCCCTCGGACGGCGGGGCGAGACCGGCGGCCTCGAGCCATCGGCGGTCGCGGGCGACCAGGGCGGCGCGGGCGGTGGCGGACGAGTCGGCGCCGCTGCGGTTCTTGAGCGGGGCGAACTCGTCCTCCCGCAAGCCGAGCTGGACCCGGGCCTTCCCCGGTCCGGCCAGCGGCATCGCGTCGAACAGGAAGGTCTCGAACTTGACCACGTCCCGCTCCCCCACCAGACCGTCGTCCCCGAGCACCCGGGCCCGCTTGCGCGCCAGGTGGAGGGGCAGGTCCGAAGCCGCGACCTCGCGGGCCAGGTCGAGGTCGAGGACGTGGATGGCCACGTTCCCGGCGCGGAAGCGCAGCCCGCCGTCGGCGGCGCGCTCGGCCTGCAGCTCGGCGGGCATGTCGGAGTACTCGACGCACAGTCCCCGGCCGTCGCCGTCCTCGGCGAGCAGCCCCACCTTCTCGGCGGGGTCGGTCTTCTCGACCGCCTTGCTGGTGATGCGGGCGCCGGTCCGCAGGTGATGGCCGAGGAAGACCGGATCCACCAACGGCACCAGGGCGTTGTCCACCTGGCAGGTGAACAGGAGGTCCACCCCGGCGGCGGCGAGGGCCTCGTGGGCCCCGGAGCCCTCGAGCGCCCGGTAGAGGCCCCCATGTCCGTCGGGGTTGCGGAACAGACGGTCGGGCGCGGCCAGGAGGAAGTCCCCCTCCGGAGAGAGCGCCGGCAGGGTGCCCTGCCGCACGAAGCGGACCTGCCCCGGGGCCAGGCCGAAGTCGGCATGGCGCGCGAAGAAGGCGCGGGTCGCGGCGTCGTTGTCGGGCCCGGTCAGGAGGACCCAGGGAATCGGCCGCCCCACCACCTCGCCGGCACGCCGCAGCCGCGCCGCCAGGATCTGGAACAGGGAGGCCCCGCTGATGGGCCCCAACGGGAACGCCCCCTTGGGGCCTTCGAACCCGAGCCGGCTGGCCTGCCCCCCCGCCAGGGTGACGACCGCGACCCGGCCCGCCGCCAGGGCCTCGAGTCCGAGGCGGCGGGCCTCGGCGTTCTCGGCCGCCTCGACGGTCGAGGGCGGCAGCAGTTCGGGCGCCTGCAGGTCGGCAGGGTCCGGGACCGGCGGGACGGTCGTCAGGGCCCGGCGCTGGCGGACGAGGAGCTCCCGGTCGAGGGCGGCCAGCTCGGCTTCCAGACGCCGCCGCGCCACCGCGCCGCCCAGGGCCTCGGCCCGGGCGAGGACCTCCTCCGCCCCCGGGACGTCGGGGTCGGCGTCCGCCGAAACGGTCACCGGTCGTCGTCGCCGATGCGGTCCAGCGCCTCCTCCAGCAGCTGGACCAGGAGTTCGAGCTTGCGCTCGAGCAGGAGCTGGCGCCGGGAGATCTTCTCGACCACGGGAGGCAACAGGGCCTCGACCACGTAGTTGTTGATCATGTTGATGATCTCGGCGCGGCTCGCATCCGGCAGCTTGTGGAAGTGGTAGTGGTAGGCGTTGTCCAACGCCTCCTCGGTGAAGTCCAGCGCTTCCTTGGTCAGGTTCTCGAGCTCGGCGTGGTCGTGCTCGACCTTGTAGACCTCCTTCTTGAAGGTGCGCAGCGCTTCGGCGAATTTCCGTTTCACGTTCGTCGGGGACCGGGGTTCAGGGGATGGGAAGGACGCGTGGAAGGGTCCGGGGAAACCTCATCCAGCATAACGGCGGAAGGCCAGACAGGTGTTGTGGCCGCCGAAGCCCAGCGAATTGCAGATCGCGGCGCGGAACTCCTTCTCGCGCGGCCCGTCCGGCATGTAGTCGAGGTCGCAACCGCCCTCGACGTCGGGGTGCTCCAGGTTCGACGTGCCATGGGCCACCCCACGGTCCAGGGTCATGGCGCAGACCACCGCTTCCACCGCAGCCGCGGCGCCGACCAGGTGCCCGACCATGGACTTGGTGGAACTGATCCACGTGCGGCGCGCGTCGGACTCGCCCAGGGCCAGTTTCAGGGCCAGCGTCTCCACCTTGTCGTTGAGCTGGGTCGAGGTGCCGTGTGCGTTGACGTAATCCACCTCCTCCGCCCCGATGCCGGCGTCCGCGAGCGCCAGCCGCATGGCCTCCGCAGGACGCTCGCCGCTGGGGTCGGGGGCCGTGATGTGACCGGCGTCGTCGCTCTGACCGAAGCCGGCGAGCTCGCAATAGATGCGGGCGCCGCGGGCCCTGGCGTGCTCCTCGCTCTCCAGCACCAACGCCCCGCCCCCCTCGGCCATGACGAAACCGTCACGGTCGCGGTCGAAGGGACGCGAGGCGCGCTCCGGCTCGTCGTTGCGCGTGGACAGGGCCTTGAGCGAGTTGAACCCGGCCAGGCACAACGGGTTGGTGGTGGTCTCGGCGCCGCCGGTCACCACCAGGTCGGCATTGCCGACGCGGATCTCGCGCATCGCCATGCCGATGGCGTGTCCGCTGGAGGCGCAGGCGGACGCGGTCAGGAAGCAGGGACCAGCCAGCCCGAACTCGATGGCGACGTGGGCCGGCAACGAGTTGGCCATGACCGAGGGGATGAAGAACGGCGTGACCCGTCGCGGTCCCTTGGCCCGCATCACCTCGTCCTGCTCGAAGATGGTGGTGATGCCGCCGATGCCGGTGGCCAGGATGGCGCCGCCGCGCTCGGGCCGAGGATAGCCGCCCTCGAAACCAGCGTCCTTCCAGGCCTCCCGGGCGGCGACCAGACCGACCTGGGCGAAGGGGTCCATGCGCCGGAGCTCCTTCGAGGAGAAGTGCTCCTCGGGGACGAAGACACCGTCTCGGATCTCCGCGGCGATCTGGGTCGCATGCTCCGAGACGTCGAAACGCGTGATGCGACGGACGCCGGAACGGCCGGCGAGCAGCCCCTCGAAGAAGACGCCGGCGCCGACCCCCAGGGGGGTGACGGCGCCCACGCCGGTGACGACGACCTTGCGTTCGGTCGCGCTCATGACGCCCTGGTCGGCCGGGCCGACCCGCTACGACTCAAGCGTTGACCTTCTCCTTGATGTAGGAGATGGCGTTGCCGACGGTCTGGATCTTCTCGGCGTCCTCGTCGGGGATGGTGATGTCGAAGGCGCTCTCGAACTCCATCACGAGCTCCACGGTGTCCAGGCTGTCGGCACCGAGGTCGTTGATGAAGCTGGTCTCGGGGGCGAGCTTGTCCCGCGACGCACCCATGTGCTCGCAGACGATCTCGTACACCTTCTCTTGGATCTCCTCTTCGGACATCGGCATGGGAAACTCGGCTCCTCGTTGGGGGTTCTGGGTCTGGATGGTCGGGGGTTCGCCCCCGGGCTCGGGCGGATTGTAGGAGCGCCCCTAGCCCAGGGAAAGGCCACCGTCCACGACCAGGACCTGGCCGGTGACGTAGCCTCCGTCCGGCCCGAGCAGGAAGCGGACCGGCCCGCAGAGGTCCTCGGGACGCGCCCCGCGCCCGAGCGCGATCTTGGCGAGCATGGCCTGGCGGGCCTCCTCGGGCAGCTCCGAGGTCATGTCGGTCTCGACGAAGCCCGGCGCCACCACGTTGACCGTGATGCCGCGCCCACCGAGCTCCAGCGCCGCCGACCGGGCCAGGCCGTGGAGCCCGGCCTTGGCCGCGCAGTAGTTGGCCTGTCCCGGATTGCCGATGAGGGCCACCACCGACCCCATCAGGACCACGCGGCCGGCGCGCTGCTTCATCATCGGCCGGGTCACCGCCTTGAGCAGGTGGAAGGCGCCGCCGAGGTTGGTGCGCACCACGGTCTCCCAGTCGTCCTCGCCCATGCGCAGGAGCAGCCCGTCGCGGGTGACGCCGGCGTTGGCCACCAGTCCGTCCACCCCGCCCCATGCCTCCTGCATGGCGGCGACGGCCGCGGTCGCGGTGGCCGGGTCGGCGACGTCCCCGGCCAGGGGCAGGAAGTCGCCGCCCGCCTCTTCCACCGCACGGCCGGTGGCCTCGAGGTTCTCGATGCGGGTCGCCATTCCGGCGACGCGCGCTCCGTGGGCGGCGAGGTCGCGGGCGATGGCGGCGCCGATGCCCCGGCTGGCGCCGGTGACGAGGACGCGGAAGTCGTTCAGGTCGCTCATGGGAACAGGGGGTCGGTTGGGTCAGGAGGTCAGGGCCTCGAGCGCGGCGGTGTCGGCCAACGACTTCACCTGCGTGCCGGGGACGATCTTGCGCGCCAGCCCGGCCAGCACCCGGCCCGGCGGCGGCTCGAGGAACGGCGTCTCCCCCACCGCCTCGGCCATGCCGCGGAACGACTCCTCCCAGAGCACCGGAGCGCACAACTGGGCGGCGAGGTTCTCGCGCAGGACCGCGGCCTCGGTGGCCGGCACCGCCGTCGCGTTCTGCCACACCGGGCAGCGCGCATCGCCGAAGGCGACGTCCTCGAGGGCCCGCGCCAGCTCGTCGGCCGCCGGACGCATCACCTCGGAATGGAACGCACCGGCGACGTCGAGGCGCAGGGCGCGCCGCGCCCCGGCCTCCTTGGCCCGCGACTCGAGGACGTCGAGCGCGCCGAGTTCGCCCGAGACCACGACCTGCCCCGGCGCGTTCAGGTTGGCCACCTGGCACACCAAGCCGGTCTCGTCGGCGACCGCGGCGCAGAGCTCCTCGAGCGCCTCCCGAGCCAGCCCGAGCACCGAGGTCATGCCCGACGGCCGGGCCTCGCTGGCGGCCTGCATCGCCGCTCCGCGCTGGCGCACCAGCCGCAGACCGTCTTCGAAGGAGAGCGCTCCGGCCGCGGTGAGCGCGGTGTACTCGCCGAGCGACAACCCCGCCGCCGCGCTCGGCTCGAGCGGGCGGCCCAGCCGCTCCTCGAGGGCCGCCAGCCCCGCCAACGAGGTGGTGTAGATGGCGGGCTGGGCGACGTCGGTCGCGGTCAGGGCCTCCTGGGGGCCCTCGAAGCAGAGCCGCGACAGCGGCAGGTCGAGGACCTCGTCGGCGCGCGCGAACACCTCGCGCGCCGCGGCGCTGGCGTCGGCCAGGTCGCGCCCCATGCCGACGGCCTGGGCGCCCTGGCCCGGGAACAGGAGAGCGGAACGGAGGAGGTCTTCCATGGCTACCAACGCAGACGGGCGCCGCCCCAGGACAGGCCGGCGCCGAAGGCGGCGACGACGACCAGCTTGCCGCGCTCGATGACGCCACGCTCCACCGCCTCGCCCAGGGCGATCGGGACCGACGCCGAGGAGGTGTTGCCGTAGCGATCGATGTTGATGATGACCTTCTCCTGCGGGATGCCGAGCTTCGCCGTCGCGGTCTCGAGGATGCGCGCGTTGACCTGGTGCGGGACCACGGCGGCGAGGTCGTCCAGCTCCTGGCCCTCCATCGCCCAGGCGATGAGGTTGGTCATCCGGTCCACGGCGAAGCGGTACACCTCGCGCCCCTTGAGGCGGACCAGGTGGGTGCCCTCGGACAGGATCTCGGGCGTGATCGGCTCCGCCGGCCCGCCGCGCGGCCGGATGATGAACTCGCCGCCCCCGCCGTCGGCGCCGAGGGTCAGGTCCTCGATCAGGCCCCGCCGGCAGCGGTCGTGCGGCTGGAGGAGCACCGCGCCGGCGCCGTCGCCGAACAGGATCACCGAGTTGCGGTCGTACACGTCGCAGATCCGCGACAGCGCCTCGCCGCCGATGACGAGGACGTTGTCGGCGGCGCCCGAGGCCACGAACTGGGCGCCCGTGGTCAGACCGTAGACGAATCCGGCGCAGCCGGCGGCGAGGTCGAAGGCGGCGGCATTGCGGCAGCCGAGGGCCTCCTGGACCAGACACGCCGCCTGGGGGATGCCCTGGTAGTCGCCGGACACCGTGCACATCACGATCAGGTCCACCTCCTCCGGGGCGACCCCGGCGTCGGCCAGGGCCTTGCCGGCGGCGCCGGCGAAGAGGTCGCTCGGAGCCCGCCCGTATTCCAGCCAACGCCGCTCGGCGATGCCCGTGCGCTGTCGGATCCACTCGTCGGAGGTGTCCACGTAGCGCGTGAACCACTCGTTGTCGACGACGCGCTCGGGCACTTCGTAGCCCAGGCCTCCGACGCCGACGGCACGGCCGGCCGGTCTCATGCGCCCTCTCCCGCCTCGGCCCCCAGAGCGAGGTCGCGCACGATGTGACGGTTCACGCCCGCCTCGAGGTGGGCTCGGACGGTCCGCAACGCGGGCGGCACCGCGTTGGCCTGCGAGCGGCCGTGCCCGATCAGGACCACGCCGCGCACCCCGAGCAGGACCGCGGCGCCGACCTCGGAGAAGTCGGCGGCGCCGAGCAGCCGCCGCAGAGCGCCCGAGACCTCGGAGCCGTCCTCGGCCGCGGTGGCGACCAGGTACTCGGCGAAGCCCTCGACCACCTTGAGCACCACGTTGCCGACGAAGCCGTCGCAGACGAAGACGTCGGCGCGCCCGGCGAAGATCTCGTTGCCCTCCACGTTGCCGACGAACTCGTAGCCCTCCGCAGCGGCCTCGATCATGCCGTAGGCCTCCTTGAGGGCCTGGCCGCCCTTGTTCGCCTCGCCGCCGATGTTGAGCAAGCCGACCCGCGGGCGCGCGTGCGCCAGCAGGTCGCGGGCGTGGGCCGCCCCCATCACCGCGTACTGGGCGAGGTGGAGCGGTTTCGGGGTCGGGTTGGCGCCGGCGTCGAGCAGGACGAAACGCCCGGCGGCGCCCTCCATGGAGACGGCGATGGCGGGACGCCGCAGCCCCTCGAGCAAGCCGAGCCCCATCGTGGACGCGGCCACAGTGGCCCCGGTGTTGCCGAAGCTGACCAGTCCGTCCGCCTCCCCCCCGCGGACCGCGCCGACGCAGAGGGCGATCGAGGCCCTGGGCTTCTGGCGCAGGGCCACCACCGGTTTCTCGTCGGAGCCGACGAACTCGTCGGTGTGGAGGATGGGCGGCACCTCGTCCACGCCGGCCTCGCGCAGGACGGCGCGGCTGGCCTCCTCGGGGCCGACCAGGAGGAGCTCTTCGGCGCGGAAGCCGCCGTCGCGCAGGGCCGCGGCGACCCCTTCCAGGATCGCGCGGGGAGCGTGGTCTCCCCCGAGAACGTCGACCGCGATCCTCATCGGGGGCGGGACCGGGCTAGAACTCGTCCTTGGCGATCACTTCGCGGCCGTTGTACCAGCCGCACTCGTCGCACACGCAGTGGGACGGCCCGGGCGTGCTGCACCGGGGGCAGGGCCGCAGGTTGGGAACCCGCAGCGGGCGGGCGGCGCGCGGCAGACGCGCGCGGCGCTTGGAGTTGCGTCTCTTGGGTACGGCCATGACGAGGGGGCCCCGGGGCGGGGTCGAACGACACCGGGCCGGGTATTCTCTCCCCGTCGAGGCCCCGGGTCAAGGAGCGGGGAGGACTCGCGACTCCGTCGCCGCCCCCGCCCGAGGACCTCACACGCCCTGGATGGCCTCGCCGAGGGCCCGCACCGCCTCCTCCAGCCCCTCCGGTGAGCAGCCGCGGCCCTGGGCGTATCCCGGCTTGCCGCCGCCGCCGCCGCCGAGGCGGCCGCCGAGCTCCCGGGCGAGCTCTCCGGCATGGGCCGCCGAACCCTCTCGGACCAGGACCACGATGGGCACCGCCCGCTCGTCGCCGCCGGTCAGGACCACCACCTCGGGGCGCTCCTCGGCCTTCTCGAGCCGGGCCGCGAGGCGCTGCAGCGCCCGGGCGTCGGCGCCGGCGAGGTGCTTCCAGGCCACCCCCTCGGCCGCGCCGAGCTCGGCCAGCAGTTCCTCCGCCGAGGGCACCGCGACCGCTCGGGCGCGCTGGGCCTCCTTGAGCTCCTCGCGAAGCCGGGCGATCCGTTCGACCAGGCGCTCGGGCGGGACCTTGAGCTCCGCCGCAGCGGCCTCCAGGCACTCGTGCTCGGCACGGAACGCCGCCATCGCCGGGCGCCCGGCCACCGCCTCCAGCCGGCGCACCCCGGCCGCGAGCGCGCGGTCGGACAGGATGCGGAAGGGCCCGATGGCGCCGGTGTTGGCGACGTGGGTGCCGCCGCACAGCTCCTGCGAGAACCCCGGCACCGCGACCACGCGGACCTCGTCGCCGTACTTCTCGCCGAACAAGGCCATCACCCCCTCGCGACGGGCCCGTTCCAGCGAAGTGAAGCGCTTCTCGACCGGCTTGGCGGCCAGCACCTGGTCCAACACCAGGTCCTCGATCGTCCGCAGCTGCTCGGCGCTCGGCGCCTCGGGATGGGTGTAGTCGAAGCGCAGCCGCTCCGGCTCGACCTTGCTGCCGGCCTGGGTGACGTGCTCTCCGAGCACCGACCGCAGCGCGGCGTGGAGCAGGTGGGTGGCGGTGTGGTGGGCCTCGGTCGCCCGCCGCGCCGCGACGTCGAGGCGTGCGTGGACCCGGTCGCCGACCCGCAGCGGAGCGAGCGCCTCGCCCTCGTGGAGCACGAAGTCCTCCTCGCGCCGCGTGTCGTCCACCCGGAAGGCGGGCTCGCCGTCGTGCTCCATCACGCCGCGGTCCCCCACCTGGCCCCCGCCCTCGGGGTAGAACGGGGTCCGATCCAGGACGACCCGCACGGCCTCGCCGACCGCGACGGCTTCGCGGAGCTCGTCGCCCACCAGCAGCGCCGCCACCCGGGCCTCGGTGTCGTCCCGTTCCCAGCCGACGAACTCCGTGGTCTCGACCCCGGCCCCGCGCAGCCGGGCCGGGACCGACGCCGCGAACACTTCGCCGGAGAGCTCGCTGCCCGCCCGCGCCCGCGCCTTCTGCGCCTCCATCGCGGCCAGGAAGCCGTCCTCGTCGAAGGCGAGACCGTGCTCGCGGACCACGACCTCGGTGATGTCCACCGGGAAACCGTAGGTGTCGTGGAGTTCGAACGCGACCTCGCCGGGGAACGTCCCGGCCCCGCGCACGTGCTTCAGCTCGTCGATCTCCTGCTCGAGACGGCGGATGCCACGCTCGTAGACCTCGCGGAAGCGCTCCTCCTCGCCGCGCGCCAGCGCGGTGATGGTGGCCTCGTGCTCGCGGATCTCGGGATAGGCCGCGGCCATGGTCTCCTGGACCGCCGGCAACAGACCGGCCAGGAACGGCTCGCCGATGCCGAGCTCGATGCCGTCGCGCACCGCGCGCCGCAGGATCTTCCGCACCACGTAGCCGCGGCCCTCGCGCCCCGGCACCGCGCCGTCGGCGATGCAGAAGAACACCGCCCGGGCGTGGTCGGCGATCCGACGGATGCGGACGTCGTCGCGCGCGTCGTCCCCGTAGACCCGCCCGGCCACCTCCTGGATGGCGGCGAGCAACGGCGCGAACACGTCGGTCTCGAAGTTGTTGGGCACGCCCTGGGCCACCGCGGCGATCCGCTCCAGTCCCAGGCCGACGTCGATGTTGCGTTGCGGCAGCGGCGCCAGCTCGCCGCCGTCACGCCGCTCGAACTGCGTGAAGACGAAGTTGCCGACCTCGAGGAAGCGGTCGGGCAGCGCCTCCAGCCCCTCGTGCGCGGGCAACGACGCCCCGGGCTCCTGGTCCCAGTACAGTTCGGAGCACGGTCCGCACGGTCCGTTCGGCCCCTGCGACGGCGCCGACGCCGGCCAGAAGTTCTCGGCCTCGCCGAAGCGGTAGATGCGCTCCTCCGGCAGCCCGACCACGTCGCGCCAGATGCCGAAGGCCTCTTCGTCGTCCACGTAGACCGTGGCGACGAAACGGTCGCGGTCCCAGCCCAGCACTTCGGTGAAGAACTCCCACTCCCAGGGGATGGTCTCGGCCTTGAAGTAGTCGCCGAACGAGAAGTTGCCGAGCATCTCGAAGAAGGTGTGGTGCCGCGGCGTCGCGCCCACGTTCTCGAGGTCCGGCACCCGCAGGCACTTCTGGACCGTGGTCACCCGCTGCAGCGGACGCCCTCGCCCCAGGAACTCTTCCTTGAACTGGTTCATCCCGGCGCCGGTGAACAGCAACGTCGGGTCGTTCGCGGGCACGAGCGAATCGGAGGGCATCCGGAGATGCCCTCGTTCCTCGAAGAACCGCAGGAAGGCCTCGCGGATCTCGGCGGTGGTCCGGGGGTGGCCCATCGGGCGGCCGGACAGCCTACTTGCGCGTCCGCTTGCCCGCCGCCCCGGCCTCCGCCTCCTTGGCCTTGGTCTTGGCCTGGGTCTTCGGCGCGGACTTCGCGGCGGCTCCGGACGCCGCAGCGGGCGGCGGCGGCGCGGCGGCGCGCTGCTCGGCCAGGATGGCTTCCTTGACCCGGGCCGCGACCTCGTCGCACAGGTCGGGGTTCTCCTTCAGCAGGCGGCGCGCCGCCTCGCGCCCCTGCCCGAGTCGGACCTCGTCCGCACCCTCCGGCAGGTAGCTGAACCAGGCGCCCGACTTCTTGACGAAGCCGTACTGCATGCCGAGGTCGAGGACGTCGCCCTCCAGGCTCAGTCCCTCGTCGTAGAGGATGTCGAACTCGGCGCGACGGAACGGCGGCGCCACCTTGTTCTTGACCACGGTCGCCTTGGTCCGGTTGCCGACGATGCGGTCGCCGTTCTTCAGCGCGCCGATGCGGCGCACGTCGATGCGCACCGAACTGTAGAACTTCAGGGCCCGGCCGCCCGGCGTGGTCTCGGGGTTGCCGAACATGACCCCGATCTTCTCGCGCAGCTGGTTGATGAAGATGACGACGGCGTCGGACTTGCCGACGATGGCGGTCAGCCGCCGCAGCGCCTGGCTCATCATCCGCGCCTGGAGACCGACGAACTGGTCGCCGACCTCACCCTCGACCTCGGCCTTCGGAACCAGCGCCGCCACCGAGTCCACCACCACCACGTCCACCGCGCCGGAGCGGATGAACTGCTCGGCGATGTCCAGCCCCTCCTCGCCCGTCGTCGGCTGCGACAGCAGGAAGCGGTCGCCCTGGATCTGGACGCCCAGCTTCATCGCGTACTCGGGGTCGAAGGCGTGCTCGGCGTCGACGTAGAGCGCGAAGCCGCCCATCTTCTGGGCCTGGGCGACCACGCTCATCGCCAGCGTGGACTTGCCGCTGGACTCGGGGCCGTAGAGCTCGACCACCCGGCCGCGCGGCAACCCCTTGCCGCCGAGGGCCAGGTCAAGCGCCAGCGAGCCGGTCGGGATGCCCCGGATCTGCTTGCGGTTGGCGTCGGTGAGGTCCATCACCGCCTCGTCGCCGTAGTCCTTCTGGATCTTGGCGAGCGCCTCCTGGATGGCGGCGCTACGGTCGGCGGCGCTGGACGGGGTGGGCGGGGTGGAGTGCGGGTGCTTCTTCTTGGTGGCCACGATGGGTTTCCTCGGGTTGCAGTGTAGGGCGGACCGGGGGCCGGATTCCAGTACGAAACCCGAACGAACCCCGCCCTTCCCCCCGAGGACGAACCGCACGGCCCTCGGTCACGGACGATTCCCGGCTTTTCCGGCGTCGGTCAGGCCGGCCACTCCACGAAGGAGCGGAGTTCGGCGGTCCGCCGCGCCAGCTCGGCGGGGTCGGCCCGCTCCAGGCCCTCCGTCGAGAAGTGCTCCACCGTCAGCGAGGCGCAGACCGTGCCGTCCACCATGGCCCGGCGCAGGGCGGCGAAGTCCTGGTGCCCCCCCGACGCCGCGAGCGAGCCGAGCAGCCCCCCGGCGAAGCTGTCGCCCGCACCGGTGGGGTCCACCACCCGGGTCGTCGGGTAGGCCGGCAGCGAGAAGCGGCCCTCGGGCGCGAACAGGAAGGCCCCGTGCTCGCCCTTCTTGACCACCACCACCCGCGGGCCCATCTCGCGCAACCGCTCGCCGGCGGCGACCAGGTTGTGCTCGCCGCTCAAGGCGCGGGCCTCGCCGTCGTTCAGCACCAGGCCGTCGAGACGCCCGAGCAGGGCCTCCAGCGCCGGGCGCGCGGTGTCGATCCACAGGTTCATGGTGTCGGCCCAGCACACCGCGTCGGGCATCCGCTCCCGCAGCATGAGCTGGGTCTCGGGCGCCGAGTTGGCCAGGAACAGGAAGCGCGCGTCCAGGTAGTGCTCGGGGATGCGCGGCGGCTCGGCGAGGACGTTCAGCTGGGTGTCCAGCGTCTCGGCCTCGTTCATGTCGCCGCGATACCGCCCCTTCCAGCGGAAGTTGGGCCGGTCGGCGAACACCTGCAGCCCCGAGAGGTCCACGCCGCGCCCGCGCAACACGTCCCAGGCCGCGTCGGGGAAGTCGTGGCCGACGTTGGCGGCGACGCGCACGTCGGTGAACAGCGAGGCGGCCAACGAGAAGTAGACGGCCGAGCCTCCGACCGCGGACTCGACGCGGCCGGCGGGGGTCTCGACGTCGTCGAGGCCGACGGATCCGAAGACGGTGAGGTGCATCAGCTCGATGAGACGGAGGGCGACTCGGCGAGGGCGGCGTCCGGGTCGATGCGGTCGTGGCCGAGCACCCAGGCGAACCCGCCGACCAGGCCCCAGCCGACCTGGGTGGCGAGGCGGAACAGGACCGAGACCGCGACGCCGAGGGTGAAGCCGACACCGAAGCGCTCGAAGAACCAGCCGTAGAGGGTCTCGCCGACCCCCCAGCCGGCCGGCGCCACCGGCACCGCGGAGGCGGTCTGGACCAGCGGGAACACGATGGCGGCCTGGAAGGCCTCGAGGTCGGCGCCGAGCGCCAGGGCGAAGGCCCAGAACGAGAGGATGCCGCAGGTCTGGAGCGGCACCGACAGGAGCAGGGCGCCGGCGAGCTCCCGAGGCCGCAGGCGGTAGAGGGTCAGGGCGGCGTCCATCTTGCGCACCACGCCGTCCTCGGAGAACCGGGACAGGATGGCGTCCACCCGGAGCAGGCGGCGCATCCGGCGAGACAGGTACACCGACGCGCCGACCACGACACCGGCGAGGAGCAGGGTCAGGGCGAAGAGCATGCGGCGCAGCATCGGCATGGGCTCGAACATGCCGTCGGCCCAGGCCGCGACCAGCATGGCCTCGGCGATGAGGAGGAGGACGAAGAGGCCGACGACGCGGTCCACGAGCACCGACAGCGCGGCGCGCCAGCGGTGCTGGTCCAGACCGCGGGTCACCAGCACCGCGCGCACCAGGTCGCCGCCGGTGGCCCCGAACATGACGTTGTTGAAGAAGGTTCCGACCAGGGTCAGGCGCCAGGCGCGCCGCAACGGGATGGTCAGCTCGGCGGCGCCGAGGAGGAGGCGCCAGCGCATCGCCGAGAGCAGGAGGAGCGCGCCCCAAGCCAGGAAGCCGCCGGCGAACCAGGAGAGGTCCATGGACCGCAGGGTGGTGAGGAAACCGGGGCGGAGTTCCGCCGCCGGCAGCTGCCCCGCGGCGAGCCGTCGTCCAGAGTCGGCGACGAAGGTCCAGTCCGCCGACTTCCAGTCACCCTCGAAGCGACCGACCAGGACCGGCCGCTCGCCGTCCACGACCACCGGCAGGGCCAGCTCGTCGTGCCACTGGACCTGCCCGACCACGTACCAGACCAGCGCGGCTGCGACGGCCAGCTTGAGCAGGAGTCCGAGCCGGGGCATGGAAGTGGTCAGGCGCCGGGGCGGGCGTAGGGCAGGAGGATGTCCAGCCGAGCGCGACAGGCCTCGCGGACCTCGGCGTCGGGGTCGCCCTCGGCGCACAGCTCGAGCCCGTGGAGGACCCCCCGCAGGGCCGCCGACCACAGGAGCACCGCCGAGGCGTGCCGGGGGCCGACGCCGAGGTCGCCGGCCTTGCGCCCGATGCCGGCCAGCAGCCGGATGGTGGCGTCGCCGTCGCCGAGCGGGGCGCGCTCGAGCAGACGCAGCGCCGCGAGGAAGGCGTCGCGGTCCTCCGCATCCTCCAGCGCGCGGACCGCCTCGACCAGCGAGCGGTCGGTCGCGACCGCCGGCAGCCGCGCGCCACCCTCGGTGATCCAGGCTGCGGCGAACTGCGAGAGGATGGCGGCCGCGCGCACCCGCGCCTCGGGCTCGGGGTCGTGGAGCAGCTCGACCAGCAGCCACGACGTCGCCTCGAGCGACAGCGGCGGGTCGTCCCACGGCGAGCGCCCGATGGCGTCGAGGATGGCCAGCTCCAGCGCGAGGTGGTCCTCGACCTCGTAGATACCGCTCTGCTCCAGGGCTTCGGTGCTGACGTTGCCGAGGTAGACCGCCGGGGCCACGGTCATCGCCGCCGGACTGCGCGGTTGCCAGGTGTCCTCGGTGTGGATCGCGGCCAGGTCCCGGATGGCGTTCTGCGGCGTGGTCGCGCACGACGCGGCCAGGGCCACGACGGCGAGGCCGAGGACGGACCGCCGCAGCACCGCACGACGCCGGGAGACGAGCGCGAACACGCCGTCAGCCTAGGAACCCCGATGCCGCGCGTCCACCTCGCCGGCCGGACTCGGAGGTTCCGCGAGCCGGACGGCGAGTGGCCCGAACGCCACCCTCGACGCGCCGACGAGCGCGAGGACGACGAACGAGAGCCGGGCCCTGCGCCCGACGGCTCCCCCATGCCGGCGGCGGCGTCCGACCAGGCCCTCCCCTATCCGGGCTCGTCCTCCGAGCGCTCCGCGTCCTCCCGCTCCTGGCGGGCGAGGCGCAGCCGCTCCTGGGCCACCGCCTTGGCGTGGCTGCGGTCGCCCTCCGCGCCGCGACGCCGCTGGTCCAGGTCCCGGATGGTGTCGGCGTGCCCGTAGAGCACCAGGACGTCGCCGGGCAGGATGCGGGTGTCGCCGCGGGGCGTCCCGAGGTAGTGCCGGCCGGCCCGCTGGATGCCGAGGACGGTGACCCCCTCGGCGGTGAGGTGGAGGTCGGCCAGGCTGCGCTCGGCCAGCCAGTGGCCCTCGGGCACCACCATCTCCGCGATGGTGTAGCCCTCACCGAGGCGCAACAGGCTCTCGTAGTCGCGCACTTCGAGGTCGGTCAGGACCTCGAGGGCCCGCTCGATGACCCTGCGCAGGCGCCGCTCCAGCCAGCGGCTGTAGGCCGCCGAGACCAGGGCGAGCAGGCCGACGCCGAGGACCGCCGCGCGGATCCAGAACTGGCGCCGGTCGGGGACGTCCACGAAGGAGAGGAACAGGGTGGCGGCGGCGCCGACGAAGCCGGCGTTCCCGAGCAGCATCAGGGTCTGGACGATGCGCCGGCGCACCGGGTGGGAGACCACCATCTCGGCCTCCCGGGTGGTGAAGCCGGTTCCGGTGAAGGCGCTACGGGCCTGGAACCGGGCGACCTCCTCGGAGACCCCGGTCATGGTCAGGGCCACGGTGGCGACCCGCGTGACCAGGAAGATCACGACGAGGACGACGAGCAACGAGAGGACGGCGGCCATCCGCCCCGGAGGGTAGCAGGGGGCGGGAACGATTCCGACCCCGCTTGCCCTGGCGCCGACCTCTCGCCATGATGCCCGCTCCATGGCGGGGACGGACGCGGAACGATCCGACGAGGACGCCGGTGGCGGCGGCCGACTGCGCCGGCGACTGGGCCGGAACGTCTGGATGCTCGGCCTGGTCAGCCTGCTCAACGACACCGCGAGCGAGATGGCGGCGCCCCTCCTGCCGCTGTTCCTGACCCAGTCCCTCGGCGCCGGCGCCCTCGCGGTGGGCTGGATCGAGGGCGCCGCCGATGCCGCTTCCAGCCTGCTCAAACTGCTCGCCGGCCGCGCCTCGGACCGGCTGGGGCGGCACAAGCCGTTCCTGCTCGCCGGCTACTTCCTGGCCTGCGGCGTGCGCCCACTCTACGCCTTCACCCAGCACGCCGGGCAGGTGCTCGCGATCCGCGTCACCGACCGCATCGGCAAGGGGGTCCGCACCAGCCCGCGCGACGCCCTGCTGGCGCGCTCGGTGCCGCCGCGGCGCCGCGGCGCGGCCTTCGGCGTCCACCGCGGCATGGACCACGCCGGCGCGGTGCTCGGCCCTCTGCTCGCCGCCGCCCTGCTCACCTTCCACTCCGAGGACCTGCGCCGCCTCTTCCTCCTGACCGCGGTGCCCGGCGGGATCGCGCTGCTGGTCCTCCTCTTCGGCGTCACCGAGCCGCCGCGCCCCACCGGAGAGGCGGCGCGCCGGGCCCGGGCCGAGGACGAGGCCGCCGAGGCGCGGCGGCGCCCCTCCCCCGCCGTGCTCGCCGCCGGCAGCGAGGACGCCGCGCTGGTCCGCTTCCTCCTGCCGCTCGGTCTGTTCACCCTCGGCAACGCCAGCGACGCCTTCCTGCTCCTGCTCGCCGCCGGCCGCGGCGCCTCGTTCGTCCAGGTCGCCCTGATGTGGTCGGCGCTCCACGTGGTCCGCGCCGCGACCACCCTGCCGGGCGGTCTCCTGGCCGACCGCTTCGGCGCCCGCCGCGTCATCGCCGTCGGCTGGCTGGTCTACGCGCTGGTCTACACCGGTTTCGCCTTCGCCCCGAACCGGCT
Source organism: Planctomycetota bacterium (assembly GCA_027020785.1). Classification (GTDB taxonomy): domain Bacteria; phylum Planctomycetota; class UBA1135; order UBA1135; family UBA1135; genus JALUVI01. The sequence goes on along the minus strand of JALUVI010000007.1, from coordinate 539 downwards.
CGCCGTCGTGGCCCTGTTCCTGTTCTACGGCGTGTACACCGGGCTGACCGACGCCCCGGAGCGCGCCTTCGTGTCGCGGCTGACGGCGCGCGCCCGCCAGGGCACGGCCTTCGGCTGGTTCCACCTCACCCTCGGCACCCTGACCCTGGCCGCGAGCGTCCTCTTCGGAACGCTGTGGCAGACCTTCGGGCCGCGCACGGCCTTCCTGACCTCCGCCGTCCTCGCGCTCGTCGCCTCGGGACTCCTGCTGCGGGAACGCGCCGAGGACCATCACCTGATGGACGGAACCGCGGCCTAGCGGGCCCCCGGGCGAACGCCGCCTGCGCCCCGCGCCGCCGACTGCGTCAGGGCGCCCAGACCACGGTGAAGCCGATGCCGATCGGCTCGACCAGTTGGACGTCGCCGTCGGTCGCGTCCTCCCGGATGCGGGTGTGGACGGGAATCCGCAGGCGCAGGTCCAGCACGAACGCGTCGCTCAGGGCGTAGGTCAGGCTCGGCGCCGCGGCGACCTGGAAGCGCCCCGTGTTCGGCACCGCCAG
>JALUVI010000006.1 GCA_027020785.1 Planctomycetota bacterium | reverse complement strand
GTGGGAACGCGGGCTGTCCCGAACCGTTGCCTGCCACCACCCGAACGAACCCGACGTACCCCTCAGCCTCTCGCCCCGTCCGAGTCGCGGACTGAGAGACGGAGTCGGCCGCCGAGCGTCCGTATTTCGCAGTCGGGCATGGGCGCGGGAAGTTTCCACGCATTCTCCGGGCAGACCCTCAGAACGTATCGGCCCGGCGCGATGTCGCCTGAAAGGACGCAGCCGGCATCGGGGTGGTAGTCCCAGGGGTACTTTGGGCGGTCGTCCGGATCGAGTTTCCCCTCGGTGAAACTGGGGACGATTGCGACCGACGGAGCGAAGCTGCAGGCCTGATCGCGGCGGCGCGAGTGACGCAAAGCGCTGCGAACGTGGGTGAGCTGGTCCCGACGACCGGTCGAGGGCCCGACCAGAACCGACCCGCGGCTCTCTCCTTGGCGACCCAGGGCGCAGGCTCCTAAGCCCGGAACGGGAGTTCGCGCGCGCCGCCGGCGGGGGCGAACCAGGTCGGCGCGGGGTCGTGGCCGGTCGCTGCGCGATAGCCGCGGGTGACGGCGGCGTCGAAGTCCGCCCGCGCCGCCGGGTCCACGAGAGCGACCACGCAGCCGCCGAAGCCGGCGCCGGTCAGGCGCGCCCCGAAGCAGCCGGGGGCGGCCACCGCGGCCTCGACCAGGGCGTCGAGCTCGGGGGTGGAGACCTCGTAGAGGTCGCGCAACGATGCGTGCGACGCCGTGATCTGGCGACCGAAGGAAGCGAGGTCGCCGTGGGCCAGCGCCTCCGCACCGAGCCGGGTGCGCCGGACCTCGCCGACGACGTGGGCGGCGCGACGGCGCAACCGCTCGTCGAGCAGGGAGCCGTGCTCCAGCAGCTGGTCCTCGGTGAGGTCGCGCAACGCGCGCAGTGCGGGCAGCGGACCGCGCAACGCCTCCAGGGCTCGCCGGCAGTCGGCGACCCGCTCCTCGAAGGCGCCGGCGGCGAGCTCGCGCGAGGTCCCCGAGTCCAGGACCACCACCGCGGCGCGGTGGTGGTCCAGTGGCAGGTAGTCGTGGGTGCCCTCGAGGCAGTCGTAGGACAGGACGTGGTCCTCGCGCCCGAGGAAGATGGCGGTCTGGTCGAGGATGCCGCAGGGCACGCCGACGTACTCGGTCTCCCCCTGGTGGGCGACGGCGGCCAGGGTCTCCCGCGGCTCGTCCACGCGCTGCCACGACGCGACCGCGAGCACCGCGGCGCAGGCGATGCTGGCGGAGCTGGACACCCCCTTGGCGAGCGGCAGGTCGGCGACGACGCGGACCTCCCATCCCGGCGGCCGCCCCCAACGCCGAGACGCGGCCCACAGGGCGCCCTCCAGGTAGGCGGACCAGCCCGTGGTGCGCCCCGGCCGCAACTCGGACCACGAGGTCTCGACGCGCTCGCCGGGGAAGCCCTCGGACTCGAGCACCAACGAATCGTCGTCCCGCGGCGCAACGGCGAGGTAGGTGCCGCGCGACAGGGCCACCGGCATCACGCGACCGCCGTTGTAGTCGAGGTGGGCGCCGAGCAGGTTGGCCCGTCCGGGGGCGAAGAAGGCGCGGGCGCCCGCGACGTCCCCGCCGCCGTCGCCGAGACGGTCGCGGAGGCGCGCCAGGGGGTCGGCCCGGTCCATGGGGAGAGGTTACGATGGCGGGCCGACGGATTCCGACGATGACGCCGACGCTCCTGCTCGCCGCCCTGGCCCTGTCCGGCCCGCTTCCCCCGGCGCAGGAGGAGGCCCGCCCCGCCCAGGAAGAGGACGTCTCCCGGCTGCTCGACGCGCCGGTCCTGCTCCAGGACGGCGTGCGCCACACCGCCCGCGAAGTCGTCGCCGAGCTGTCGCGTTGGGACCCGACCCTCGCCGCCGCGCTCGAGGGCAACGCCGACTACCTGCGGCTCTACCTCGACTCGCCGCGGTTCCTCGAGCACGTCCGCGCCTACAGCGACCAGCTCCTGCTCGACGCCGCCGGGGTGCCCGACGCCGAGGAGGACCTGCTGCGGCGCGAGGCCTCGGCCTGGGCCCGGGACCGCAGTCTGCCCGGCACCCCGGAGTCGGCCCTGGCCCTGGCCGGCATCGAGATCCGCAACCGCGCGCGCCTCCTCGCCCGCCAGCCCGAGGTCTTCGGCACCAACCGCCTGCGCCGACACATGCTGCGCTCGGTGCCCGAGTTCTTCGGCGAGATGCAGATCTCGTGGATCCGCATCCCGCTGTTCGACACCACCACCGGCTCGGTCCTGCCCGAGGACGAGCGGCGCGCCCGCTACGACACGCTGGACGAGACGGCGCGACTCGTCGAGGCCGGGGAACTGGAATGGGAGGAGGCCGTCGAACGGTTCAGCCAGGACCCGGTGACCAAGGCCCGCAAGGGCAAGGTCGGCATCGTCGATCGGAGCATGACCTCGCGCTACGAGGAACCCTTCCTGCGCCAGCTGTTCGCCGATCTCGGCTACCGTCATCCCCAGGGGGTGTTGCTGCGCGGTCCGATCATGACCGCGCGCTGGGTCTACCTGGTCCGCGTCGAGGCGCTCGTCATCCGCGGCGTCGTGGAACTGGAGCGGGTCCGGCCCCGGGTCGAGCGCTCGCTGCGCGACACCCTGATCCGGGAGGAACTCGACCGCCTCGCCGACGGCGTCGAGCGCCACGTCCTGCTGCCGATCAGCCGATGACGCCGCCGGTCCTCCGCGTCTCCGGGCTGGTCGTGCGCTACGGGCGATTCACCGCCCTGCACGGATTGGACGCCGAGTTCTCCGGCGGCGCCCTCGGCCTGCTCGGACCCAACGGCGCCGGCAAGTCGTCGCTGATGCGCGCCGTCCTCGGTCTGGTCCCGCCCACTCGGGGACGAGTCGAGCTGCTGGGGCGCGACCCCAAGCGGCACGGCGCCAAGGTGCGCCGCTCGGTCGGCTACATGCCCGAGCGCGACTCCTACGTCGCGGGGATGAGCTGCGTCCGCGTCCTCGCCCACCTCGCCGAGGTCTGCGGCATCCCGCCGCAGGAAGCGATGATGCGCGCCCACGACCTCCTCCACTTCGCCGGCCTCGGCGAGGAACGCTATCGCGAGATCTCGACCTTCTCGCTGGGCATGCGCCAGCGCTTCAAGCTCGCGGCGGCCTTGGTCCACGACCCCGACCTCCTGCTGCTCGACGAGCCGACCAACGGCCTGGACCCGGTCGGCCGACGCCGGATGCTGGCCTTGGTGCGGCGGGTCCACCAGGAACACGGCAAGCACGTCGTCCTCGCCAGCCACCTGCTGCCCGACGTCGAGGAGCTCTGCGACCAGGTCTGGGTGATGGACCGTGGGCGTCTGGTCAAGTCGGACTCGGTCGAGCACCTGACCCGGGCCGCCCGCGGCGCCAAGCGGGTGCGCCTGTCGCCGAACGACGCGCCCCGACTGCGCCGGGCGGCCGAGGACGACGGACTGCGGGTCGAAGCGGGACGCAGCGAGGGCGAGCTGGTGCTGTCCGACCCGGACGACGTCCTCGCCCCCCGCCGCGTCTTCGCCCTGGCCTCCCGCTGCGGGTGCCGCCTGTACGCCGTGCAACCCGCGGCCCGCTCCCTGGAGGACGCCTTCCTCGAGGCCCTGGAAGCCCGGACCGTCGAAACGGAGGAGGAGGTGGCCTGATGGCGGTCTTCCGCGCCGCCCGCTACCTGCCATACGACGGCCCCCGCTCGCGGTTCCCCGCGTGGTGGCCCATCCTCGGCTCGACCGTGCGCCGGGGGTGGAAGTCGCTGTGGGTGCGCCGCATCACCCTGGCCTCGCTGATGCTGGCCTTCGGGTTGATGGTGTTCTTCTACGTGCTCAACAAGGTCGTCCCCGACTGGCGCAACCTGCTGCGCCAGTTCGGCGAGATGAGCACCGGCGACGAAGGAACCTTCCGCGTGGACGCCCGCTTCTACGCCGCCCTGATGAGCGTCTTCGTGATCCCCATCCTGCTGCCGCTGGCGCTGGCCTTCGGCTCGGGCCTGGTCGCGAGCGACCTGCGCAGCAACGCCATCGAAGCCTACTTCGCGCGGCCGGTCACTCCGCTCGGCTACCTCTTCGGCCGCAGCCTCGCCTTCGTCGGCTTCCTCCTCGCGGCGACGTTGGTCCCGCTGCTCGTGGTCTGGGGCAGCGACGTCACGACCGCCCCCTCCGACCACTTCGACGAGGTCGCCGGGGTGCCCTGGGGGTTGACCCGGTCGCTCGTCCTGATCGCGGTGGTGGTCGCCCTGCTGGTCCAGGCCGTCGCCACGCTGACCCGGAACGCAACCGCGACCAACGTCTTCCTGGGCGTGTTCTTCGTCTTCTTCCAGGGGCTCGGCCAATCACTCGCACGGTCCACCGGACGCGACGCCTTCCGCGCGCTGTCCTTCCTGGACGACGTCCGCGTCATCGGCGCCGCCAACCTCGGCCTCCTGACCCCGGAGCGGGCCGCCGACCTGCCGCCCCTCCACCTGGCCCACGGTTTCGTCTTCGGCCTCGGCCTGCTCTCGTTCCTGCTGACCTGGCGCGCGCTGCGGCGGCGCAGCATGCTCGCGTGACCCCTCCCGCACTGCGCTGCGTCGGCCTGTGCCGCTGGTACGGCGAGGTCCAGGGGTTGTCCGGCCTCGACCTCGAAGTGGAGGGCGGCGTGGTCGGCCTGCTCGGCCCGAACGGGGCCGGCAAGTCCACCTTGATGCGTCTGGTCACGGGGTTGGCCCGGCCGAGCCGCGGCTTCGTCGAGGTCTTCGGCCGACGCATGGACCGCCCCGGCCGCCACGAGGTGTTCCGCCGCGTCGGCTACGCCCCGGGCGAGGACGTCCACTTCGAGACCGAACGCGCGCGCGACTTCCTGACCATCCTCGCCGTCCTCGGCGGCGACGCCCCCGGCGCCGCGCGCCGACGCGCCGATGCCGCGCTGGAGCTGGTCGGCATGGAGGAGTTCGCCGCCAAGCGGCTCGACGCGATGTCGAAGGGCATGCGCCAGCGCATCAAGCTCGCCCAGACCGTGTTGTTCGAACCCGAGCTGCTGTTGCTGGACGAGCCGCTGAACGGGATGGACCCGGTGAACCGCCGCCGAGTCATGGACCTGGTCCGCGAATGGGGCCGTGAAGGCCGCACCGTGCTCTTCGCTTCGCACGTGCTCCACGAGGTCGAAGCGGTCACCGACCGCGTCGTCCTGCTGCACCAGGGCCGCCTGCTCGCCGAAGGACGACTCGAGGAGATCCGCGAGATCGCGGACGAACGGCCGCGGCGCGTCGAACTGGACACCGACCACCCGCGCGAGATCGCCGCCGAGGCGCTGGAAGCCGACCTCGTGGACGGCGTCTCCTTCCCCGGCGGAGACCTGCTCGTCCTCGAGACCCGGAGCCTGGACCGCCTGCTGACCCACCTGGAACGCTACGGCGAGGGCGGCTGGATCTCGGCGCTGGAGGTCGAGGAGGCCGACCTGGAATCGCTCTTCGCGATGATGGTGGACGAGGGGGTGACGCGATGAGGTCCTCGGTCCTGCGCGTCCTCGCCGGCCACTCGCTGCGCCGCCGCCTCGGCGGCTGGCGTTTCCTCGGAGCGCTCGCGCTGGCGGCGCTGCCCGGTCTGCAGCTGATCCTGACCTGGCGCTTCGGCGACGACGTCGAGCTGTTCCCGATCTACCGCTCCTACGTCGTCCCCCTCTGCCTCTACTTCCTGACCCCCTTCGCCACCATGCTCACCATGCTGCCGGTGGTGGGCGAACTCTACGAGTCGGGCGCGGTCGGCTACCTCTACACCCGCCCCACGCCGCGCTGGGCCTCCCTGCTCGGCCTCTACCTCGGCGCCGAGGCCGCCCTCGTCCTGGTCCTCGCCTTCGGCGCCTTCGCGCCCGCGCTCTTCGGGCTGACGGTCGAGCCCGGCGGCGACTGGCTGCGGGTCGCCTTCGGGCTCTGGGCCGCCCTCGCCCTCGGCGGCCTGGCCTACGGAGCGCTCTGCCTCTTCCTCGGGGTGTGGTCGCGCCGCGCCATCCTCTGGGCGCTGTTCGTCCTGGTGTTCTGGGGGGCCGCCCTCGGCTCCCTGCCGGGCTCGCTGCGCAGCTGGTCGCTGCACCACTACCTCTTCGGCCTGGTGCGCCACTGGTGCGACGTCGAAGACGCCTTCAGCGGCATGTTCCCGCCGATCGACTCCCCGCCCGGAGTCCTCCGCTCGGTGCTGGTCCTGCTCGCCGCCGCCGCCGTCGGGCTCGGCCTGACCTCGGCCCTGGCCGAACGCAAGGACGTCGCCGCCTGACCGCGCGACGCGCCGTCAGCGGCCCGACGCCGTGGCGGCGCCACCGAACTCCTCCTCGACCTCGGTGGTCTCGAGGGGCAGCCGCGGCGCGCGACGGCCGTGGGCCCGCTGCAGGGCCAGCGCGACCAGGCGGTCGAGGACCTCGCCCAGCGACAAGCCCTGGTGCTCCAGGAGGCGCGGAAACATCGAGATGGAGGTGAAGCCCGGAATCGCGTTGACCTCGTTGACCCAGGCACGACCGGACTTGCGATCCATCAGGAAGTCCACCCGCGCCATGCCGTCCATCCGCAACAGTCGGAAGGCGTGCAACGCCTGCTCACGGAAGTGGTCGGCGAGCCGCGGCGGCAGGTCGGGCGCCGGTACGTGGAGCTCGACGTCGTCGCTCTCGTACTTCGCGGCATAGTCGTACCAGCCGTTCGCGGTCACGATCTCGCCGGGCGCGGACACCACCGGGTCGTCGCCGTCGAGGATCGCGATCTCGAGTTCGCGCGCCTCACCGACCGCCTTCTCGACCAGAGCATGCCGCCCGTGGACGAAGGCGCGGCGCAGCCCCGCCCGCAGCTCGTCCTCGGTCTCGGCCCGGGTGATGCCGATGCTCGAGCCGAGCCGCGCCGGCTTGACGAAACAGGGGAGCCCGCGCTCGCGGAGCAGGCGGCGCACCAGCCCCTCGGGCGCGGCCTCCCACTCCTCGCGGGTGACGTCGGTCCAGGGCACCACCGGCAGGCCGGCGTCGCGCAGCACCCGCTTGGCGAACGACTTGTCCATGGAGGCGGCGGCGCCGGCGCAGTCGCTGCCGACGAAGGGCATGCCGAGGAGCTGCAGCCAGCCCTGCACCGTGCCGTCCTCGCCCCCCGGCCCGTGGAGCACGGGGAACACGCACTCGGTGCCGACCGGCAGGCGCGGCGCGCCGCCGGGCTCGCCGGGGTCGAGCCCCTGGAGCAGCCGCTCGGAACCCTGCGCCGAGAGCCAGCGCCCTTCGCGGGTGATGCCGGCCGGCCGCACGTCGTAGCGGTCGCGGTCCAGGTGCTCGAGGACGGCGCGCGCCGATCGCAACGAGACCTCGTGTTCGTCGGAGCTCCCGCCGAACAGGACGGCCAGGACCAGGGGGCGGCGCGAGGAATGGGACACGAACCGAGGGTAAACGAGGAAGGGGCGGAGTCCAAGGGGGGCAGGGCAGCCCGTGGGAGCCGGTCGGGCCGCCCGTCCCACCCGCATTACGGACGCGGAAGCGGAGCGCAGTAGGATGTCGCGAAGATGTCCCGTCGCACGCTCGCGTGGCTGGTCCCGGCACTGGCCGCGGCCCTCCTCTACTCCCCGACGGTGGGGGCCGGATTCCTCTACGACGACCTGGAGCTGATCGCGCGCAACCCCCGGCTCCTCGAATGGTCGTTCCTCGTGGACGCCTTCAGATCGCCGATGTGGGAGCTGATCAGCCCCAACCTCGACGTCGCAGCCTTCTACCGGCCCCTCGGCCTGTGGCTGCTCGCGCTGCCGGCCCACCTCTTCGGCCCCGACCCGGCGGTCTACCACGCCCTCGCCGTCCTCCTGCACGCCGCGGTGAGCGCCGCGGTCGCCCGCCTCGCGCTGCGGCTCGGCCTGCAGCCCCTGACCGCCCTGGCGGTCGGCCTCCTGTTCGCGGTCCACGGCGCCCACGTCGAGGCCGTGGCCTGGGTCTCGTCCATGCCCGACCTCCTCGCCGCGCTGTTCGCGGTCCTCGGCCTGTCCGCCCTGGTGGGCGGACGCCTCGTCGCCGCCGGCGCGCTGCTGACCGCCGGCATGCTGACCAAGGAATCGGCGCTGGCCGCGTGGTTCGCCGGCGTCGCCTGGGTCCTCCTGGCACGACGCGGCGACGACGCCCCGGCCCGCCGCCGCGCCCTGCTCGCCCTCGCCCTCGGCCTGCTCGTGGTCTGGCTGTTGCGCGTGCAGGCCTTCGGCACCCTGACCGCCGGCCTGGAGCGCCAGAAGACCTTCCACTTCCTCCCCTTCGGCGAAGAGGTCGTGTTCGCCCTCTCGGTGCTCGCCCACAACCTGGGTTACCTGTTCTGGCCCTGGCCCCACGAGGCGTTCCGACCGTGGCGCCTCGACCTGACCGCAGCCTCGCCGCAGCGTTGGGTGCCGGCCGTGGCCGCCGTCGCCGCCGTCCTCGGCGCGGCCGCCGTCGGCCTCGGCCCGGCGCGCCGGCGTCCGCCGCTCTTCCTCGGACTCGCCGTCCTCTTCGCAGCGCTGCTGATGCTCTTGAACGTCCGGGTCTTCGGCCAGTTCCCCTACGGCGAGCGCTACCTCTACCTGCCGGTCGTCGGTTTCGTCCTGGTGGTCGGTTGGGCGCTGGAACGCCTGCTGCGGCGTGAGGGACGGGTCCTCACGCTCGGCATCGTCCTGGCCGCGCCCAACGTGCTCTCGGTCCGCGCCGTGCTGCCCGAGTGGCGGGACGAGGAGACCTTCTACCGCTGGGCGATCTCGACCTCGCCCGAGACGATGACGCCCTACCTCGGCCTGGGTCGGGTGCTGCTCGAGCGGGCCCAGGCCGCCACCGACCCCGCCGATCGGGTCCGCCTCGCGGAACAAGCGCTCGAGGTCTACCAGCGCGGCCTGTCCACCGACCCCGACCGCGTCTTCATCACCGCGCTGGAACGCGAGATGGGCAACCTCGGCCTCGGCGACGCGCTACTCCTCGGCGGCGACCCGCGGGCGGCGCGAGAGGTCTACGAGCGCATCGTCGAGCACTACCGCGGCTCGGCCAACGGCGAGCTCGGCCTCGGCAACTGCGCCGCCGCGCTGGCCCAGGAGGCTGCGGGCCTGAACGACTCGGCCGGGTTCCGGCGGTGGTGGGCCGAGGCGCTGGAGCACTACGAACAGGCGCTGGCGCTGGACCCGACCCTGACCGCCGCCGTCTCGGGCAAGGCCCGGGCGCTGGCGTCGCTGCGCCGTCTGCCCGAGGCGCTGCCGCTGGCCGAACGGGCCTACGCGGTCGCGCCCGGCCCGGAGACCCTCGCGGACCTGGTCGCCATCCTCGCCGAACTCGGCCGCTTCGCCGCGGCGCGCGAGGTCCTCGAGGCCTACCTCGCCGAACACCCGGACGACCCGAGGCGGGATATCCTGGAAGCGACCCTGGAGTGGCTGCGCGCCGCCGCGGCGACGCCCGGCGCGACCTTGCCTCCCCCCGACGCTCCCGCACCCCGGTGACCCTGCACCTCCCCGCCGGCGGCCTCCTCCTGGCCCAACCCGCCATGCAGGACCCGTGGTTCGAGGCCACGGTGGTCCTGCTGTGCCGCCACGACGACCAGGGCGCCTTCGGGCTGGTGCTGAACCGGCCCTTGGAGGTGCCGGTGGCGACCGTCCTGCCCGAGGGCGGCGGGCTGACCGCACTCGACGAGCCGCTGTTCTGGGGCGGCCCGGTCGGCCATCGCCGCGTCCACCTGCTCCACGACGGACCGCCGCGCCCCGGCAGCCAGGAACTCGTCCCCGGTCTCTGCTTCGGCGGCGACGCCGAGACCGCCCGCGCGGTGCTGGCCGAGGGCGGACGCCTGCGCTTCTTCCTCGGCTACGCCGGCTGGGACGGGGGCCAGCTCGACGAGGAACTCGCCGCCGGCGGCTGGCTGGTGCTGCCGCCCGACCCGCGCGAGGCCTGGGACGACGGCTGGGACAGCCAGTGGGAGCGCCTGGTCCCGCGCGCCGACCGGCGTTGGGCGGCGCGGCCGGCCCGCCCCGACCTGAACTAGTCCCTCCCCTAGAATGGACGGGTCGTGTCGCTCGCATCCGTCGTCTCCCAGGTCCTGGACGGCCGCCGCATCGGCCCGGAGGACGCCCTCCTCCTGCACCGTGAGGCGCCTCTCGCCACGCTCGCCTTCCTCGCCGACGAAGTGCGGCGGCGCAAGCACCCCGAGGGCGTCGTCACCTACATCGTCGATCGCAACCTGAACCCGACCAACGTCTGCGTCACCGACTGCGGGTTCTGCGCCTTCTATGCGTCGCCGAAGGACGAGGAGAAGGGCTACGTCCTCGACCGCGAGACCATCTACCGCAAGGTCCAGGAGACGGTGGACGTCGGCGGCGTCCAGATCCTGCTGCAGGGCGGGCACCACCCGCGGCTCGGGGTGGAGTGGTTCGAGGAACTGCTCGCCGACCTGAAGGCGCGTTGGCCCGACCTCCACCTGCACGCGATGAGCCCGCCGGAGATCGAACACCTGTCCCGGGTCTCCAGGACCACCACCCGCGAGGTGCTGCGCCGCCTGCAGGAGGCGGGGATGGACTCGATGCCCGGCGGCGGCGCCGAGATCCTGGTGGACCGGGTCCGCGACCGCATCGCCCCGCGCAAGACCGACGCCGCCACCTGGCTCCGCATCATGGAGGAGGCGCACGAGCTCGGGATGCGGACCACGGCGACGATGATGTTCGGCCACGTCGAGACGGTGGCCGAGCGCATCGAGCACCTGGCGCGGGTGCGCGAGGTGCAGGACCGGACCGGCGGCTTCACCGCGTTCATCGACTGGACCTTCCAGCCCGGCGGCAACCCGCTGGGAGAAGAGCTCCTGGCCTCGGGGTGGACCCCGGCGACCCACGCCGAGTACTTCCGCACCACTGCGGTGGCCCGCGTCTTCCTCGACAACTTCGACAACCTCCAGGCCAGCTTCGTGACCCAGGGGCGCGACGCCGCCGCCATCTCCCTGCGCATGGGTTGCAACGACTTCGGCTCGGCGATGCTCGAGGAGAACGTGGTCAGCGCGGCGGGCTGCCACGAGCTGGTGGCCCTGGAGGACATCGAGTCGGCGATCCGCGGCGCCGGGTTCGTGCCGCGGCGACGCAACCAGCGCTACGAGATCGTGGACGAGCGCGGCCCGCACCCGACCCCGGACGAGCTCGAGGCCGCCCCCCTTCCGCTTGCAACCGCCTGACTTCCTCGACTGGCAGTTCCTGCTCGCGCGGCGCCGGGAACCCGAGGTCCGCGCCCTGCTCGCGCGCGCGCGCGACCGCGTCGGCCCGGACGCCGACCCCGACGCGCTGGCCCTGGCCTGGGTCCGGGAGGCGCGGAGCGCCGGGCTGGCGCTGCCCGGCCGCCCCTGGAGCCAGGCCTTCCGCGTGCTGCGTTGGGGCGCCCTGGTGTTCGGCTTCCTCCTCGGCGGCGGCGCGGCCCAGGCGGTCCTCGCCGTGCCCACCGGCGAGCCGGCCAACGTCTGGGTCTTCCTCGGCATCCTGGTCCTGCCGCAGCTCCTGATGGTGTTGCTGGTTCAGCTCGGCACCCTGTGGGCGGGCGCACGCGGGCGCGAGTCCTTCGGCGCGCTCCTGCTCACGCTGCGCGGCATCCATCGCTGGCTCGTCGAACGCTTCGGCGGGGCCCTGCGCGCCGAGCTGCCGGCGCTGCCCAGCCCGCCCGGCGAGGTCTGGCGCTGGCTCGGACTGACCCAGCGCCTGGGGCTCGCCTTCTCGCTCGGCGCCCTGACCGCCTTCCTCCTCACGATGGTCTTCGTGGACGTCGGCTTCGCCTGGTCGTCCACCTTCGCCGACCTCCAGGCCCACCAGGTCGAGCGCTTCGTCCGCCTCCTCTCCGCGCCCTGGCGGTCGTGGCTGCCGCAGGCCGTGCCCTCGCCCGAGGTGATCGCGACCACGCACTGGAGCCAGCTCGAGGGCCGCTTCCTCGGCGGCGTGGAAGCCCCGGGCGACGCCGCCCGCCGCTGGTGGCCGTTCCTCGCCACGTGCCTGGTGACCTACGCCCTCCTCCCCCGCGGCCTGTCCCTGCTGCTGACCGACCACCGCGCCCGCGCCGCAGTGGCGCGGCACCGCACCCTGGACGACCCCGCGTGGCGCGAGCTGCTCGCCGAACTCGGCGCGGTCGGCCCCTGGCGCCGCCCCGAGGACGGCGACGGCGGGACACCGGAAGCGGCCGAACACGACGGCGCCGGGACCGGCGCGCCCACCGCCGATGCGGCGCCGCGCCCCGCGCCCGGCCTCGCCCCCGCCGCCGCCGTGGCCTGGGGTGGCGTGCCGCTCGACGAGGCGCACCTCCGCCACCCGGTGCTCGCCGCGCACGGGCTGCATCGCGCCGCACTCCATCGCGCCGGCGGCCGCGAGGCGCACGAGGACGAGTCGGCCCTCCGCGCCGTCGGCCCCGGCCCCGAACCGCTGTGGCTGCTGGTGGAGGCGGGCGCCACGCCGGACAAGCGCCTGCTCCGCTTCCTGGAACGCCTGGAGCTCGAGACCGGGCGCCCGCTGACGGTCGGCGTCCTGCGTCCCGACGGCTCGGAGCTCGGTCCGGTCCCCGAGCAGGAGCTCCGCTTGTGGCGCGAGGTCACGGGCCGTCTCGGTCGCCGTCGTCCCGCCGTGGTGCTGCTCGGCCCGGACGGCGAGCCGCTGGACCCCGCCGCGGGCGCAGGAGGGAGCGGGCGATGAGCGTCGTGCCCCGGTTCGTCGTCGTCGGCCACGTCAACAAGGGCAAGAGCTCGGTGGTCGCGGCCCTCACCGAGGACCCGACGGTGCCGGTGGACTGGCGGCCGGGCACGACCACGCGCAGCCGCGAGCACGTCTTCCTCGACGCCGCCGGCCCCTGCTTCCGCCTGGTGGACACGCCGGGCTTCCAGGAGGCCGCGGCGGCGCTGGAGTGGCTGCGCGGGCGCGCCGCCGACGCCGCGGCGCGCCCCGGCGCCCTCCGCGACTTCGTGGCGGCCTTCGCCGGCGGGGAGCGTTTCCGCGACGAGGTCGAGCTCCTGCGCCCCCTGCTCGAGGAGGACGCGGGCATCCTCTACGTGGTGGACGCGAGCCGACCCTTCCGGCCCGCGCACGAAGCCGAGATGGAGGTCCTGCGCTGGGCCGGCCGCCCGGGGATGGCGCTCATGAACCGCATCGGCGAAGAGGACCACGCCGAGGAGTGGCGCCCCGTGCTGCAGCAGTTCTTCCCGGTGGTGCGCGACTTCGACGCGCACGGCGTCGAGCCCCGGGAGCGGGTCGAACTCCTGCGCACCCTCGGCGCGTTGCGCCCGGAGTGGAAGGCGCCGATGGAGCGCGCCGTGGCCCGACTGGAGGCCGAATGGGACGAGCGCGAACGCCAGGCGCGCCGCGCCGTCGCCCGCTTCCTGGTCCGCGCGCTGTCGGCGGTGGTGACCGCGCCGCTGGACGACGACGCCGACCTCCGCGCGCTGGACCGCGCACTCGAGGAGGAGCTCCGCGACCGCCTGCGTCGCGAGGAGGAGGACTTCCGCCGCGAGGTCGAGCGCGTCTTCGGCCACCCGCCGCTGGAGGGCGGCCCGCCCGGCTTCGACCCCACCGACCTCGACCCCTTCCACGAGGACGCCACGCGCTGGTTCGGCCTGACCCCGCGCCAGCTGGTCACGCGCGGCGCGGCGGCGGGCGCGGCGGCCGGCGGAGGCGTGGACCTCCTCGTCGGCGGGCTGTCCTTCGCCGCCGGGGCCGCCATCGGCGGGGCCCTCGGCGCCGCCGGCGGCTGGTGGGGCCACCGCCGCCTGGCCCGGGGCTGGAACCCGAAGGCCTCGGTGCTGTCGCGGCTCCTCCCCGGCCGCCACGGACGCTACCGCGCCGTCGGCCCGGTCCAGGATCCGAACCTACCCTGGGTACTCCTGGATCGGGCCCTGGCCTACGTCGACCTGGTGCGGGCCCGCTCGCACGCCGCCCGAGGGCCGCTGCCGCGTGACGCGACCACGGTCCGCTCCCGCGCATGGGACGAGTCGCTGCGCCGCCGTTTCGCGCGCGAGTTCCACAGGGTGCAACGAACGGCGCGGCGCGGCGGCTCCCCCGGCGCGGCGGAGCGCGACGCCCTCGCCGAGGCCCTGGAGCTCATTCCTCCTCGGTCTGGGCGATGAGCTCGCGGCGGTAGCGGTCGAACAGCGTGCTCTTGGAGAGGGTGCCGAGGAAGCGCCCTTCGGCGTCCACCACCGGCAACACCCAGCGGCCGCTGGACTCGAAGGCGTCCATCACCTGGAGCAGGGGCTCGTCGGCGCGAATCGGCGGCGCGGTCGGATCCATCACGGTCTCCACCGGCGTCACCCGTCGCACCAGGTCGTCGAAGATGACGCCCCGGAGCTGCGTCAGGTCGAGCATGCCGAGGTAGCGTCCGTCGCGGTCCACCACCGCGAAGTGGTTTCGGGTGGTGCGGGGCAGGACGCGGGTCAGGTCCTCGAGGGTGCGCCCGACCTCGATGCTGACCGAGTCCTGGTCGAGCAACTCGGCGGCGGCGAGGTCGGCGAGGATGCGGCGGTCGGTGCGGGGCCTCAGCAGCGCTCCGCGCTCGGCGAGCTCCCAGGTGTAGAACGAGTGCCGCAGGAAGGTGCGCGAGACCAGGACCGCACAGACGGCGACCAGGATGATGGGAAGGACGCC
Organism: Planctomycetota bacterium; assembly: GCA_027020785.1. Taxonomy (GTDB): domain Bacteria; phylum Planctomycetota; class UBA1135; order UBA1135; family UBA1135; genus JALUVI01. The sequence goes on along the minus strand of JALUVI010000006.1, from coordinate 5,875 downwards.
GTGCCAGCCGCGGGTGGTCTCGAGGGCGAGCAGGATGCCGGTCAGGGGAGCGTGCATCGTGCCCGCGACCAGGCCCGCCATCGCCACCAGCGCGAAGAAGGCGGGCGGCGCGAACCCGGCGGCCGGGAAGACGGCGTGGAGGACCTCGCCGTAGGCCGCGCCGAGGAGGGCCCCCACCACCAGCGACGGCGCGAAGATGCCGCCGGGGGCGTTGCTGCCCAGGGTCAGGGTGGTGGCGAGGAACTTGGCCCCGACCAGCACGCCGAGCAGGGCGAGACCGCCACCGAGCTCCCCCCGGAAGATGGCCGAGACCGTCTCGTAGCCCTCGCCGATGGCCTCGGGGACGTAGAGGCCGACGAGTCCGACGCCGAATCCCGCGACCGCGGCACAGGCCCCGGTGAGGCGGAGGGCGCGGAGGCGGCGCCCGGCGGCCCGGCACAGGTGCTCCATGCGGAAGATGGCGGCGACGAGGGCCACCGACAGCAATCCGGCGAGGCCGCCGAGCCCGGCGCTGGCGGCGAGGTCCGCCGTGGACCAATGGTGGATCGGCGGAGCGGCGAAGGCCCCGGACTCGCCGAAGACGAGGCGGCCGATCTCGGTGGCGACGGTGGCGCTGATGGCGATGGGCAACGCGGCGCCCAGGGTCCACTCGGCGAGGACGACCTCGATCGAGAAGATCATGCCGGTGAGCGGCGCGTCGAAGATGGCGCCGATGCCGCCGGCCACGCCGCAGGCCAGGAGCAGGGTGCGCTGGCGGTCGCCGACGCGGAACCAGTCGCCGAGGACGCTGCCGACCGCGGCTGCGCTGTACACCGTCGGGCCCTCGAGACCGGCGGAGCCGCCGCTGGCGACGTTCAGCATGCTGCCGAAGAGGCGGCTGAAGATGGAGCGGACCCGCATCGCCCCGCCGCGGCGGGAGACCGCTTCGAGCACTGCGGGGACGCCGTGGCCGCCGGGCTCCCGGAACAACCGCCGCACCACCAGGATGCCGAGCAGCGCGCCGGCCGCCGGCAGCACGACGCCGCCGGGCGAGGTCCGCCAGGGATCGAGGCGGTCGCTCAAGAGGTGGACGCCGCCGCGCAGGACGACCGCGACCGCGGAGGAGGCGACGCCGACCAGCACCGCGAGCACGGCCAGGATCCACGGCTCGGCGCGCGCGCCGCGGTTGCGGAAGACGGACTCGACGACGTTCGCCACTAGTCCTCCTCGGGTTCCCGCTCGGCGACCAGGACGCGGAGCTCCTCGTGCGAAGGCCGGTGTCGCAGCGCTTCCAGGAAGCCCGGGTCACGCAACAGGAGGGCGAGACGCGACAGCACGCGGAGGTGTTCGCGCGGACCGGGGTTGAGCAGGAGGAAGACGGCGTGCACCGGCTCGCCGTCGAGGGCGCCCCAGTCGAGAGGGCGGCTCGGGAATCCGACCACCACCAGGGGATGCGGCGAGAAGGCCGGCGAAGGGGTGCGGGGGTGCGGCAGGGCGACGCCGCCGCCGAGCGCGGTGGACGAGAGCTCCTCCCGGGCGAGCAACTGCCGGAGCAGCTCCTCACGGTCGGCCTCCTCGGCGAGGGGCGCGGCCTCCACCAGGGCGCGCAGGAGGTCGGCCGGACTCGCGGAGGGCAGGTCCTGGACCACGATGCCGCGGGCCACGGCGGCCGACAACGGCGGACCGAGGTCCTCGGTCTCGCCGGGCAGCTTGCCGGCCGCAGGCGTGGACGGCCGCGTCGGCTCGCGCAGCTTGAGGCCGTGCCCCTGGGCCCAGCGCCGCAGCTCGTTCAGTTCGACCTCGAACCCGCGGTCGTCCCGCAACACGCCCAGCCGCCCCTGTCGCGCCCAACGCCGCACCGTCTCGGGTGAGACGCCGAGCAGGTGGGCGGTGTCCTCGAGGTCCAGCGGCATGGGAAGGCCCGGTCGGGCCGAGGATTCTACCGCCCGCCGTTCCGCGGCCCCGCCCGTCGCCCCCGGCCGCGGACCGCGGCCGGCGGGCCACGCCGCTAGACTCGGGGGCGATGATCGAGGACCTCGCGTTCCTGGAGGAGCGGGCCGCCGGGGCCGGCCTGGCCGGGATCCCCACCAAGGTGCGGAACGGAGAGCGCCTGACCCCGGAGGACGGGCTCGCGCTCTACCGCACGCCCGACCTGGCCCTGCTCGGCGTGCTCGCCGACGAAGTGCGCCGGCGGCGCCACGGCGACGTCGCCTACTACAACGTCAACCTGCACCTGAACTACACCAACTGGTGCAACAAGTTCTGCACCTTCTGCGCCTTCCAGCGCCGCCCCAAGGACGACGGCGCCTACTGCCTGTCGCCGGAGGAGGTCCACGCCGCGCTGGCCGAGGCCCCGGCCGAAATCACCGAAGTCCACATGGTGGCCGGGGTGTGGCCGGCGCTGCCCTACGCCTACTACCTCGACATCCTGCGGGCGGCCAAGGCGGCGCGACCCGACGTGCACGTCAAGGCCTTCACCATGGTCGAGGTGGACCAGATCGTGAAGACCGCGGGCAAACCGCTGGGCGACGTGCTCGCGGAGCTGCAGGAGGCCGGGCTCGATTCGCTGCCCGGCGGCGGCGCCGAGGTCTTCAGCGAGCGGGTGCGCCAGGAGCTCTACCCCAAGAAGATGGGCGCCGAGCGGTGGCTGGAACTCGCCGGCGAGCTGCATCGCTTCGGGTTCAAGACCAACTGCACGATGCTCTATGGGATGACCGAGACCCTCGAGGAACGGGTCGAGCACCTGACGGCGTTGCGCGAGCTCCAAGATCGGTCGCTCGCCGCCGAGACCGGCGGCGGATTCCAGACCTACGTACCGCTGGCCTTCCACCCCGAAGGCACCGGACTCGCCCACCTGCCGATGCCGACGGCCCCCGAACGGCTGCGTTCGGTGGCGGTCGGGCGTCTGTTCCTCGACAACGTGCCCCACGTCAAGGCCTACTGGGTGATGATGGGCCTGGAGACGGCGCAGACCGCGCTGAACCACGGCGCCGACGACCTCGACGGGACCGTGACCCAGGAGCGCATCTACCACGACGCCGGCTCGCGCGCTCCGCAGAGGCTGGACCGCGGCCGGCTGCACCGCCTGATCCGCGAGGCCGGTTTCGTGCCGGTGGAACGCGACACGCTGTACCGCGAGCTGCGGCGCTTCGAAGAGCCGAGCGAGGACGAAGCGGTGGCGCGCACCCCTGTCCTGGAGGTCTGACCCCGATGACGGGAACGCTCCGGGTGGGGACCGTTCCGTTCCTGGTGGCGCGGCCGCTGGTCGCCGGACTCGACGACGCCCCCGACGTCGCTCTGACGGTGGCGCCGCCGAGCGACCTGGCCCGCGGCCTGCTCGCCGGCGAGCTCGACGTCGCCCTGGCCTCGTCGGTGCTCCACGTCGCTCCCCCCCACCTGCCCCTGTGGCGCGAGGGGCCGGTCATCGCCTGCGACGGGCCGGTGCGCTCGGTCCTCCTCCTGCTCGCGCCGGGGGTGGCCTCACCTCGTGAGGTCCGGCGCTGGCTGCCCGACCCCGCGAGCCGCACCGCCAACGCTCTGACCGAGTTGCTGCTGCGCGAGGCCTGGCAGGCCGAGTCGGTTCGGCTCCCGCCGCCCTCGCGCCCCGGCGAGGCCGGCCCGGAAGCCGCGGCGGCCGCCGGCGCCGACGCCGCCGTCCTCATCGGCGACGCCGCGCTGCGCGCCCCCGCCGAGTTCCCCGAATGGACGGTGGTGGACCTCGGCCTGGCCTGGAAGGACCTCACCGCCCTGCCCTTCGTGTTCGCCGGCTGGCTCGGTCCCCCGGGCTCCGATCCCTCCCGCCACGCCGCGGTCCTCGCAGAGGCCGCGGACCGCGGGCTCCGCCGCCGCCGTGAGCTGGCCGAGGAGGCGGCCCGCACCGGAGGTCACGCCCTTGGAAGGTCCTTCCTGGTGGACTACCTGACCAGGGATGTCCGGTACCGGCTCTCGCCCGAGCGGCTGGAAGCGGCTCTCGCCGCCTTCGCGGGCCTCGTTCCCGTCTGACCTCCTCGCCTCCCGTCCCGTGTCGGAAGCCCTGCCGCTCCTGCCCCTGTCCGGGGTGTTCCTGTTCCCCGAGTCGGTGCTGCCGGTGCGCCTGCGCCATCCTGGTCTGGGGCGTCTGATGGAAGACCTGGTGCGGGACCGCGGCGCCGACCTGGTGGTGGCGACGCTCGAACCGACGTCCGATCCCGACCCGGCGACCTCACCGGTCCATCCGCTGGCCGGACTCGGGCGCCTGCGCAAGGCGGTGCGCCGCAGCGACGGCGACTGGAACCTGGTGGTCGAGGGCAGGAGCCGCGCTCGCATCCTCGAAGAGCTGCCGAGCGGCGACCAAGGCTATCGCCGGGTCGTGGTCATGCCGCTGCCCGAGCCCGAGCCGCCGCGCGAGCTGCGCGAAGAGCTGTGCCCGGCGCTCCGGGACGCCCTCGAATCCCGGGCCGGCATCGAGCTGCCCTACAGCCACGACTGCTCGCCGGGGCACCTCGCCGACATGCTGGTGCTGCACCTGCCCCTCGACTTCGAGGGGCGTCGTCGTCTCTTCACCATCGTAGACCCCGAGACCCGCGCACGCCGCGCGCTCTCGACCCACGACCGCCTGCCTCCGACTGCGGGTCGTGGCCCCTCCGGAACCGATCCCGACCGCACCGGGCTGAACTGAACGCGCCTCCGCCCCCCACCGCAGGGCGGGGTCGGTCACGGGCGCAGTCGGACCAGGACCGGAAGATGGTCGCTGGCGTCGGCCGGCACGCCGGCGGCGGCGAGGTCCACGACGTGAGCTCCGTCGGGGGCCAGCGCAACGGCGGCGGGCGAGACGAGGACGTGGTCCAGACGCGACGACCAGCGTTCCGGCAGGTAGCTCGGACGGTCGTGGTCGCGGCAGAGGTCGCGAAGCGGAGCGCCGGTGCCGGCGAGGGCGACGAGCGGGTCGGACCCCGGCACGTCGTTGAGGTCGCCGACCAGGAGGAGCCGCGCCTCGGGGTCGGCGGCGAGCCGGGCGGCGGCCACCGCTGCGGCGGCGCGGGCCTCGGCGAGGCGCAAGGCGTCCGCCTCCTCGCCGCCGAGCTGCGACTTGAGGTGGGCGGTGAAGACCGTGGCGTCGAGCGGCGCGCCGAGACGGACCTCGAGGAGGTCGCGCTGGAACCACGCCTCGTCGGCGTCGTCCCCCTCCGCCTCGAGGGGGAAGCGGTCGTGGCGGTGGGTGGCGACCCCGAGCAGCGGCAGTCGCGTCAGCACCGCGACGTCGATGCCGCGGCCGTCGTTGCCCTCGAGCAGGACGACCGCGTAACCGCGTCCCGGCAACTGCTCGGCGACGAAGTCCTCCAACAGGCCGCGGTTCTCGACCTCCTGCAGGCACACCACGTCGGCGTCCAGGTAGCGCAGGACCGCGCCCAGCGCGGCGCGCCGCGCCCGCGGCGTCGGCGCCGTCACCTCGTCCTCGTGGTAGGGGTCGTCCCAGGAGTCGAACAGGTTCTCGACGTTCCAGGTGACCAGCAGGACCTCGTCCGCGCTGCGCTCGAGCCGCGGCTCGGCGCCGGTGACGGCGCCCGGAGGCCGGTCCAGGAACTCGATCTGCCACGGGGTGCGCACCACGATCTCAGGGGCGCCGTGATACTCCTCGACCTCGCCGACGACCCGGATGCGTCGGCCCAGGAACGCCTCCTCCAGCGAGTCGCCGTAGTGCGGCCACAGGTTGGGGAAGAGGACCACCGAGAGCTTCCCCTTCCAGTCGCGGTCGAAGTTCAGGAAGGCGACCTTGGGCCGGACCGCGACCCGCGCCACCTCGCCCTCCACCGCGATGCGCTCGCCGACGTGGGCCGCGGCCTCGCTCCAGGGGACCAACGGCGGCTCCAGCGACCGTGCAGGCGGCGGAGCCTCACCCGCCTGGGCCGAGGCGACA
>JALUVI010000005.1 GCA_027020785.1 Planctomycetota bacterium | reverse complement strand
TTCGCCGGATCGGCGAAGTAATCCGAGAAGTCGAGCGGCACGAAGTCTTCGCCATCCACCGGTCCGGGCGCGCCGCTGATCAGGAAATCCTCCGGCAGCGCAGCACCCCGGTCCTCGAAGGGCACCCAGGGGCTGAAGATGCGCACGGCCTCGAAATTCGTCTGGTTGGACAGGCCCAGATCGTAATCCTCGAATTGAGGCAGCGCCGGGACCGGGATTTCGCCGATACGGCAATCGCTCCGCCGCTCCTCCCAGTACTCGATGTCGGCCATGAGGGTATCATTGTTGCCATAGAGCGTGCGGAGCTGCTCGAAGAAGCCGAGGATATCGGCGTCCGAGCGGATATCGGCCCCGGCCGGCCCGAACAGGATGCCGGAGGCAAGGGTCGCCATCAGCGACAGGATTTCCTGGCGCTCCCGCAGCGGCGGCGTGTCGCCCTCGTCACGCAGGATGCCCGCCTGTTCGAGGCCGGCGAGGTAGAGTTCAACCCAGGTGTCCGGGTCGCCCGCCAGCGCGAGCAGCGCGCCGGGCGCGTCGTCGCTGGCCAGTATCGCATCGCGCAGATCGAGCGCCTCCTGGGTCTGCTGGGCGACGAACTCGTCCCGCGTCATGGAGGTCGAGGCCGCGAAGATGTGAAAGCGGAACGGGATGAAGGGAATCTCGCAGCTGCTCGGCTTGGCGGCGTTCTTGTTGTAAAGATCCTCGAACGGGAAGTTGGCGAGCGCCGCTCCCAGCCCCGGACTGACCTCGGTGGCCTTTTCGACAACCGCATCGAACCAGTCGCCGATGGCGCCCTCTCCGCCTTCTTCGAGGATCGGATCCAAGTCCGGCAGGACCGACGCCATGCGGGCCCGGAAGGCGTCGAAGGCCTCGTCATGCAACTCCCGCAGGCCCGGATAGGTCGAGATATTGAAGCTGAAGCCGGCGAAGCCGTCCGCCGGCAGGTCGAACAGGTAGCCCTTGGTGGTCAACTGGCCATTGGTGTTGACGATGCTCTCGAGCCCCGCCCAGAAGATGTCCTCGTTGGGCGTGCCGGCAGCGCCGTCCGGGGTGCCGCGCACGTTGGTGAAGAACTCCAGGAACGGGAGGCCGTACACATAGGGGTTCAGGTGCAACTCGGGCACGCCCACCTCGAAGAAGGTGTACGGCGCATCGAGGTTGTTCAGGTTCTTCAGCGCCACCGAATAGGTCTCGGTCTCGCCGGGCAGGATCACCCGGCTGCCGCCGATGCCGATGGTCACATCACCCTCGACGGCCCGCTCCACGAGGTAGCGGTAGGGCAACACGGCCTGGGCGCCGGAGGGATTCGTGACCTGGATGTCGTACAGGCCCTTGGGCGCATCCGTCAGATCCCAGACGGCGATGATCTCGGTGGAGTCCACCACCTTCCAGTCGACCGGCGAGAATTCGGCGATGTTGGGCCGCACCAGCTTGACGGTGGCGTTCTCGGCGAATTGCGCGCCCTTGATCTTGGTGGTGACCCACTTCGAAGCACCGCCGCGATCGCTTTCCACGCTGGTGATCACCAGCGGCAGGAGTTCGGCCAGGAGCGTGATGTCCGTGCCCCCGGGGGGGCCGGAGTAATTGCGCACGGAGAGGTAATAGACCCCAGGCTCGGTGTCCGGCACCACGGCGACGAGATCGCTCGACAGCGGACCCTCATAGGTCGCGTCGAACAGGTTCGGCGAGGGCAGCGCATCGTGGCGCAGGAAGATCTCATTGTTGGCGGTCGGGTCGGAGGAGACGAGGGTCACCCTCAGGGTCTCCTCGGGCGGCACCTCGATCCGGTAGAGGCGCTCCTTGCCCCGCCCCAGGTTGACCGTGAGCGGCGTGCCCAGCAGGAGTTCGTCCACCGCCACGTCCAGCACATCGGCGCTCGCCGTCGTATTGTTCGCATCGTTAACGTCTTCAAAGACCTGGTTGAAGATATCGGTGCGCACGATGACCCGGTAGCCGCCCGGCGTGGATGCCGGCATCGTGGTCTGGAGTTCGAGGGTGTAGCTCTCGCCCGGCGCCAGGGAACCGGCATACTGCGCGCGGCCGATGGGGCGGTCGGTCAGGTCCCAGGTGCCGTCCTCGGACAGGAACACGCTGTCCGACCAGCGGCCCTCTGCGGCGACGTCATCGGAGCTGTTGGTCACTGTCCAGCGGATGGTGACCGGCTCGCCGGCCCGCGCATTCGCCGGGAGTTCGATCGAGGATACCTGGATATCCGTCGGCGGCGGCAGCTCCACGATCATCGGCACGTCGGAGCGGCGGTCGTTGTCGGCCTCGTTCTCACCCTCGTAGACCACGCCCTTGCCGCCGTAGCGGTTCGGATCGGTGACCACGAAGACGTAATAGGCCTCGGTCGGCAGGTCCGTGGGCACCGAGTAGGTGCGCGAGACGTCATAGCTTTCGCCGGCGGCAAGGCCCCCGGTGTGACGGATCGAGCCGATGAAGCGGTCGGCCTTCAGGTCGAGGAACTCGTCCCGCGACAGGTACACCATGTCATCCCAGGCGGCCTGCTGGAAGGGCACATTGCCGCCAATGTTGGTAACGGTGTAGTCGACATCGAACTCCTGCCCGCGCACCGCGCGCAGCGAGGCGTCGAGGGATGTCACCTGGAGGTTCGGCGGCAGATAGGGTGATATCGTCACGGCCTGAGAGGTCGTGTTGTTGCCCTCGCCCTGGAATTCGCGCACGACGCCGTTGGCCACCCCTCCCAGGCCGCGCAGCCGGGGCGAAATGGTGGATTTGGCGTAGCCGCTGTCGCTGAGATCGCTGTCCGCGACGGCCAGGATACGGTAGTCGCCCTCTATCTCGAACGGCAGGGTGACCGTCACGGTGGCGGTATAGCTTTCTCCCGGCGCCAGCGCTCCTGTCCGCCTGTGCTCGGCCCGGATCTCCTGCTGACCCTCCTCGCGGCGCAGCAGGAAGTCGCCCTCGTCCAGCGACGGGTCGAGGGACAGATAGACCCTGTCCACCCAGGCGTCTTCGCGTGTCTCCCGGTTGCCGACGTTCGTCACCTCGAAGGTGATATCGACGGTCTGGCCGGCCGACAGGCTGGCGGGCACCTGCAGGTCGGTCACCTGCAGGTCGGGCTCGGCATAGGTCACCGGCAGATCGGCGCGCAGCATCGTACCCGCCGGGTCCTCGAAGGCATACTGCTTGTGGCGACCGATGTTGCCGTCGTAGGAGCCGCTTTTCTCCGGCCACCTGCGGAACTGCTCTTCCAGACCCGCCCCGGTGTTGGTGAAGACGTAGATGAAGTAGTCGCCCTCGATTCCGGGCGGCAGTGTGGCCTCGAAGGTGCGGGTGTAACTCCGGCCTCCCTCGAGGGGCGTCGCATTGGAGATGTGCTCGGTGCGCAGCAACGTGGCGCGGCCCTTGATGAAGGTCGGATCCTTCGACAGCCAGATCTGGTCGATCCAGTACTCGGTGCCCGGCCAGACGGCGGTCTCGCTGTCGTTCAGGACCGTGTAGCTGATTTCCACCTTTTCACCCGAGTAGGCCCCGGCGGGCGGAACGATCTCGGTGACCACGAGGTTCGGCTCGGGTGAGGCGACGCTGGTCGCCTCGGTATCGAGGTTGTTGCTCAGGTCGGTGTCACCCTGCTGGCTAACTTGGGCGATCAGATACTTGCCGTCGAGGCCGGGCGGCAGCACGAAGTTCCGGGTGAAGCTCGCCATGCCGCCCCCGGCGGGGATTGTCTCACCGCCGAAGCGCCCGAGATGCCATCTCTCCTGCCCCGAGGCATTCAGCGAGGCCGTCTCGGTCAGGTAGAGATCGACGACGTATCCGCTCGCCGGGCCGTCACCGTTATTGGTCAGCGTGTAGCTCACCTCGTAGGCGTTCTGGCCATCCACGCCGGCGGTCGATGCGGGTGTGACGGCATCCACCACGATGCCCAGCTCCGGATAGACCACCGGCGGCGGATTGCCGATGATCTGGATCACTTCCTGGCCGATGAGGTCGGAGCCGCCGGCCTTGTAGTTGTTCGAGTTGATCTCGTTCGGGTCGTCCTCGTTGACGTTGACCGCCAGGGTGTCCTCCAACAGCGTGGCGTAAGGGTCGACCCAGGGGGTGATGTAGTAATTGCCGGAGACCAGGTTGTCGGGCAGCGTCACCGTCTCCTGCCGGTCGTAGCCGGCGCCGACCTCCAGGATGCCGCCGTTGTATTGCAGCGTCTTCAGCAGGATATCGCCCTGGCCCGGGTGAGGCCGGTTCTTGTCCAGCGTGAGCCAGATCTGCTCGGTCCAGGCGCCGAGGTTGGTGGCCCCGGCGCCACGGTTCGTGACCGTGTAGTTCACGGTGACCTGGTTGCCCTCGAAGGCCTGGAACGGCGTCACCACATCGTGAACCACCAGATCCGCAAAGGGGATGGGCTCGATGTAGAGCTCGTGCACGCCGAGGTTGTTGTTTTCGTTCGGCCATTCGGCCACGGCGTTGCCGCTGTCGGTATTGACGAGCAGGTAGGCCGTACCGCGGAACCGTTCCGGCACGCGGAAATCCACCTCTTGACTGAGGTAGCTCTCGCCGGAGCCAAGCGCCGCCTCGTTCGAGAAGGAGCCGAGGCGGATATCATCGTAGGAGATCTTGTCATCGAGCGAGAGATAGACGCTGTCCTTCCAGTTGGGCGTGGTGGTGGCCACCGGCCCCTGGTTGATGACCGTCCAGCGCAGTGAGCCCGTAGCACCCGCGGTAAGCTCGTCCGGCGCCTGGAAACCCGACACCTGGAGGTCGGGCCTGGGCAGGACGGTCACCAGCACCTGGGCGTCGGCGCTGCTTTCGTTGTCGTCCTCGTTGTTGTGCTCGTAAACCTTGTTGTCGTAATCGGTGATGACGATCAGGTCATAGCGGTTGTTGGTCTGCTCGGGCAGCACCACCTGCTCGCGGCGGGTGTAGCTCGTGTTCGCCTGCAGCGGGCCGTTGAACCTGTAGGAGCCGATCAGGATGTCCC
>JALUVI010000004.1 GCA_027020785.1 Planctomycetota bacterium | reverse complement strand
CGGCGCCGGCGGTTCGACCTCGCTGGTCCTCCTGCCCCTGGAGCTGGCCGGCATCGGCATCCTGGCTTCCCTCGTCGGCACGCTGGTGGTCAACACCGAGAACGAGGAAGCCATCCATTCGGCCCTGTTCCGCGGCCTGCTCCTGGCCTCCGGTGTCCTGGTCGCCGGGGCATGGGCCCTGACCTCGGGCGTCGTCGGCCACGATTTCGGCCAGTTCAGCGGCTCCAGCCTGTTCCTGGCCATCCTGTCGGGCCTCGCTGCGGGCATCCTCATCGGCAAGATCACCGAGTACTACACCGCCTTCGAGTACCCGCCGGTGCGGCACATCGCGGCGCAATCGGAGACCGGCTCGGCGACGAACATCATCGCCGGGCTCGCCGTCGGCATGAAGTCCACCGGCCTCCCGGTGCTGGTCATCGGCGCCGCGATCTGGGTCAGCCACCACTACGCCGGGGTTTACGGTATCGCGCTGGCTGCGGTCGGCATGCTCTCGACCCTCGGTATCTCGCTCGGTGTCGATGCCTACGGCCCGGTGGCCGACAACGCCGGCGGCTTGGCCGAGATGGCCGAACTGCCCGGCGATGTGCGCGAACGCACCGATGCGCTGGACGCCGTCGGCAACACCACCGCGGCCATCGGCAAGGGCTTCGCCATCGGCTCGGCGGCGCTCACCGCCCTGGCCTTCTTCACCGCCTTCGGGCAGAAGGCCGGTGTGGGGCTCGGGGTCAGCGAGCCCATGGTCGTCATCGGCCTCCTCGTCGGCGCCATGCTGCCGTTCCTGTTCGGCGCCATGACCATGGAAGCCGTGGGGCGCGCCGCCTTCTCGATGATCGAGGAGGTCCGACGCCAGTTCCGTGAGATCCCCGGCATCCTCGATGGCACGGCCAAACCCGACTACGCTTCGTGCGTCGCCATCTCGACCAAGGGCGCCATCCGCGAGATGATGCTCCCCGGCCTGCTCGCCGTGGCTGCACCGGTGGTGGCAGGCCTGATCGACGTCCGGATGCTCGGCGGCCTGCTGGCCGGAGCGCTGGCCTCCGGCGTGATGCTGGCCATCTTCATGGCCAACGCCGGCGGCGCATGGGACAACGCCAAGAAGTACATCGAGAAAGGCAACCACGGCGGCAAGGGCTCCGATGCCCACAAGGCCGCAGTGGTCGGCGACACCGTCGGCGACCCTTTCAAGGACACCTCGGGGCCGTCGCTCAACATCCTCATCAAGCTGATGTCGGTGGTGAGCCTGCTGCTCCTGCCCTTCTTCACTTGATCCGACCACGGCCGGGGGCCGATCGAGGCCCCCGGCTGCGCGCTAGGATCGGGGCGGCGGCCCCGCTGCCCCACCCCGCACCTTGGACCTCGAGCAGAGCAAGAGCGAAGCCCTCCACCTGGCGAAGTCCCTCGCCCAGGAGGCCGAGGCCCACAAGGGCGAGGACGTTCGCATCCTCGACGTCGGCGATCTGCTCTACCTGACCGACTACTTCGTCCTCGTCACCAGCCAGAGCGCTCGTCAGACGAAGGCGATCACCAGCGCTCTCCGGGTCGAAGCCAAGCGGGTCACCGGCGAGCCGGGGCACGAGGAGGGTAGCTCCGGGTCGGCCTGGGTGTTGTGTGACTTCGGGACGGTGGTGGTGCATGTGTTGTCGCCGGAGGGGAGGGAGTTCTATGGGCTCGACCATCTCTGGCACGACGCGAAACTGGTCCCATTCGGTGGATCAAGTGGCGAAGAGGAATCCCGGCCGCATTCGCTCGGGCCAGCGCCAGCGGAGTAGCTCGGGGATCGTCCCCATCCTCCGTGCCGCCCCCACTGCCATCCCGGGCGTCAGGCCGGGGGTCTGGTTCGTGAGGCGCCTGACGTAGTTCCGCCACGCAACCCAGACCCAAAGGTGGTCGCGCAGTCGATGCCGGAGCTTGCTGGCGCCCCAACTCCTGCGCACCAGACGCGATACCTGATCGCGGAGCATGGCCAAGGAATGGTTGGCCGCAAAGAGGGGATTCTCCCGCGTTCGTTCCTGCTTCGAATGGACACGAACGTGGATGCGCCGACGGTCGGGGAACGCCCGCCGGAACAGGCCCGGGTAGGACGTCTTCTTGTCCGAGATCAGGAGCGGACTCCGACAACCAGGGCTCGAAGCAGCCCAGATTTCGAGGCAGGCCCGGACCGCCGAGTTCGAACGATTCTTGCGGGGGCCGTGCAGAGCCTCCAACTCCTCCTTGCGCCGAGCCCTTCGCCCCTTCAGGTTGCCACGGGGCGGCAGAGTGGCGACTTCGACGGCGACCACGAAGAATCGTTCTCGATCGACGAGGACCGGGACCGTCACGGGCTGCAACCTGCGGTCACCCTCGAAGGTCTCGAGTTCGTCGAGGCAGCAAGCACCGAGGATGCCCCGATGTGACGACAGGGCAGCGAGGTGGAGACGCTCGAGGGCCGGTCCCCACCGCCGCAGCCTGCGGTGCACGCTCTTGCGATCGACGGCCAGCATCCGGGCGGCCTGACGATGGGTCACCTTGGAGACCAAGGCGCGGAAGATCGCGGAATCCTTGTGCGGCAAACGATAGTGGTGGTCGAGGCGGAAGGTCTGTGTGGAGAACCTGCGCCGGCAGCTCTTGCAGCGAAAACGCTGCACCCTTCGGCCGTCGCACCGTCGACGGTAGGTGCCGGCGAGGTAGTAGGTGAAGGGCAGGCCCCGGGCACGCGTCGGGCATGTCCGGTACGGGCAGAAGGGAGGGCGGAATCGCATGGTCGTCGTCCAGAGCGCTCGGACGACGGAGACGACGAAGGAGCCGTGGCGAGGTCACACGATTCTTCCGAGAAACGATCCACGGGAAAGGGCCAGTTTCCTCTGGGGAGAGCAGGCACAAAAGGAAGTGGGCGCCCCCAGAGGGGCGCCCACGAGCGTTTCGGACAGAGCGTCCGAATCCTTCCGGTCGATCAGCCGCCGAAGGCGAGATCGAGCGTGGTCCAGAAGGTGGTCATGTTGTCCAGCGTGCTGCCGGACGGATCGGTCAGGGCGTAGCCGAACCAAGCAGCGACGTTCCCGTTGAGTTGGGTGCCGACGGAGAGATCGAACTCGTCGTAGTCGGTGCCCGGGGTGTCGATGTTGATGTAGGCGAAGCGACCGGTCCAGCCTTCGGCAGGGACGAGACCCAGGCCGATCTGGAAGGTGTCCACGTCGGTGGTCCAGATACCGGTGGTGCCGAGGACGTCGGCGAAACCGGCGGCGTTGTGGTACTGGTTGCCGTAAGCGGTACCGACGGCGTTCACACCAGGAACGGCGAACTCCTGACCGGCGCTGGAGAAGGACACGTCCAGAGCACCGGACTCGACGCCCGGCAGGCTCTCCAGGGACTCGAAGTCGATACCCAGACCGACGTACCAGGCCGAATCGCCCATGCCGCCGAAATCGTACTGGGTGTATTCCACTTCGTACCCGACGCCCGCGAGCTCACCAGAGAGGTCGATGCCGAGCCAGGTCTCGTGAGTACCGGAGGCAGTCGTGTTGCTGGAGGTCTCGTCGCGGATCCAGTACGGGGCGACGTTGATCGGACCCGTCGCTTCGACCATGTCGAAGTCGAAGTTGAAGGCCGCGATGTAGATCATGTCGTCGGTGGCGGTCATCCCGTTCTCCACGCCGTTCAGCATGGCGAAGTGGAAGTTGTAGCCGCCCATCGGGTGGTCGTACCAGATGCCCGAGAAGGTGGTCACGAAGTTGTCCCACTCGTCCGAGCCGAGCAGGCGGCCCGAACCCGGGGTGTAGTAGCTGCGACCGATCTTGGCGGTGCCGCCGTCACCGACCAGCGAGTCCACCGCGACCCAGGCGCGATCGAGGTGATCGCCGAGGGAGTTGGAGGGCGCGAGCGGGTCGGCCATGTCCCAACGTCCGGCCATGGAACCACCGAAGGCCTCGGCGGCGTAGAACCCCACGAAGGCGCGGGTGTTCTCGGTCACCTGGAAGCCGAAGTTCAGGCGGGTGCGGACGTCGATGTCGCGGTTGTTGGTGTCGTTGCCGTCGTCGAACCAACGGTTACGAGCACGGAAGTCACCACTGATGGTGACGTTGGACTGGGCAGCGGGAGCGGCGAGTCCGTCGTTGAGATCAGCCAGAGCACGCTCCAGGCTGTCCTCGCTTTGTTGAGCGACGCCCTGCGAAGCAAGGGCGAAGGCGGCGAATGCCGCGAGAGAGAAAAGGCGAACCTTCATTCCGAGTCTTCCTCTTGGGCCCTGATGGGCTCTTCGGGGTTCACGTCGGGGCCTCCACGGAGGGTGACCGACGCTGGGGTTGGTTGTCACTCTCGCCCCAGTTGGGAGCCGAGGGCGAAAGTTGGCGGAACATTCTGCCGTAGCGGCAGCGGGAATCAAGCGCGAATGGACGAGAATCCCGGAGGCGCAGAGGGCCTCGGGGGGAACATCGGCAGGTCCCCTCTCGGTTTTCCCCTTTCCTCACCACCATCTGGATTTCCCCATCTCATTGGCCGCCAATGAGTTAGGCATGAACCACGCCCCTCGGAGCGGATGGCGGCGCGCGCAAGTCGCCTTCGACCAAAGACTTGCGCCCGAAATGGCATTTTCCGGCGCATGCGGAGGTCGTTCTCCCCCCTTGACGCGCGCCAGCGACGGCCCGACCCTCCCCGCGTGCGCGTCCTCCACCTCCACGACGCCCCCCGGATCCGGGGTGGAGCGACCTCCTATCTCCTGCGCCTGATCGAGGAGGCACACCACCGCGACCACGTCCAGGGGTTGTTCTGCCTGGACGAGCCCTTCGAGCATCCTCTCCTGGCCTTCCAGGGCCATTTCGCCTACTCCTGGCCCACCTCGGCCCTGCGGCGCCGACGCGACTTCCAGTTCGGCCACGAACCCCTGGCCGCCGCCCTGCGTGAGGCCCTCCGCGCCTTCCGCCCCGACCTGGTGCACGTCCAGAACTGGCTGCCCTTCCGGACCACCGTCTTCCCCGTCCTCTGGAGGGCACGCATCCCCGTGGTGATGACCCCCCACGACTACACCTTGGGGGATCCCAATCCGTCCCGGCAGGAGCTCCGAGGGTTGCAGGGCCTGGGAAGGCGCATATTCAACGCCTGGGGCTTGTCTTCGGCCCGAAAGGCGGCCTTCCTCGCGGTCCGGCGCTTCCTGGCCCCCACCGAGGCCCTGGCCCGCGACCTGCGCCTGCCGCCGGACCGGACCGAACTCCTCCGCCTGCCCATCGCGCCGGTCGCCGAGCCGCCGCCCTGGCCCGACGATTCGCCGCCTCGACTCCTCTTCGCCGGCTCGCTGTTCCACAGCAAGGGAGTGGACCTCCTCCTCCAGGCCCTGGCCCGCGCCGGGGGGCCGGCTGCCGAGGCTCGGCTCGAGGTCGCCGGCGAGGGCGACCGTGCCGGCGCTCTCCTCGAACTGCGTCATGCGCTGGGCCTGGAGGAGCGGGTCCGCTTCCTCGGCCACCTCGGCTCCCAGGCCCTCGACGAAGCCTATGGCCGGGCCCACCTGCTCGTCCTGCCGAGCCGGGTTCCCGAGAACAGTCCGCTGACCGTCCTCGAAGCCGGCGCCCGTGGGCGCCCCGCGCTGGCTCCGGCCGCCGGCGGCGTCCCGGAGCTCCTCCCGCCCGATCGTGGCTGGACCTTCCGCCCCGGTGATGCGGACGACCTCGCACGGAGCCTGGAGCGGGCCCTCGCCGACCCCGCCGAGCTGCGGCGGCGCGGCGCGGCGCTCCGCGCCTGGGTCGAGGACACGTGCTCCCCCGAACGCCATTGGCGCCGCGTCGAAGAGGTCTGGCGCGAGGTCCGCCAGGGATTGCCCATCGAGCCGGCGCGACGCACCGACTCGAGACTGCACGAGGGCCGGCGATGACCTCTCACACCATCCTCCTGGAGGGGCACCGCCTCGTCCGCGGCTCCGACCTCGGCGGCATCGACTCCTACTGGCGCTCGTTGGTCCCCGAGCTCCTGCGCCGCGCCGACGACGAGTTCCGCTTCCTCGTCCTCACCGCTTTCCTGAACCCACGGCACCGCCGTGCGGTGGAACGCCTCGTCGCGGCCGGGGCGGCGGTCCGCCACTGGTGGGCCTCCCCCGAGTGGCTCTACGCGACCCGCCGCCTCGGCGGTTCCTTCGAGTGGTTCGCCGGCCCGCACGACCTGGTCCACCTTCCCGAGCCGGTCCTGCCCCTCGCCAGCCGCGGTCGCACGGTCGTCACCGCCCACGACGTGATGTACCTGCACTTCCCGCAGTACCTCGAACCCCAATGGGTGCGACGCCTGCTCGCCGGCACCGAGGAGCTGGCGCGAACCGCCACCCTCTGGATCTGCGTCAGCGAACACACGCGCGACGAGCTGATCCGTCACTTCCACGTCCCCCGCGGGCGCACCGTGGTCGTCCCGCACGGCGTCGCGCCCGCGTTCTTCGCCGCGGCCGAGGCCCCCGTACGCGCCGACGAGGTCGCACGCCGCCTCGGCTTGGCATCGGATGGCTAC
The DNA here is from genome assembly GCA_027020785.1 of Planctomycetota bacterium. Classification (GTDB taxonomy): domain Bacteria; phylum Planctomycetota; class UBA1135; order UBA1135; family UBA1135; genus JALUVI01. The sequence continues at coordinate 14,214 of JALUVI010000004.1, read as the reverse complement.
TTCCTCTTCGTCGGCTCGGTCGAACCCAAGAAGAACCTCCCCGTGCTGGTCGAGGCCTTCGCCCGCGCCGCCGCCCAGGGGCTGCGCCGCGACCTCGCCGTCGCCGGGCGGGCCGGCTGGGGCGACGAGGCGCTGCGCGCCACCCTCGACCGACACCCCGAGGTCCGCGACCGCATCCACTTCCTCGGATTCGTCGAACAGGACGACCTGCCCCCTCTCGTGGCGGGGGCCCGGGCCCTGGTCCTGCCATCGCGCTACGAGGGCTTCGGGATGCCGGTGCTCGAGGCGATGGCCGCCGGCACTCCGGTCCTGGTCTCGAACCGCGGCGCTCTCCCCGAGGTCGCCGGCGACGCCGCCCGGCTGTTCGACCCCGACGACGTGGCCGGCCTCGCCGCGGAACTCGAGCGGTTGGATGGGGACGACGGCCTGTGCGAAGATATGGCGCGCCGCGGCCGGCGCCGAGCCGCTCCCTTCACCTGGGAGCGCAGCGCCGCCGAGACCGTCGAGGCGTACCGCCTCGCCCTGGACCTGCCCCGATGAAGCTCCTCTTCGACGCCACCGCGATGGCGCTGGCCGACTACCATCGCGGCGGGGCCTATCGCTACGGGTTCGAGCTCCTGCGCCACCTGCCCGACGCCCTCCCCGAGGGCTGGCGGGTGCAGCCCTTCGTCGGGCGGATCCACCCCCGTCACGCGGCGCGCACCCGTCGGTTGCTCGCCGACCTCGGCGATCCCGCGGTGGTCCGCGGCCGCGTCCCCCAGCGCCTGCTCCGCCGCGTGGAGCTGCCCGCCGAGTGGAACGCCGGCCGCCACGACCTGTTCCACGGGCCATTCGACCTGGTACCGCCGACGCGACGCGCCGCTCGGGTGGTCACCATCCACGACCTCGCCTTCCTGCGGGCCCCCGAGGGACTGCCGGCGGAGTGGATCGCGGAGCGACGCGCCACGGTGCCCCCGAGCGCGCGGCGCGCCCATCGCGTGATCACCGTCAGCGAGTTCTCGCGGCGTGACTTGATCGAGCTGCTCGACCTCGACCCCGAGAAGGTCGTCGCCATCCACCACGGCATCGGCGCCGAGTTCCGCCCGACCGAGGACCGCGGGGCCGACCTGGCCCGGCTCGCCGAGCGCTACGGCATCCGCCCCGGATTCGTCCTCTACCTCGGCACCCTGCAGCCGAACAAGAACGTCGAGGGCCTGTGCGCGGCCTACCAGCTGCTTCGCGAACGTGGCTTCCCCGGACAGCTCGTCCTGGCCGGGGCCGAAGGCTGGCTGTTCGACGAGATGTGGGAGCGCATCGTCGGACGCGGCCACGACGCCGGGGTGCTGCGCACGGGGTTCGTGGACGACGAGGACATCCCCAGGCTCTACCGCGCCGCCGACGCCTTCGCCCTGGTCAGCTTCCTCGAGGGCTTCGGCATCCCGGTGATCGAGGCCATGGCCTGCGGCACCCCCGTGGTCGCCGCCGACGCTTGTTCGCTGCCCGAGGTCGCGGGCGACGCGGCGCTCCTCGCCGACCCCGACGACCCCTCGTCCATCGCCGACGCCCTCGAGCGGGCCGTCGGCCCCGAGCGCGAGCGGCTGGTGGCCGCGGGACTCCGGCGTGCGGCCGAGTTCACCTGGCCGCGTTCGGCGGCCCGTCACGTCGAGGTCTATCGTCACGCCCTCGAGGAGGCCCGGGGATGAGCACAGCTCCGGAACGCCTGCGCTTCTCGGTGTTCGTGCCGACCCTGAAGCGGCCGGAGCTCCTGCGTCGCAACCTCGAGGCCCTGGCCGCACAGACGCGGCGGCCCGACGAAATCCTCGTCTCGCTGCGCCCCGACCTCGATCCCGAGGGCGTGGCCGTCGTGGACGCCTTCGCCGCCGAACACCCGGAGCTCGTGGTGCGCAAGGTCCTGCTCGACCGCCCCGGCATCGTGGTCGCCGAGAACGCTCTGCTGGCCGCCGCCGAGGGCGACGTCGCCTGCCTGCTCGACGACGACGCCATCGCACGCCCCCGGTGGCTCGAGAACCTGGCGCGGCACTACGAGCGGGACCCGTCCGTCGGCGGAGTCGCCGGCCCGGCCATCGACGTGGTGGACGGCGAGCCCCGCGAGCGGCGCGCCCGCCATCGCAGCAGGGTGCTGTTCCCGGGCCTGATCCTCGACCAGAACACCCGTCACACGGACCGCGTCGTCGAAGTCGACCACTTCCGCGGCGCCAACATGAGCCTGCGCATCGCGCCGCTACGCGACGCCGGCGGCTTCGAGACGGCCCTGGTCGGTGACTGCTTCCGCTTCGAGCTCGCCGCCTGTCTCGCGGTGAAGCGCCGGGGATACCGCCTGCTCTTCGACCCCGAAGTCGAGGCCGACCACCACGAGGCGCCCCGGACCGGCAACACCGCACGGTTCGCCCCGGAGACCATCCGCAACAACGCCTGCAACGAGACCTTCGTCCTGCTCGGGCACTATGGGTGGTTCGGGCGGCTGTGCCACCTGCCCTTCGCCTTCCTGGTCGGAAACTTCCCCGCGCCCGGCCTGGCCTGGGGCCTGGCCGGAACCCTGGCCCGACCGTTCTGGCCATCCCGCCACCTCCACGGCCTCCGAGCGGTCGGACCGGCCTGGCGCGGGCGGCTGGCAGGCCTCCGTCTGTGGCGCGAGCGGCGCCGCGGCGCCCGACCTTCCCAAGAGAAAGGGGAGGGGAACGGGTAGACTTCCCCCACCGGCGCCCGCCTCCCCGCCGGGGCTCCTCCGCATGACCCCTTCGACCGGACCGATCCAGCTGCTCTACCAGCGGCTCTACGTCGTCGTCGTCGTGACGATCGCGGCGGCCCTCGCGGCTTGGTTCTTCTCCGAGCGGGTGACCCCGATCTACCGCTCCCAGGCGCGGATCTTCCTGCCGATGCGGGGCGATGCCTTCTCCCTGACCAGCGAGGAGGCCAACATGCCGACCGGGCCTCGCCTGCCGACCGGAAGCGCCGAGCTCCTCGACTCGCTGATGGGCCTGCTCGAGGCCGCCGACCTCCGGCAGCTGGTCGCGGCGCAGATCGAAGGGCGGACCAGCGCCGATCTCGAGAAGAGCGTTTCCTTCGCGGTGGACAAGTTCAACCGGGTCACGATCTCGGTCTTCGACCCCGATCCCGAGATGGCCCGCCGAATCGCCGAGACCTACGTCCGCGAGTTCCGGGTGCGGCTCGACGAGACCACCAAGGCCGCGATGCGCTCCAACGCCGACCTCCTGGTCCAGGCGATCGAGGACACCGAACGCCAGATCCACGAGTTGGAGCAGGAGCGCCTCCGCTTCCTGCAGGGCAAGGGCACGGTGGACTACTCCACCGAATTCGCCATGAAGTCGGAGGAGGTCGCGCTCTACCGACGGCAGGTCGCGACGCTGGACGCCAAGGTGGCTTCGGCCCAGCAGGGCATCGCGGAACTGGAGCGCCAGCTCGCCGAGCGGCCCGATGCGACCCCCGAGAACTTCGTTCCCCGCAGCCGGTCCGAGGTCCGCAACCCCCGGCTCGACCAGCTCGCATCCGAGATCCGCGCCGCCGAGGTGGAGCTCGCCGAGCTGAAGACGAAGTACCGGCCCAAGCATCCGGACGTGGTCGCCAAGGAGGAGCAGCTGAAGCTGCTCCGAGACGAACTCGCCTCCGAGTCGGAGCGCATCGCCGGCACCGAAGAGTTCGGGCCCGACCCAATGCGCGAGGATCTCGAGAAGCAGCTGGTGACCCAGCGCATCGCGCTCGAAGCGGCCAACGGCGAGCGGGCGCGCTACCAGGAGCTGCTCGAACGGGCCCAGGCCGAGCTCATGGCCCTGCCCGAGGTCGCCAGCAAGCTGGAGGACTTCGACTCGCGGCTCAAGAAGCTGCGCGAGACCCTGTCGTTGAGCCGCAGCCGACTCAACGAATTCCAGCTCTACCTCAAGCGCGACACCAGCTACCTCGGCATCGCCGAGGCTCCGGTCGCTCCGCAGACGCCCTACCTGCCGCGCACCGACCTCGCAGTCCTCGCCGGCGCCCTGCTTGGGCTGGTGCTCTCGGTCACCCTGGCCGTGGGAATGGTCCGCGCCGCCGTCTTCCGGCAGGAGGCCCTGTGGTCTTGAGCGTCCGCGACCGACCGGAGTTCGAAGAGATCCCGGACGACGTCAAGGACCTCCTCGACGAGGAGATCCGACGAGAGGTGTTCGACGCGCTCCTCGCGGAGGCCGTCGCCCGCAAGGAGCTCCCGCCCCCCCCGGAGACCTGGTTCGACAAGTGGCCCGGCAAGCTGCTGGGCATCGTCACCCAGCTCGAAATCGGTGCGCTGATCGGGGTCGTCTCGGTCGCCCTCGTGCTGTTCCTGATGCGCCAGCTCACCACCGTCCTCTGACCCCTCTTCCGTCCGATGTCCGGCCCCGTCACCATTCGCGACCTGCAGCGCCACAAGGAGGAACTGCTCCAGCGCTACCGTGCGGCGCGTTTCGAGGAGATGATGTCCGAACTGCGCATCGAGGCCGAGCGCGAAGCCGAGTTGGACCGGTGGCCTTGGAAGGGAGAGTTCCGTCCCCGTGAGGAGGTCCTCTTCTGGTACGCCGAGCGCAAGCGCTGGGACCGGCGCTTCCTGATCGATCTCTTCGTGGTCGCCGTCGCCCTGGCCTTCGTGCTCTCGATGTCGCCGAAGCTGATCAAGATCCTCCTGCCGCTGCCGATCGAAGCAGGCGGTTAGGAACCGTCCGAGGCCTCCCTCTCATCGGCGGGACCGAAGCCGATCGGGTCCGCCGCCTGCCGCGTCGCGGCTCGACGGGCGCCGAGCAGCAGGTCGTCCAGGCCGACCGCCTCCCGACCCTCGACGAGCACGTGACTGGCGGCGAGCCGCAGCGCGGTGCGGATCTCGCTGCCCGTGAGCTCGACCGCGGCGAGCCGGTCCAGACCGCCTTCGTCCAGTTCGAGGTCGAGCGCGGCGACCGCGCGCCGCCACAGCACGCGGCGCTCGGCGCGACCGGGGCGCGGGAAGGCGATGCGATGCTCCAAGCGCCGCAGGATGGCCTCGTCCAGGCCGTCGGGGGCGTTGGTGGCGAAGACCAGGACCCCCGGGAAGGCCTCGACCTCCTGCAGGACCACGTTCACCAGGGTGACCTCCCAGCTGCGCTGGGCGCGGTTCCGGGGGAACAGGAACGAGTCGGCCTCGTCCAGGAACAGGACCGCCCCCAGGTCGGCCGCCTCGGCGAAGAGGGCGGCGACCCTCTTCTCGCTCTCGCCCACCCAGCAGCTCTGGAGCCGGGAATGGTCGCCGACGAGGAGCGGGCGGCCCAAGGCGTGGGCCACCGCCTCGGCGGCCGCGGTCTTGCCGACCCCGGGCGGGCCGTGGAACAGGGCGGTGGTGCCGCGCCCCTGCTCGGCGACGAGGGACGCGGCCAGCCGCGACAACGCCTCCGGGTCGCGCGCCCGACGCACGAAGGCGTCCAGGTCGCGGCGGACCGCGGGCGCGAACACGAGGTCGTCGAGGGCGAAGCGCGGGCGGCGCAGGCTGCCGGCCGTCGCGACCCGCTCGGGCAGGCCGAGCCGGCGGCGCGCCTCGTGGGTCAGGACGAAGCCAACGTCGCACAGTCGCCAAGCGCTCCACGAGTCTTCGCCGCCCTCCTCGGGCACGCGCTCCCGTGGACGCACCCAGGCCGGGCACAGTGGACCGTCCGCACGCAGGAGGCGCAGGACGGCCGGGTCGAGGCCGCCGTCGTCGGAAAGGGCACGGGCCAGACCGCCGCCGGTGACGAGGTCGGCACGGCGGGCCTCGAACAGACCGAGGTCGGCGGCCCACAGGACGAGGAGGACCGCGGCCTCGGTCGGAGGGCGCCCGGCGAGCGCATCCCGAAGCGGCTCGGGGCCGAACTCGGAGACGGCGTGGAGCAGCGCGTCGCGGTGGGCGCGCAGGGGGGAGCGCCGCACCTTGCTCCGCCCCCCGAAGGCGAACCGCAGGCCACCGCCGGGCATCCAGTCCTCGGTCTCCAGGAGGACCCGCCGCAGCTCGACCTCGAGCTCGCGGGCGTCGGTCACGGTGCGGCGACGCGGGCGCTCGCCGAGCAGGAGGGCCGTCGGAACGGGGCCGAGGACGAGGTTGGCGTCGCAGGGCCTGGAGTCCTCGTCGCGCTCCAGGACGAGGAGGTCGGCGGCCGCCAACGGCGCGCCCGGAGCGAGTCGTGCGTGGACCGCCACCGGGTCGTGGCCGAGGGACTCCAGCAGGCGGAACAGGTCTTCGAGGTCGGTGAGGTGGACCCGGTCGGCGAGCAGGCCGAAGTCGGCGGCGACCACCGCCATCAGGATCTCCACGTCCAAAGGCTCCAGCCCGGCCTCACGGGCGAGGACGGCGAACGGGGCACGGCTGCGTGGCGACAGCATGCAGGCGACCAGCCGCTCGCGGAGACGCTCGGCGACGTGCTCGAGCCGCCCGACGAGGTCGAGGTCGTCGGCCCGCTCCAGGGCGTGGGCCACGCGCCACAGGAGGTGGACGACCCGCAGGACCTCGCGGTCGTCGCGGAAGGTACGGCGACGACGGCGCAGCAGGGTACGGGCGTCGCGCAGGGTGAGGACCGCAGCGCGGTCGGAGGGGTCGAAGAGGAAGGCGTCCATGCCCCTAGGATCCCAGACGACTGTCGCGTATCGTGTGACACCGATGCAGAAATCTCCCTCCGTCCGCAATCGCCTCGACCGCCTCCAGGCCATCGTCGAGGCCGCCCGCAAGGCCGCCAAGGACCCGTCGCAGCGGGTCACGGCGACCGGGCTGGCCCGGGACCTCAGGGTAACGCGCCAGACCATCCAGCGCGACCTGGCTTTCCTGCGCCGCGACCGCAACGCTCCCATCGAGTACGACCGGAGCCGCGGCTCGCTGGTGCTCGCCGAGCCGACGTGGAGATTGCCCGACTTCGAGACCAGCGAGGAGGAACTGTTCCTGCTCGCGCTGGCTTCGCAGGCCGCCTCCACGTTCGGTCACACCCCGATCGGCGATTCGCTGCACACCTTGTTCCAGAAGATCGCCGCCCGTCTCGGCGACGAGATCTCGCTCGTCCCCCAGCTCCTGCCCAGCCAGTTCTCGTTCCACGTCACCGGCGTCCACGAGATCTCGTCGAAGACGTGGGGGCAGGTCGTGCGTGCGCTGCGCAACGGCACCTACCTCGACATGGACTACCGCGCCGCAGGCTATCACGGATCGAAGCGCTACCGCGTCGTTCCGCTCCACCTCGCCTGCATTCAGAACGACTGGTACCTCGTGGCCCAGCGCCAGGACAAGGACGAGCCCTTCGTCTATGCGCTGTGGCGGACGTCGAACGCTCGGGCGGCGAAGGTCCAGGCGCCGCACGTCCCCTTCGACCCGGTGAAGTACTTCCAGGCCCGCGCCCAGCGCTTCGTGCCGACGGGCGGGCGCAAACCGGTACGGGCACGGGTCCGCTTCACCTCCGGCACGGAGAGCTGGGCGCGCGAACGCATATGGCACCCGGACCAGGTCGTCAGGCCCCATCGCGACGGCAGCACCACCGTGACCCTGCCGCTCGGCAGCGAACGCGAGGCCCTGCGCTGGGTGCTGCAGTGGGGCAGCCAGGTCGAGGTGCTCGCGCCCAAGGCCCTGGCCGAGGCGGTACGCGCCGAGGCCCGACGCATGGCGCGCGGTCGGGTCAGCCCTCGCCGCGCAACGCGGGCGACAGCTCGGCGGGGGTGATGCGGCCGTCGCGCGCGAAGGTGGCGGCCCGCTGCAGCTCGTTCTGCAGTTCGCGCACGTTGCCCGGCCAGTCGTAGGCCTGGAGCAGCGCCATCGCCTCGTCGGTCACCTCGGCCGAGGGTTCACCGCGCTCCGCCTGCCGCGCCAGGAAGTCGCGAACCAGCGCAGGCACGTCCTCGCGCCGCTCGCGCAGCGGCGGCATCCGCACCGTGATGACGGCGAGCCGGTAGTAGAGGTCTTCGCGGAAGCGGCCGTCGGCGATGGCCCGTTTCAGGTCGCGGTTGGTGGCGGCGACGACGCGGACCTCGGCGTGTTCGACCTTGCTGGCCCCCACCGGCCGGTACTCGCCCTCCTGGAGGAAGCGCAGCAGCTTGGCCTGGAGCTCGGGGGGGATCTCGCCGATCTCGTCGAGGAACAGGGTGCCGCCGTCGGCCTCGGCGACATAGCCGCGACGGTCGCGGTGGGCGCCGGTGAACGCTCCCTTGACGTGTCCGAAGAGTTCGGCCTCGAGCAGGGTCGGCGGGATGGCCGCGCAGTTCACGGCGACCCACGGTCCGCGCCGGCGTGGCCCCTGCTCGTGGAGCGCCCGCGCTGCGAGTTCCTTGCCGGTTCCGCTCTCGCCAACGACCAGGACCGGGACCTGGGTTCGGGCCACCTTGGCCAGGACCGCGTACACCTCCTCCATCGCCGGAGCGGTGCCGACCATGCCGAAGCGGCCGGCGACCCCTTCGGCCGCGGCCGCCGCGGCGGCGCGCCCCGACTCGGCGCCGAGCCAGGCGCGCAACAGCTCGACGGCGTCGGCGCGCTCCTCCGCCTCGGCCCGATCCAAGCGATCGAGCAGGTGCCGCAGTTCCTCGCCGAGCCCGCTCATCGCGCCGTCAGGTCCCCGCCGTTCAGCAGACGCCAGCCGCGCACCAGGTAGGTCGCGCCGCTCACCAGGGTCAGGGCGATCATCGCCAGGAAGACGCCGAAGAACACCACCGGATCGCGGAGGTGGTCCAGGAAAGGAAGGTGCAACGTCGCCGGGACGCCGCCGGCGGCGCCGAGCGCGATGCAGACGAAGATGGTCTGGAGCACCATCTTCCACTTGCCGAGGCGCTCGGCCGGGAAGGCGAGACCGCGGCTCTCGACGAAACCGCGCAACGCCGTCACCAGGAACTCGCGGGCCAGGAGCACCACGTAGGCCCAGACCGGCATCACCTCCCACGGGTCACCAGGGCGGGCGAAGGCGTCGAAACGGATGAGGTAGGCCATCGCCCCCAGGGTCAGGACCTTGTCCACCACCGGGTCGGCGACGCGGCCGAGCGCGGTGACGGCGCGGTAGCGTCGGGCCAGCCAACCGTCGAGCGAGTCGCTGGCGGCGGCCGCGAGGTACCCCCAGAAGGCGAACTGCATCGCCGGCGACGGCCCCGGCGGCCCCGCGACCGCCCGCTCGAGCGCGGCGAAGACCCCGACCGCCACCACCAATCGGGCGAACGTGACCAGGTTCGGGGCGTGGCGCAGGCTCATGCGGGGGCGTCGAGGGGTTCCGCCACGAGATCGTAGCCGTCCGCGGCGACATAGCGCACGTCCACCAGGGCGCCCGGGACGAACCGGCGTTCCGGGTCCTCGATGCGCACCACCCCGTCCACCTCGGGGGCGTCGTGGACGCCGCGGCCGACGGCCCGCGCGCCGTCGTGGCCGTCCACCAGCACCCGGTCGGTCGTGCCGACCAATCCCTGCTGGAAGGAGGCGTGGACGTCGGCCTGCTGGACCATGACCCGATGGAGGCGCTCGCGGGCCTCTTCGTCGGAACAGCGGCCCGCCATGGCCGCGGCGGGAGCACCGGGCTCGGGGCTGAAGGCGAAGGCGCCGAGACGCGGGAAGCGGAACTCGCCGAGGAAGGCCAGCAGCTCCTCGAACTCGGCCTCGCCTTCACCGGGGTGCCCGACCAGCACCGTGGTCCGCAGGGTGATGCCCGGCACCTCCTCACGGAGGCGCTCGAGCAAACGGACGACGCTCTCGCGCGTGCCGCCGCGTCGCATCGCCTTCAGCACAGGCGTCGCCACGTGCTGGATGGGCACGTCGAGGTAGGGCGCCACGACGTCCCCGTGTTCACGCATGACCTCGCAGAGCTGCCACGGGAATGCGTTCGGATAGGCATACATCACGCGCAGGCGGCGCAGCTCCGGGACCTGCGCCAGCGCAGCGACCAGGTCCGGCAGGCGCGGGCCGCCGGGGCCGAGGTCGGTCCCGTATCCCGTGGTGTCCTCGGCGACGAGCACCACTTCGGCCACGCCTTGCGCGACCAGGGCCTCGGTCTCGGCCACGACTTCGGCCACCGGCTTGCTCCGCTGCCTCCCGCGGATGCTCGGGATGATGCAGAACGCGCACCGGTGGTCGCAGCCGTGGCTCGGCCGTAGGTAGGCATGGCTCCGCGGTGTCTGCAGCAGGCGGTGGAACTCGCCCCGCGGTCGCGCCACGCCCTCGGGCGCGACCTCGACGACCTTGCGACCCTTGAGGACGTCCTCGACCACGCGGGCGATGCCGGAGTAGTCGGACAGGCCGAGGAAGGCGTCCACCTCGGGGAAGCGCGCCGACACCTCGGGAAGGAACTTCTGCGGCAGGCAGCCGGCGACGACCACGGCGCGCAACCGCCCTGCGCGCTTGCGCTCGAGCAGCTCGGCGAGCGCACCCTCGGATTCGTCGCGGGCCTCGCCGAGGAAGCTGCAGGTGTTGAGGACGGCGACGTCGGCCTCGTCCACGTCGCCGACCAAGGCATAACCCTCGGCTCCGAGCCTTCCCAGGATGGTCTCGGAGTCGATGAGGTTGCGGGCGCAGCCGAGGTGGACCAGGGCGACGCGCACGTCCCGCGTCGGGCTGACGGTGGTCATGGCGGAGGGCCGGGCGGGCGACGGACGGGGCCGCGTCGCACTCCCGAGGCGGTGATTCTACGCGCCGAGCTTCTCCTTCTGGCGCTCCTCCCACTCCTCGAGCGTGATCAGCACCTCGCGCGCCTTGGAGCCCACGAACGGGCCGAGCACACCCTGTTCGGTCATCAGATCGATGAGCCGGGACGCCCGCGTGTAGCCCACCGACAAAGCACGCTGGATGAGGCTGGCCGAGCCGCGTCCGCTCTGCAGGATGACGCGCACCGCGTCGTCGAACAGCGGGTCGTCCACGGCGCCGGCGCCGGCGGTGCCGCCTTTCTCCTGGACCAGGTCCTCGAGGAACTCGGGCTTTCCGTGCTTGCGCAGGTGGTCGCAGACCTCGCGCACCTCCTTGGTCGAGACGAAGGCGCCCTGGCCCCGCACCAGTCCGGCCGCGCCCGGAGGCCGGTAGAGGAAGTCGCCGTTCCCGAGCAGCGACTCGGCGCCGCCTTCGTCGAGGATGACGCGGCTGTCGATACCGCTCGTCACCCGGAACGCCATCCGCACCGGGAGGTTGGTCTTGATGAGCCCGGTGACGACGTCGGTGCTCGGCCGCTGCGTCGCCACGATGAGGTGGATGCCGGCCGCCCGCGCCTTGGCTGCCAGCCGCGCGATGGCGGTCTCGACTTCCTTGCGACTGGTCATCATCAGGTCGGCCAGCTCGTCGATGACGATGACGTAGTACGGCAGGGTGTCCGGGAACTCCTCGGCGTCGTAGAGGTCGCCCAGGACCTCCTTCAGCTTGCGCTCGCCGAGCTCGTTGTAGTCGGCGACGTTGCGCACGCCGGCCAGTTTGAACATGTGGAGCCGGTCCTCCATCTGCCGCACCGCCCACTCGAGGACGAACGGAGCCCGCTTCATGTCGGTGACGACCGGGCACAGCAGGTGCGGGATGTCCGAGTACACCTGGAGTTCGACCTGCTTGGGGTCGATGAGCACCATCCGCACCTGGTCCGGCGTGCGCGTCAGCAGCATCGTGACCAGGATGGAGTTCAGGCACACCGACTTGCCCGAGCCCGTGGCGCCGGCGATGAGCATGTGCGGCATCACCGCGAGGTCCTCGGCCGCGGGGCGTCCCAGCGTGTCGCGCCCGAGCACCATCGGCACGCGTTTGGACTCCCACGACAGATCCACCTCTTCGTAGACCTCCTTGAGCCGGACCGGGTCGCGCTCGAGGTTCGGGACCTCCACCCCGACGGTGGACCGCCCCGGCAGGGGGTGCACGATGCGCACCCCATGGGTGCCCAGTGCGACTCCGAGGTCGTCGATCTGGTTCTTGAGCCGGCGCACCGAGACGCCGGTCCCGAGCTGCACCTCGAACATGGTCAGGGTCGGCCCCCGCTCGGCGCCGATGACCTCGGCCTGCAGGCCGAAGGCGTCGAACGCCGATTGCAGCTTGGCGCCGAGGCGGTTGATCTCCTCGCGCTGGTCCTCGTGACTGCGCCGCTTGCCGGCGACCAGGATGCTCGCCGGCGGCAACGAGTCCAGGCGGGGCTTGCGCTGCCTGCGACGGCGGGGTGCGGCTTCCTCGTTCGGCACCGCAGCCCCGCGCGGCTCGGGCTCGATGCCGATGGGCGGCAGGTCGAGGACCTCGTCGCCCTCGTCTTCCTCTTCCTCTTCGTCCTCGTACGCCTCGTCGTCGTCCTCGTACCCTTCCTCCTCGTATTCCTCCTCTTCGGCGTATTCCTCGTCCTCCCAACCCTCCTCGTCCTCGCCGGCCCCACCGTCGCCGTCGCCGTCGGCCGTTTCGGCTTCCGCTTCCTCGATGGGCTGGCCGTGCAGGGTCAGGCGACGTAGCCTCGGCCCGTCGCCTCCTTCGGCTGCAGCGGCGGCAGGCCCCTCCGCGCCTTCCACCTCGTAGGGACGGACCAGGTCGTGAACCCACGCCACGATGCGACGCCAGACGCGGCGCAGCGCCCCCGGGGGCTTGGGCTCCTTCTCGGCTTCGAGGGGAAGTTCCTGCTGGCGGAACGGGGCCGCGCTGCGGCGCAGGAGGTCGCGCACCAAGGGCACGAAGGCCCACTCGGTCGCGAGGAGGAGGCTGACCAGGGTCAGCGCCGCGAGCAGCAGGGTCAGGCCGACCGGCCCCAGCGCTTCGGTCAGGGGCGGGAGCACCGTACGGCCCAGGACGCCGCCGTGCCCTTCGGGAAATGAATTGGTCGGAAGGGGGTCGCCCACGGCCTGGCCGATGAGCGCCACGCAGCCGGCCAGGAGCAGGGTGCCGACGAACTTGGGCAGTCCGTCTCCTTCGCCGCGCTCGCGGAAGATGCGAGCCAGCCCCCAAAAGGCTCCGAATGCGGGCAAGACGAAGGCGCCGAGTCCGAGGAAGACGACGAGCCACTCGGCGAGGTTGCGGCCGACCAGACCGCAGACGTTCCCCTCGCCCTGCCGGTAGTCGAAGAGCGCGACCAGGGTGAACAGCGAGAAGGCGGTCAGGGCGACGCCGAAGGGTTGCCGAGCGCGCTCGCCGACGAGCAGCGCCCAGAGGCGGGAGGACGCCCAGGCCAAGGCACGGCCGACCGCCTGGACCGCGGCTCCCACTGCGCCCAGGAGCGCGTGCAAGCCGGCGCCGACGTAACCCGCCTGCTCGGCGAGCCCGCTGGTGCGCCGAGAGCGCGAACGCCCACCCTTCCTGCTCGACTTGCGTCCCAAGGTCGGCCCCATCCTAGGGGGAGGTCCCGCGGGAATCAAAGCGGCGCCGGGCATTCCGCCTGCGAACGCCGTTCGGGAGCCACATCTTGGGGCCGTTCGCGCCCTCCCACCCCGAAGGGCCGGTCAGTACATGACCTGGAGGGGATTGGTGGTGCGGCAGGTGGTCAGGTCCAGCGCCTGGAGGTGGACGCGGCCCTTGTGAAACCACGGCGAGAGGCGGGTCGGGGTGTGGGCGCGGCCCTGGAAGTCGGCCAGCGTCAGGAAGGCCAGGGTCGGGGGATTGCGGAGCTCGAGCAGCGTCCCTGCGCAGGGGCGGCCTGGTGGAATCACCGTCGGGCCGCCCGCGCCGATGGAGTAGGCGAAGAGGACCTTGCCGTAGGGCGTCATCCCCGTGGCGTGCGCGCTCATCAGGTCACCACGGCGGCCGCGCACGCCCAGCGCGGGCGGGGCGGGGTTCGGGCCGTCCAGCCACTCGATGGCGCCCATGAGGCCGCGCCACTGCGCATACCCCACGTATCCCGGGATCCCGGTCTTCGGGTCCACCACCATCAACATCTCCTCCTGAAGGTAGATGGTCCCATCCGGACGGAAGGCCATGTTGGCGGCGATGGGAGGGCCCACGAAGCTGGGGTTCACATCGGTCGGCTGCGCCGTCTGCGGGTCCAGGGTCATCAGGCCGAAAGCGCTATCCCAGATCCACACCCGCCCGTCGTACCACTCCATCGCGTCCAAGAACAACAAGCCCGTGTCGCCAACGAGGGTCGTATGGCCGGTTCCGAGATCGACGGTACTGAGCTTCCTGGACTCCAATCCAGAGAAGGAGTCTTTGGTAATGGCATAGAGGACGTCGCCCGGACCAAAAGCCAATGCGGTAATGGAGAGGACATCGGTCTGGCAGACGAAGGTCTTACGGCCGGTGGCAGGGTCGATCTCATAGATTTCGGTGAGGGTGCCATTCGCCGGCCTGCCACCGACGTAGACCCGCCCCTGACT
>JALUVI010000003.1 GCA_027020785.1 Planctomycetota bacterium | reverse complement strand
CTCGTCACCGGTGCGCGCCGGGTCGCGGAACCCGCATGGGACGACGACGAGTGGATCGAGTGCGAGCTGCGCCCCGCTTCCGAACTGGCGCGGTTGGTCGAACGGGGCGAAATGGTGCACGCCCTGTTGCTGGTGCCGCTGCTGCGCTACATCAGGATGCGGGAGGGGGCCGAGCCCTTCCCCGGGGCCGAGGGAGGATGAGCGACGACCCCCGTTCGATGCGGTGCTCGCACTGCGGCTACCGCCTGGCGCTGTACGCCGAGGCGGTGGAGGCCGCCGAGGGCGGCAGCAAGTGCCCCCTCTGTGGGGGCGGCCTGGACCTCCTCGCCCTGGAGCGCATGCTGGAGGCCTGGACCGACGAAGAGGTCCGCGAAGAGGGGCGGCGGCGCGCGGAGGAGGACCCCGGCGGCGGCCGCGGCGGCCCCCGGCGATCCGGCGGACGCGGCTGACCCGGGGCGGCTCTCCCTGCCGTTCAGGCAGCCCATCCCTGGCACGGGGGTTGCTGGAAGGGGCCGGAGCCCCGAACCATGCCCTTCCGCATCCTCGTCGCCGACGACCAGCCCGACGCCCGGGAAGCCCTCGCAGGCCTCCTGGAGCAGCGGCGGCATCGGGTCGAGGTCGCGGCCTGCGGCGGCGACGCCCTGCGGCTGGTGCTCGAGGGCGGCCCCTTCGACCTGTCGCTGCTGGACGTCCACATGCCCGATCTCTCCGGATTCGACGTCCTCGAGCAGCTCCGCGCCCGCGGCCGGGCCCTGCCCAGCGTGCTGGTAACCGGCCATCCCGGGCCGGACATCGAGAAGCGGGCGATGTCGCTGGGCGCCCTGACCCTGCTGCGCAAGCCGATCGTGCCCGGGCTCCTTGACCTCGTGCTGGACGAGCTCCAGTCGCGGCTCCCGAGGCCGCCGGCCTGACCGGCGCGCTCGGGACCGCACCCATCCTTCCCCCTCCACACAACCCTGCCTGACACCGACCAGACCTGACCCACATGGCCAAGACCGCCAAGAAAGTCGCCATCCGTCCCCTCGGGGACAAGATCCTCGTGCGCCGCGTCGAGGCGGCCGAGACCACCGCGGGCGGCATCGTCCTGCCCGACTCCGCCAAGGAGAAGCCCGCCGAAGGCGTCGTCGTCGCGCTCGGCGAGGGCAAGCTCCTCGAGAACGGTGAGCGCAAGCCCTTCGCCGTGAAGGAGGGCGATCGCGTGCTCTTCACTTCCTACGCCGGCACCGACGTCGAATGGAACGGCGAGGAGTACCTGATCATGTCCGAGGACGACGTCCTCGGCATCCTGGGCTGACCCCCACCCCACGACGCCAAAGAATCGGAACAGAATCATGACCGCGAAGAAGATCACTTTCGACCAGGACGCCCGCGAGCGCATTCGCGCCGGCGTCAAGAAGCTCGCCGCGGCGGTGAAGGTCACCCTGGGGCCGCGCGGGCGCAACGTCATCATCGAGAAGTCCTTCGGCACCCCGACCGTCACCAAGGACGGCGTCTCGGTCGCCAAGGAGATCGAGCTCGAGGACAAGAACGAGAACATCGGCGCCCAGCTGGTGCGCCAGGTCTCGTCCAAGACCAGCGACGTCGCCGGTGACGGCACCACCACCGCCACCGTGCTCGCCGAGGCCATCTTCGACGAGGGCCTGCGCAACGTGGCCGCCGGGGCCAACGCCGTCCGCCTGAAGCAGGGCATCGAGGCCGCGGTGGACGCGGTGGTGGACTTCCTGAAGAGCAAGTCCACGAAGATCAAGAGCAACGAGCAGATCGAGCAGATCGCGACCATCGCCAGCAACAACGACCCCGAGATCGGCAAGAAGCTGGCCGAGGCCTTCGAGAAGGTCGGCAAGGACGGCGTGATCACCCTGGAGGAGGGTCGCTCGCTCGAGACCGAGATCGACCTGGTCGAGGGCATGCAGTTCGACAAGGGCTACCTGTCGCCGCACTTCGCGACCGACCCCGAGACCATGGAATGCGTGCTCGAGGACCCGTACGTCCTGATCTTCGAGAAGAAGATCTCGAACGTGCGTGACCTCCTGCCGGTGCTCGAGCAGGTCGCTCGCTCGAACAAGCCGCTGCTGATCATCGCCGAAGACGTCGAGGGCGAGGCCCTGGCGACCCTGGTGGTCAACAAGCTGCGCGGCATCTTCAAGTCGTGCGCCGTCAAGGCTCCGGGCTTCGGCGACCGCCGCAAGGCCATGCTCGAGGACATCGCCATCCTGACCGGCGGCACCGCCATCATGGAGGACCTCGGCCTGACCCTGGAAGGCGTGACCCTGGAGCAGCTCGGCCGCGCCAAGCGCGTGGTCGTCACCAAGGACGCCACCACCATCATCGAAGGCGCCGGCGCCAAGCAGAAGATCAAGGCGCGCATGGAGCAGATCCGCGCCGAGATCGAGCGCACCAAGAGCGACTACGACCGTGAGAAGCTCGAGGAGCGCCTGGCCAAGCTGTCCGGCGGCGTCGCCGTCGTCAAGATCGGCGCGGCCACCGAGGCCGAGATGAAGGAGAAGATGGCGCGGGCCGAAGACGCCCTGCACTCGGTGCGGGCGGCGGTCGAGGAGGGCGTGCTGCCCGGCGGCGGCGTGGCCCTGCTGCGCTCGCAGGACGCGATCCACAAGCTGGACCTCGACGAGGACGCCTTCTACGGCGCCGAGATCATCCTGCGTGCGCTCGAAGCGCCGATCCGCCAGATCGCCGAGAACGCCGGCGAGGACGGCTCCATCGTGGTGGACCGCGTGCGCAGCGCCAAGAAGTTCAGCTACGGCTACAACGCGGCCACCGGCGAGTACGGCGACCTGCTCGAGATGGGCGTGATCGACCCGACCAAGGTCGTGCGCACCGCCCTGCAGAACGCCGCTTCGGTCTCGACGCTGCTCCTCACCACCGAGGCGGTGGTGTCGGAGATCCCGCAGCCCGAGCCGAAGGCGCCCGCCGGCGGCGGCATGGGCGACATGGGCGGAATGGGCGGCTTCTAGGAGCCCTTCCGCTTCGGCCGACGACGGCCCGTGGTCCTCGGACCGCGGGCCGTCTCGTCCTTCCGGCTGCGCCGCGTCGGCTTGCGCTTCGAGCCCGCCGTCTCGGCAGCGCGCTCCGGCTTGCGGAAGATCAGGAGGTGGTTGAACCCGCGCAGGAAGAAGTTGGTCTCCTCGGCGGCCTTGTGGTAGTTCCCCTGCTTCAGGGTGCGGTTGTGGCGCACGACGGCGACGTGGTCCACCGGCTCGAACCGGCGTGACAGGAGTTCGGAGAGCCGGGCCCCGATGGGGACGAAGGCCTTGCGCTTCCACACGTCGCAGCAATAGACCGCGAGGTGGCGCCCCGGGCGCAGGATGCGCTCGACCTCGGCGAAGACCGCGTCCATCGCCGGGAAGTAGTCCGGCCCCTCGGCCGCGAGTTCGCCGATGCAATCGGGGCGGCCGCTGTAGCGCAGATTGTCGCCGTAGGGCGGATCGAGGAAGACGAACGCCGCCTTCTCGTCCTCGAGCGGCAGTTTGCGCGCGTCGGCACGGAACACGTCGTCGCGCACCGGCGCCACGTCGTAGCCGAGGGCGCGGCGACCGAGCTCGCGGGCCACGTCGAGGGTGGTCCCGCTGCCCGCCATCGGGTCCACCACCAGGTCCTTGGGGCGGGTGTAGCGCTGGAGCAGGTTCCAGACCACCCAGCTCGGGGTGGCGCCGCGGTAGTCCTTGCTGCCGTGCTTCCCCTCCTCGTAGTGCTGCGAGGGGTACTCCCAAAGCGTGGTCGTCTGGAGGCGGAGCGGCGGCTTGGGCACGGTCAGACCGCTCGGCCGGCGGCGTTCGGGACGGGCACGGTCTCGAAACCGAGCAGCTCGACCTCGGGCTCGAGGTCGCCGTCGAAGACCGGCTCCTCGCTGACGTAGTCGGTGGACAGGTACTTCTTGCTGCAGTCGGCGAACACGGTGGCGACCACCGCGTCGGCCCCCTGCGCATCGGCCACCAGGAGCGCACCGAGGAAGTTGGCGCCGCTCGAGATGCCGACCGCGAAACCGAGGTCGCGGGCCAGCTTCTGCGCCATCCGGATGGCGTCGCCGTCGCGGACCGCGACCACCTCGTCGAGCTCGTCCAGGTCCACGATGGGCGGGACGAACTCGTCGCTGATGCCCTGGATACGGTGGCTGCCGACCTTGTGGCCGGTGGACAGGGTCGGCGAGTCGGACGGTTCGAGGGGGTGGACGGCGGCGCCCGGGGCGCATTCGCGCAGGAAGCGCCCCACTCCCATGACGGTGCCGCCGGTGCCGACACCGGCGACGAAGCCGGTCGGCTCCAACCCGACGGAACGCAGTTGGGCCAACAGCTCCGGCCCCGTGGTCGTGCGGTGGGCCTCGACGTTGGCCTCGTTCGAGAACTGCTCGGGCAGGAACACGTCGTCGCGCTCGGCGGCGAAGGCCTCGGCCTGGGCGATGCTCCCCAGGAAGCCGCCCTCTTCGGCCGAGACGGGGATCACCGCCGCCCCCATGCACTGGATGATGAGCACCCGCTCACGGCTCATCCAATCCGGCATGTGGATGCGCACCGGATGCCCGAGAGCTCGCCCCAGGCCGGCGAAGGCGATACCGGTGTTGCCGCTGGTGGCCTCGACGATGACGTCGCCGGGGCGGATGCGCCCCCGGGCGTAGGCGTCCTCGAGGATGTGGAGCGCCATCCGGTCCTTGATGCTGCCGGTGAAGTTCGCCGCCTCGAGCTTGGCGTGGACGGTGTGTTCGCGACCGCGGAAGCGGCAGCGGATGCTCGCCAAGGGGGTGCTGCCCACCAGCCGCCGCAGCGCGGCGAGCCGACGGGCGACCTCGTCGGGGGCGACGGAACGGGACGCGGCTTCCATCGGGGAGATTCTAGGCGCACCACGCCCCCCGGCCCGCCATGGGCGCTTGGGGGCGGGGATGGCGGGCCGAAAAGGGAACAGGGCCGCCCCGAAGGGCGGCCCTGGTGAGCTGGTGCCG
>JALUVI010000002.1 GCA_027020785.1 Planctomycetota bacterium | reverse complement strand
CTGGTGCGCTACCTGGTGGACGACGACCCGCCGGAGTCGTTGGTGCGTGAGGTCGCCAAGGTCTATCGCAAGACCGACGGATCCATCCCCGACATGGTGGCGACCATCGTCCACAGCGACGAGTTCTGGTCGCCGGCCCACTTCCAGACCAAGTTCAAGACGCCGTTCGAGTTCGTGGTCAGTGCGTTGCGCGCCACCGACGCCGACGTCGAGGACGCCCGCGCCCTGATGCGGCAGCTGGAAGAGATGGGCCAGCCGCTCCATGCCTGCGACGACCCGACCGGTTACTACGACACCGCCGACGCCTGGCTCGACCCCGGCGTGATGGCGTTGCGCTGGCAGTTCGCGGTGGACCTCTGCGAAGGGCGCATCCCCGGCGTGCGCATTCCCGACTCGTTCTGGGATCGCATTCCCGCCGACGCGGATCCCGTCACCTGGCAGCACCACCTGGTGCGGCTGCTGCTGCCGGAGGGCGCCGGCGAGCGGACCCGTGCGGCGTTGGCGACCCTGACCACCCAATACCTCGAGAAGACGAAGCGCCCCGACCTCTACGTGCTCGGCCCCAAGCTCCTCGCCGTCGTGCTCGGCTCGCCCGAGTTCCAGAAGCAGTGAACCGATGACCCATCCTCCGACCCGACGTGACTTCCTGAAGGCCGGCGCCCTGTTCGCGGCTGCGGCCGCGGCCCCGGGGGCCCTGGCGCGGCGCGCCTTCGCCGCGACCGGTGGCGGCGCCGGGAACAAGACCCTGGTCAGCATCTTCCTGCGGGGCGGCGCCGACCCGCTCAACGTGTTCGTGCCTTACGGCGACGACGACTACCACGCGGCGCGGCCGACCCTGGCGATGACCGAGGAGGACGGCCTGGTGCCGCTCGACGACGTCTTCGCCCTGCACCCGGCGTTGGCTTCGTGGAAGGAGCTCTGGGACGAAGGGCTGCTGGCGCCGGTGGTCTGCGCGGGGTCGCCCCATCCCACCCGCAGCCACTTCGACGCGCAGGATTGGATGGAGTTCGCGGCGCCGGGTGACCGCACCGTCCGCCAGGGGTGGCTGAACCGCTACCTGACGGCGACCGCGACCGCCGACGCGAGCGAGTTCCGGGCGCTGGCGATGCAGGAGCTGCTGCCGCGCTCGTTGCGCGGCGACTACCCCGTGCTCGCCGTGCCGCAGAACCTCGACCGCAGGCGGGCCGGCAAGACGCTCGACCTCTTCGACGACTTCTACGGCGACGGCAGCGACCTGATGGAGGGTCCGTCCATGGCCGGTCCGCGCGACGACGACGACACCGGGGTGGTCGAGTCGGGACGGATGACCATCGAGACCCTGCGCCGCTTCCAGGAGATCGTCGGCAAGGGCGACCGCGGCGGTCGCCGCTCGGCGCGTGAACGGCGTCGTGACCGCGAGCGCACGGTCGCCGAGTCGGCGTCGGCGTTCCCGAACAGCCGCTTCGGCCGGCGCATGGAGATGATCGCCAAGGTCATCCAGGCCGACGCCGGGCTCGAGGTGGTCGGCCTCGACTACGGCGGCTGGGACGACCACACCAACGAGGGGGCGACCGACGGCCGCATGGCCGACCGGCTGGGCGACCTCGGCCCCGCCATCGCCGCCTTCTGCCGCGCGCTCGGTCCGCGGATGGAGCGCACCACCATCGTCCTGATGAGCGAGTTCGGGCGCACCGTGCGCGAGAACGGCAACGACGGCACCGACCACGGCCACGGCGGCGCGATGGTCGTCATCGGAGGCGGCGTGAGGGGCGGCCGCATCCACGGCGACTGGCGCGGGCTCGCGTCGTCGGCCCTCTACCAGGGCCGCGACCTGCCGGTGACCACCGACTTCCGCGACGTCCAGGCCGCGGTGCTCGAGAACGTCCTCGGCTTCGACCTGCCGAAGGGGTTCTTCCCCGGCTACAAGCCGCGCCCGGTCGCGAAGCTGTTCTAGGCTTCGCCCGACGGCGGCGCGTGCCAGACCAGGGTCCGCTCGAGCGGCCGGCGGGTGAGCGCTTCGGCGGGCACGGTGCAATCGTCGCTGGGCCAGCCGAGCGGGATCAGCGCCCACGGTTTCTCGTGTCCGGGACGCCCCAGCAGCTCGCGCAGGAAACCCATCGGGCTCGGGGTGTGGACCAGCGTCGCCAGCCCGGCGTGGTGGGCGGCGGCGAGGAGCAGCCCGACGGCGAGGCCGACCGACTCCTGCGAGTAGTACACTTTGCCGCCGTCGTCGTCATGGGTGAGGCGGAAGACGACGACCAGCCAAGGCGCGACCTCCAGGTAGGGTTTGTCGGGGCCGGTGCCGAGCGTCTCGAGGTCGGCCAGCCACTCCTCCGAGGCGCGTCCCCCGTAGAGCCGCCGCTCTTCCTCCTCGGCGGCGAGGCGGATGCGGCGTTTGGTCTCCGGGTCGCCGACGGCGACGAAACGCCACGGCTGCTTGTTGGCGCCGCTCGGGGCGGTGGTGGCGGCGCGCACCACCCACTCGACGGTCTCGCGCGACACCGGACGGTCCGAGAACGAGCGCACGCTGCGGCGCTTGCGCATCACCTCGAAGAACCGCCGCGCCGCCTCCTCCGGCGGCATGCCGGGGTCGAAGCGGTCGTCGTGGGGGACGAGGACGGGGTCGGCCATGCCCCCAGGCTAGCGGGGCGCGGGTAGCATCCCCGGCCATGGATGCGCCGCGCGACGTGGTGGACGTGCACGTCCACGTGCAGCCGTGGGAACAGATCTCGTCCTCGGCGCGGAGCACGTTGGAGGGCGACATGGACGACGTCCAGCGGTTGCTGCGGTTCCAGCGCGAACCGGCGGCGTTCGCGGCGCACCTGCGCGAGCACGGCATCCGGAGGGTCGGGCTGGTCAACTACGTGGCGCCCGACACGATGGGCTTCGGGCCGAGCTGCAACGACTGGGTGGCGCGCTACCGCGACCACGACCCCGAGACCTTCTTCGCCTGGGGCGGCATCCATCCCGGCGTGACTCCGGACGTCCGCAGCGAGATGGTGCGGCTGCTCGACGAGTTGCGGCTCGACGGCATCAAGGTGCATCCGCCGCACCAGGGCTTCGCCGCCAACGCCTACCTGGACGGTACGCTACCGGCGCTTCGCGAGGTCTATGCCGCCTGCGAGGAGCGCGACGTGCCGGTGATGGTCCACACCGGGACCAGCATCTTCCCCGGGGCGCGCTCTCGACTCGGCGACCCGATGCACGCCGACGACGTGGCGGTGGACTTTCCCGAGTTGCGCATCGTGCTGGCGCATTGCGGTCGGCCGCTGTGGTACGAACACGCCTTCTTCGTGGCGCGGCGCCACCCGAACGTGTACCTCGACCTCTCCGGCATCCCGCCGCGGCAACTGCCGGAGCGTCTGCCGCGCCTGCCGATGCTCGCCGGCAAGGTGCTGTGGGGCACCGACTGGCCGAGCCCCGGGGTGCGCGACCTGCGCCGCAACGTCGAGACCTTCTGGGCGTTGCCGTTCCCGGAGGACTTCCGGCGTTCGGTCCTGGTGGACGCCCCGGACCGTTTCCTCACCCGCGGGCCTCGCCGTTGACTCCGGCAGCGAGCAGGGCGGCGCCGGCGAGGCCGGCGTCGTTGCCGAGCTCGGCCGGGGCCAGGACGAAGTCGTCGGGGGTGCGGCCGAAGGCGCGCTCGCCGAGGCGTTCCAGCGCGTGCGGCGCGAGCAGGTCGAGCACCGGGGCGCCGCCGCCGCCGACGAGGAGGACGCGGAGGTCGAGGAGGAGCGCGACCTGGGCGAAGGCCTCGCCGAGGGCGCGGCCGGCGACGGCGAAGACGCGGCGGGCGGCCTGGTCGTCGGCGCGGGCGCGCGCGGCGAGCTCGGGCAGGGGAAGCGACTCGCCGAGCTCTTCGCGGCCGAGGCGCTCCATGGCGGCGGCGCTCGCGATGGCCTCCAGGCATCCGATCGCGCCGCAGCGACACGGGCGTCCGTGGCCCACGGGGAGGTGACCGAACTCGCCGGCCATGCCGCCGGGGCCGCGCCATGGCCGCCCGGCCAGCACCAGCCCCCCGCCGACTCCGGTGCCGAGGGTGGCGAGAAGGAAGTCGCGGTGGCCGCGGCCGCCGCCGAGCCACAGCTCGCCCTGGGCTGCGGCGGTGGCGTCGTTCTCGAGGACGACCGCCGTCCCGAGAGCGCGCTCGAGGTCGGCGGCGAGCGGGCGGCCGGCGAGGAAGGGGAGGTTCGGCGCGTCGAGGACGCGGCGGCGATCGGGCGCGACCACGCCGGGGACGGCGACGCCCACCGCGGCGCCGTCGGGGCCGCCGAGCTCGACGATTCCGTCGCGGATCGCGTCGAGGAGTCCCGCGTAGTCGTGCGGCGCCGGACGTCGGGTGCGGGCGGCGACCCCGCCATCGGCGACCCGCCCGAACTTGACGGCGGTGCCGCCGACGTCCACCCCGACCGGCATGGTCAGCGGTTCCGTTGGCGGAACTCGCGACGGCGCTCCTGCGCGGCCTCGTAGAGCCGCAGGGCCTCGGGCATGATGGACTCGAGGTGGCGGATGCGGGTCTCGTCGCTCGGGTGGGTGGACAGGAACTCCGGCGGCTTCGCTCCGCCCATCTCGGACATCCGTTCCCACAACCCGATGGCGGCGCGCGGGTCGTACCCCGCATCGGCGGCGAGGTAGAGCCCGATCTCGTCGGCCTCGGATTCCTGGGTCCGCGAGAACGGCAGCATCACTCCGACGGTGGCGCCGAGGCCGAGGGCGGCCATGGCCGTGGACCGCTTGCCCGGGTCCATGTTGCGCAGGCCGTAGTTGGCGCCGATCATGCCGAGTTGGAGCGCGAGCCCCTGGCTCATGCGCTCGGCGCCGTGATGCGCGATGACGTGTCCGACCTCGTGGCCGACCACCGCAGCCAGGGCGTCTTCGGTCTGGGCTACCGGTAGCAGGCCGGTGTACACCGCGCACTTGCCGCCGGGCAGCGCCCAGGCATTGACCGTCTCGGGGTCGTCGATGAGCACGAACTCC
>JALUVI010000001.1 GCA_027020785.1 Planctomycetota bacterium | reverse complement strand
GGACTGGCCGTCGGCCGCTTCGGCGGCTCCGGCCCGGACGTGGGCGACGACGGAGCGGCGGGCGCGGGCGGAGCCGCGGGGGGCGGCGCCTGCTGTGCCGCGACGCGGGACGCGGACGATCCTCCTTCCACGGAGGACGCCTCCGGCGGCACCGCAGCCGCCTGCCATGCCGCCGACGCCGAAGCCCCCTCGTCCTGCGCGTCGGCCGACCCGCGTGCCTCGTTCCCCCGCCGCGTCCTCCGCGGCCTCGCCTACGGCTACGGCAGCCTCCTCGCCGACGTCACCGGCTGGTTCCTGCTCGGCTTCGCACTGTCCGCGCTGGTCACCGTCCTCCTGCCCGACGACTTCTTCGGCAGCGTGTTCCCCTCCGGTTTCGCCGCGATGCTGCTCATGCTGGTCGCCGGCCTGCCCATCTACATCTGCGCCTCGGCGAGCACACCGCTCGCCGCCGCCTTCCTGGCCAAGGGCCTGTCGCCGGGCGCGACGCTGGTGTTCCTGCTCGCCGGCCCGGCCACGAACTTCAGCACCCTGATCACGGTGCGCGGCCTGTTCGGCACGCGCTCCGCCGCGCTCTACGTCGGCGGCCTGGCCGTGTGCTCCCTCGCCTTCGGCTTCCTCGCCGACGCCGTCTATCCCTGGCTGGGGCTGACCCCGACCACCCACGTCGCCGCCGACGCCCTGCACGAGCACCACGGCGCCTTCGCCATCCTCGCCGGCGCCGTCCTCGGCTTCCTGCTCCTGTTCCACGCCACCCGCCTCTGGGTCCTCCCGCGCTTCCGCCGCGAACCGGGAGGAGGGGGCTCCTGTCACACGGACTGACCCCCCACCGCGGAAACTGGCCATCCAGGATGTGCTGGCCGTGGAAAGTTGTGACCAGGGCCGTTCCGATGCGTCTTCCCTGGTGGCGCAACGCAGGATCGGCGCCTCCGGGGCCGGGGCGGAGCCTCGAGGGACGCCGGTCCGCCCCGAGCGAGGCCGGGAAGGCCTCGCAGCGGGAGGGGTGCGTCTGCGGGTGGTAGTTGCGGAACGCGCTGCCCCCCTGCCCCAGGCCGGAACACTCTGCGAACCCAGTTTCCGTGCCAGGGCCCTAGAATCGCCGGCATGCTCGTCAGGGCGCCCTTCGCCGTCTTCGCCCTCTCGCTCGCCGTGTCCTGTGCCGCTCCCTACGCTCCCCGCGGCTACGACGACGACCGCGCCTTCCTCCGCGAGCACACGACGGTCCACGAGTTGCGCAGCGGGACCGGCGCGGTGCTGGTGTGCCCCGAGCTCCAGGGCCGGGTGATGACCAGCGCGACGCGGCTCGACGGGCCCGGCCTCGGCTTCGTGAATCGCCCGGTGGTCGCCCATCCCGATCCGGACGCGGCGTTCGCGAACTACGGCGGCGTGGAGCGCTTCTGGCTCGGCCCGGAGGGCGGTCCCTGGGCGCTGTTCTTCGACGCCGACGCGCCCCAGGACCGGGAGCACTGGCGCACACCCGAGGACCTGCACCACGGCGGCTTCGCCGTGACCGCCCGCGACGACCGACGGGTGGTGATGGAGCGCGAGCTCGCGGTCACCAACGCCCTCGGCACCCGGTTCGACGCCCGGGTGCGCCGCACCGTCGAGGCGCCGCCGCGCGCCGAGGTCGCCGCCGCGCTCGGTGACGAACGCGCCCTCCTCCTGCCGTGGACCGCATGGCGCAGCACGACCACCGTGACCAACGTCGGCAACGAACCCTGGACCGAGGACGGCGGACTGGTCTGCGCCTGGATGCTCGGCATGTTCCGCGCCGGCGAGCGCACCTGGGCCGTCCTCCCGTTCCGGCCGTACCCGGCGGAGGGCTACGAGGACGCGCCGCCGGTGCTCGCCGACTACTTCGGCGAGGTGCCGCCCGACCGCTTCCGCATCGGCCCCGACTTCGCGGTCCTGAAGGCCGACGCCGGCGCCGTCGGCAAGGCCGGCGTCCTGCGCAGCCGCGCCCGGGACCGGGTCGGGTCGTACGACCCGGACACCGGCGTCCTGACCGTCGTCGTCTTCGCCCCGCTCGAGCGCGCAGCGCCCTACCTGGTCGAGCACTGGGGATGGGACGTGGCCCCCATCCCCGAGGGGGACGTCGTGAACGCCTACGTCCACGGCGGGCCCGAGCCGTTCTACGAACTCGAGACCTCGTCGCCCGCCCTCCGCCTCGGCCCGGGCGAGAGCCACGCCCACGTCCAGCTGGTGGTCCAGGTGGAGGTCCGCGGCGACGACCTCGACCGCCTGCTGCGCACCGCGCTGGGCGTGGACCCGGCCGAGTACCGAAGGCTGACCACCGCTCCCCGACCGGGCGCGGAGTGATACCTTCGGAGGGCATGCTCGCCCTCTTCGCCCTGGTCCTCGCTCCCGTCCCGGCGGCCCCGGCACCGCCCCTCTCCCAGCAGGCCGCGCGCCAGCGACCGCCCAGCGCGCTCGTCGTCCTCGTGCCGCGCTGGCCCGCCGACGGGGTGCCCGCGGCGACGATGCCGCGACTGCGTGCGCTCGCCGACGAAGGGGCGTGGTGCCTGCGGACCCGAGGCGAGGACCTCGCCGCCCCCGCCGCCGGCTGGGCGTCGGCGCTCACCGGGGTGTACCGCGACCGCCACGGACTCGTCGCGGGGCCGATGGACCCGAGCCGACTCGCCGGCGTCCCCAACCTCCTGTCCCAGGCCCACGCCCACGGCCTCTCCAGCCAGCTCGCGATGCCCTCGTCCCTGCTCCCGGAACTGCCGGCGCCCGACGACCCGGACGCGTTCCGGGAGTTCTCGAAACGGATGGAGTTCCCGTTCGGAGTGCTCGGCGCCGACGACCCCGAGGGCCTGGTCTCCGGGGCCCGCGCTCGGGCGCGGGACGGCCTGCTCGTCGTCGTGCTCGACACCGACGACCCCGCCCGGTTGGACGCCCTGGTGGCGCGTCTGCTCGACGGCCCGCCGCGGGACGACGCCACGCCCGACGCCGAGCTCCCCGACGACCGACTCGTCGTGGTCGCCGGGCTGCGCGCCCACGACGGCGGCCGGTTCGCGCCGCTGATCGTGAACGGCCCCGGCGTCGTCCGCGGCCGCACCTTCCCCGCCGCCCAGCTCTGCGACGTGGCCGCCATCGTGGCCCGGCACCTCGGCCTCGACCTCGACGGCCTCGACGGGCGCCCCGTGGCGTACCCGCTCGACGCCGACGGTCGGCCGCTCGAGCGCCGCGGGCCCGGCGCGGCCTGGATGGGGCCGCCCTTCGCCGAGCTCCGCACCGAACTCCTGGTGGACGGCGGCGGTGACCTGCGCCGCGGCTTCGACGGTCTCCCCGACCCCGAGGCGGCCGGCCCCGCCGCCACCGCGCCCGAGGCCGCGCTCGTCGCCTGGGACGACCCCGGCCCGATGACCCTCCTCGCCGAGAGCGCCCTCCCCGAGCCGCTGGTCGGCGCGGACGGCAACGTCTTCGCGAACGCCTCGACCTCCGAACCGGCCCACGTGGTCCAGGAAGTGGACGTCCTGCCGCTGCGCCCGTGGTTCCGACGCGAAGCGCTCGACGTCCTCTACGGCTGGGGCGCGGCCCGCGTCGGCGACGCGCCGGGAGAAGCCCGTCTGGTCGTCGAGTGCCTCGACGACGCCGGCGCCGTGCTCGCCCGCTCCGAGTCCATCGCCGACCCGGACGCCCCGCCGCACGCGCTCGCGCTGCGCGCGCAGCGCGTCGCGGCCCCGACGGCGACGCGGCGGCTGCGGGTGACGCTCGAGCTGCCCGCGCGCGGCGCCGAGGGCTACTGGGTCGCCGACGGACTCACCCTCGAGGTCGTCCCCCGCAGCGACGACGTCGCCGCGGCGGAGTGGCGCCCGCTCCTCACCCCCGACTCCCTCGCCGAGTGGCTGCCGGTGAACGTCGCCCCCGAGACCTTCAGCGCCTGGAACGGCGTCGTCCGCTGCGACGGCAGGCCGACCGGTGTGCTGCGCTCGCCGGAGCGCCACCGCGACTTCGTGGTCGAGTTCGAATACCTCCACGAGACCCACGGCGGCAACGGCGGTTTCTTCGTCTGGTCCGACCCGCTGCCCGCGGTCGGCGTGCCGTTCACCCGCGGCGTCGAGGTCCAGGTCATCGAGGGCTGGGAGACCGAGAACTGGACCAGCCATGGCGACGTGTTCGCCATCTGGGGCGCGACCCTGACGCCCGACCGGCCGCACCCGGCGGGCTGGATGCGAAGCCTCCCCCACCAGCGCCGCGCCTTCCCGGCCGGGCAGTGGAACCACTTCCGCATCGTCGGGGTGGACGGCCGCATCCAACTGTGGGTCAACGGCCAGCCGGTCACCGAGGCCTGGGACGTGGTCCCGCGCGAGGGCTTCCTGTGCCTCGAGTCCGAGGGGGCGCCGGTGCGCTACCGCAACCTCTGGGTCCGCGACCTGCCGGCCGACGACGCACCACTGCCGCCGGAGCGGCGCGCCGCCGCGGACGAGGGCTTCCGCTCGATCTACTCGGGCCGCGACCTGCGCGGCTTCCGGTCCGCGCCCCCCGAGGCCTGGCGACCGCAGGACTGGAAGCTGGTCGCCGCGGCGGGCGCGCCCTGGCTCGTGACCGAGCGCAGCTTCGACGACTTCGAGCTCCTCCTCGACGTCCGGCTCACCGGCGAGCCGCCGGTCGGTGACGACGCTCCGGCGCCGCCGGACGACACCGTCGTCGTGCCGCTCGACCGCCTGGGCCTCCCCGCGGAGGGCTTCCACCGCCTGCGCCTGACCCACCGCGACGGCCGCTGGACCCGCGTCCTGCTGGACGGCGAGGAGCTCCACCTCGCCGCCCCCCTGCCGCCGACCCCGACCGCGGGCCCGCTCGCACTGCGCCCGCCGCTCGGCGCCCCCGCCGAGTTCGCCAACCTCTTCGTCCGCCCGCTCGCCCGATGACGATCACCCCCAAGGATTCAGGGGACGAGCCCCGAGGTCACGACGGAGGAAGGGGGGCGGGGCGCAACGTCTGGGCCGCACTGGCCCGGCTCGTGGTCCGCCCGATCCGCCGCCTGGTCAGGCGATCCTCCCACTCCGCATTCCCGTACCGGATCCCGAGGAACCTCGACGAACCGACGTTCACCTGCCCCTGCTGTGGACACGTGACGTTCTTCGAGCCCCCGGGTTCCTTCTCCCTTTGCTACGTCTGTTTCTGGGAGGACGACGGCATCCAGTACGCCGACCCGACCTACGAGGGTGGCGCCAACCGCGTCTCCCTGGTCGAGGCCCAAGCCAACTTCCAGGAGTTCGGGGCATGTGACGCACGGCACGTGCATCAGGTTCGCCCTCCCCGAGCGTGCGAGCCCCGGGACCCGGACTGGCGGCCGGCAACGGAGGCCGACGTCGCATGGCTGCGCGAGCAACGCTTCTTGGTGGACTGGCCCGGCGACCCCAAGGACTATCCCTACTACTGGCGCCGGAAGGACGCTTCCCAAGCCTCCTCGCGGCCCGGCTGAAGCCGCCCGCTCGACGCGGGCGCCGTGGTCTGTCAGGATGGGCCCATGGAAGGGGTCCCTGCGGAGGAGCTCGAGCTGCGCGAGGCGGCGTTCGCGCACTGCGCCGAGCTGCGGCGGGTGTGGGGTGACTCCGTTCCGGCCAAGGTGTTGTGGCCCGGGTTCCCGTTCCGCGGCGGGAGGGTCCGGCTGTACTCGGTCCAGGGCATCCACAAGCCGAAGCAGGGCGAGTTCCCGCTCACCCTGTTGACCACCCTGGCCAGCCCCTACCACGACGAGCTCTCCCAGGACCAGACCAGCATCCGCTACGACTACTCGCCGCGCGACTACCTGAACGACGGCGTCAAGCGGGCATCGGAACTCGGACTCGCCTTCGTCTACCAGGTCCAGGTGAAGCCGAAGCCGGACCCGGAGTACCTCCTGGTCTCACCGGTGTTCGTGGACGGCTGGGACGACCGCACGCGCACCTTCTTCCTGTCGGCCCTCCCCGAGTCGGTGGCCGACCTGCCACCGGAACCCGAGCTGGTCGCCGACGCGGCACACTCCCTTCCCGAGCACGAGAAGCGGACCGCGTTGCGCCTCGTCGAGCAGCGCCTTGGCCAGGCCGGATTCCGCAAGGAGGTGCTGGCGGCGCAACGCAACCGCTGCACGGTCTGCGAGCTCCGCGCCCGCCCGCTGGTGGATGCGGCCCACGTCGTCCCCCACGCCGACCCGCGCGGCACGAACGAGGTGCGCAACGGACTCGCCCTGTGTGCCCTCCACCACCGCGCCTTCGACACCGACGTCCTGCGCATCGATCCGGATGCCGTGGTCCACGTGGACGAGGAACGGCTCGCGAAGTTCGCGGCCCTGGCGCCGGACGCGCTCCGTCGTCGCGACCCCGCGGCGGTCCACCAGCTCCTCGACCACCACGGCCGACCACTCCGGCTGCCGAAGGACCCGCGGAAGCGTCCCGACCCGGAACTCCTGCGCCTGCGCTGGGAGGGCCGCCTCGGGGCGTGACCGAAGGACTCCGGAGGCCCGGCCGCGCAGGGAGACGTCAAGGGGCGACGAGGATCGTGAGGGGGCGGCCGCCGATGGTGAGGGTGGTGACGGGGCGGAGACCCTCGGGGCGGCCGTGTTCCTCGGCCCAGGGCTCGGACAGGAGGACGGCGTCGGGGCGCCAGTCCGGCGCCTCGGCGGCGAAGCGCTCGAGGTCGGGGAACCAACGCAACTCGGCCTCGGTGCGCCACAACAGGCGCGGCGTCTGGACCCCGAGCAGGGCGACGCGCTCGTAGGGCGCGAGCGCGACGGCCAGCCGTTCGGCGTCCTCGCGCACGGAATGGCCGCGCGCCTCCCACACCGGCACGTAGGCAAAGGGGACGACGGCGCGCGCCGCCGGAACCAGGGCCAGCAGGGCGAGCGCCGGCAGGCGGCGCGCCAGGAGCGGGGCCGACGCACCGAGCACGACCACGGCGCCCAGCACGAGACGCCCCGCGGTCGGTGTCTCGTCCAGGAAGAGGGCGAGGGCGGCGGCGGCGAGGACGGCGGAGCCCAGTCCGACCGAGACCGCGAAGCGGCGCGCCCCTCCGCGGGTCTCCAGCTCGACCGCCGCAGCGACCGCCACCAGGGGGATGGCGGGCAGGAGGTAGCGGCTGGACTTCACCGCCGGCAACAGGAGGAGGAGGAAGGCGAGCGCGACCACCCCGAGGGCCCAGCGCGACAGCGGCATCGTCGCCGGGCGGCGACGCAGCAGCGCGAGCGAGCCCGGCGCAGTGAGGAGGAGGAGCGCGATGGGGAAGGTCAGGGTGCGCACCGCCCGCGCGGCGGTCCAGCCCCAGAGCAGGTCCGACTCGTCGGCGTGACCGCCGGCGCCGGCGCCGGTGACCGCGAGGAACAGCGGCCAGGCCAGGGCCATCGGAACGGCGAGGCCGAGGACGACGAGCGAGGCGCGCCTACCCGGGGCCGGCCCGCCGAGGAGACGCGGGCCGAGCAGTCCGCCGGCGAGCCAGGGCAGGAGCGCGCCGCCCTTGAGCCAGGCGGCGACGCCGAACAGCAGCCCGGCGAGGACGGGACGGGGGCGGCCCGGCGGGGCCAGGGCCAGGAGCGCCGCGAAGACGGTGGCGGCGAAGAGTGGGTCGGTCTCGGCCTGGACCCCGTTCTTGAGCTCGCCCAGGGCGAGGAGCACCAGCGCCCCGGCCATCCACCCGGCGCGCGGCCCGGCGGCGCGGGCCGCGGCCCAGGCGGCGAGACCGGCGGCGGCGAGGAGGGCGAACAGGCTCGGCAGGCGCGCGGCGAAGGGGTCGTCACGGTCGAGCACGTGGAAGGCGCCGGCCAGCACCCAGGGATGGAGCGGCGGTTTGGTCAGGTGGGGCCGTCCCCAAAGCTGCGGGACGAGCCAGTGGTCGCCGGAGGCGTCGGTCTCCAGGGCGAGCTCGCGGCGCAGGTCCTCGGTGCCGACGAACTCCTGGCGCCCCAGCCCGGGCAGGTAGGCGACGAGGCCGAGGAGGACCACCCCGAGGGCGGGGACGAGCGGGCGCGCGGTCACGGCGCGACGGCGAGGGCGTCCTCGAGGAAGCGGAGGGCGCGGAGACCGAACCAGCCGTAGCGCTCGCCGTCCACCAGAGCGACGGGAACACCGAGGGAGGCCAGCTCTGCGCGCCAGCGGGGACGGTGGAAGGGGAAGGGTTCGGTCGCGGCCAGGAGCAGGGTGTCGGGGGCGGCGAGCTCGTCGGCGGCGAGCTCCGGGTAGGGCGTCGCCGCCGGCGCCAGTCGGTCGCCCAGCCCGACCCGCTCGAGCATGGACGCGATGAAGGTGCCCGGCGCGATGCGCATCCACGGCCCGCGCCAGATGAGGTAGTGGACGTGGGCATGGTCGGCGAGCGGACGCGCCGGCGGGGTCACCCACTCGACCAGCCCCGGCAGGCGGTCGGGGGCTTCGGGAAGGGGCGCGGGCGGTGCGGTGACCACCGCCTCCCAGCGCTGCGCCATGTCGTCGAGCGCGGCCGCCCCGGTCGCCTGTCGCAGTCTCCGCAGCTCGCCCGGCAGGTCGGCGACGTCGCGGACGTGGGTCGCGACCACCGGCACCGGGCTCTCCTCGGCGAAGGCGCGCGGGTTCTCCTCGCGGTCGAGGACGAGGAGCTCGGCGCCGAGTTCGGGGAGCCGCTCGAGGTCGGCCTGCTTGGTCCCGCCGAGCACCGGAAGCGCGGCAACGCGCTCGGCGGGATGGAGACAGAAGCGGGTGCGGGCCACGACGGGGGCGCCGGCCTCGAGCAGCGTCTCGGTCCAGGAGGGAACGAGGCTGGCGACCCGTCGTATCGGTCGGTCAGGCACGGAAGAGGGGGGCGTACCGGTCCCGATGCCGCCAGGCCAGCCACAGGTGCAAGGCCAGGACGAAGACGCCCAGGGGCAGGCCGGACGGGTCCAGGAAGACGTCGTAGAGGAAGACGTTCAGGGTGATGGGCGCGAGGACCACGAGTCCCAGCGCGGTGAAGCGCCCCGAGAGGACGAGGAGCCCGGAGGCCAGTTCGGCGAACTTGAGGAACGGCCAGAAGTAGCCGGTGGTGATCAGGGCGCCGATGAACTTCCCGCCCGCCGGGGTGGGCATGGGCATCGGCAGGAAGCCCTGGCCCCGGTAGTACGTCACCAGACCGTCGAGGCCGAAGACGACGAACGTGGCCCCGAGGACGAGGCGCGGAAGGAGCTCGGCGAGGTTGCGGGTTCGCATCGTGGATGGCCCGGAGGGCGCGGAGTTCAGGGAAGGTCCAGCCCGAGCCGGTCCGCGACCTCGCGGGCCTCGTCGTAGCCGGCGTCGGCGTGGCGTGCGACCCCGATGCCGGGGTCGTTCGTCAGCACGCGCGCGAGGCGCAGGTCCATCTCGGGCGAGCCGTCACACACCGTGACCTGCCCGCTGTGCTGGCTGTAGCCGATGCCGACGCCGCCGCCGTGGTGCATGGACACCCACGACGCACCGCTCGCCACCGCGAGCATGCCGTTGAGGAGCGGCCAATCGGCGACCGCGTCGCTGCCGTCCTTCATCGCCTCGGTCTCGCGGTTCGGCGACGCCACCGAGCCGCAGTCCAGGTGGTCGCGGCCGAGCACGATGGGCGCCGCGACGCGGCCCTCGCGGACCAGCCGGTTGAAGGCCAGCGCCGCCCGTTCGCGCTCGCCGTATCCCAACCAGCAGATGCGCGACGGCAGCCCCTGGAACGCGACCCGCTCCTGGGCCATCCGAATCCAACGCCGAAGGTGCGGTTTGTCGGGGAAGAGCTCGAGGATGGTCTCGTCGGTGACGCGGATGTCCTCGGGGTCGCCGCTCAACGCCGCCCAGCGGAACGGCCCCTGCCCCTCGCAGAACAGCGGCCGTACGTAGGCGGGCACGAATCCGGGGAAGTCGAAGGCGTCTTCCACTCCGGCCTGCTCCTTGGCGAAGGCGCGGAGGTTGTTGCCATAGTCGAAGGTCTCGGCGCCGCGCCGCATCAGCTCGAGCATCAGCCGGACGTGGCGGCCCATGGTCACGTAGCTGCGGCGCTCGTAGTCCTTCGGGTCGCGCCGGCGCAGCTCCAGGGCCTCGTCGAAGGTCAGCCCCTCCGGCACGTAGCCGTTCAACGGGTCGTGCGCGCTGGTCTGGTCGGTCAGGGCGTCGGGCACGATGCCGCGGTCCACCAGCGCCTGCAGCAGGTCCACCGCGTTGCACTCGACGCCGATGCTGACCGCCTCGCCGCGCTCCTTGGCCTGGAGCGCGCGGGCGATGCCGGCGTCGAGGCTCGGCGCCTTCTCGTCGAGGTAGCGCGTCTCGAGCCGCATCGGGAAGCGGCTCGGATCCACCTCGGCGACCAGCGCCACGCCCTCGTTCATGGTCACCGCCAGCGGTTGCGCGCCGCCCATCCCGCCGAGCCCGGCGGTGACGCAGAGCCGCCCCTTCAGCGAATCGCCGAAGCGCTTCCGCGCGACTGCGGCGAAGGTCTCGTAGGTGCCCTGGAGGATGCCCTGGGTGCCGATGTAGATCCACGACCCCGCGGTCATCTGGCCGTACATCATCAGCCCGGCGCGCTCGAGCTCGCGGAAGTGCTCCCAGTCGGCCCAGTGGGCGACCAGGTTGCTGTTGGCGATCAGCACCCGAGGTGCGTGGGCGTGGGTGCGGAACACCGCCACCGGCTTGCCGCTCTGGACCAGCATCGTCTCGTCGGTTCGCAGCCGTTGCAGCGTCGTGACGATCTTCTCGGCGGCTTCCCAGTTCCTGGCGGCGCGGCCGGTGCCGCCGTAGACCACGAGGTCCTCGGGGCGTTCCGCGACCTCGGCGTCGAGGTTGTTGAGGAACATCCGCAGCGCCGCTTCGGCGTGCCAGTCGGCGCAGTGGAGCTCGGGGCCCCGCGGGGCGCGCTGGGCGCCGGGCGCGATGGTCACCGGGGCCGCGGCGCGGGGCCAGGCGGGGGCGGAAACGGAGGAATCGGGGGGCGCGGACATGGCCCCCCGATTCTAGGTGCGGGTGGTGGCGGCGGCGTTCAGCGCCCGTTCGCGTCGCGGGGAGCCGGGGCGGGGGCCGGCGGGGGCGCCTCGCCCCGCTCGTCGCGGTCGGCGCCCCGCTCACCGCGGTCGCGGTCGCGCAGGCGACGACGCCCCTCGCGCTCGGGCCCGAAGTCCCGCCCCGAACCGCCGTCGCGGGCGCGCCGCTCCTGCAGTTCCGCCAGGCGCGCCTGGAAGCGCTCGTAGAAGGCGTCGAGCTCGGCGAGGTCCACGGCCTGGTCGCCGTTCCGGTCGAGCAGCCGCACGACCACCGTCCCCGGGGCGGGACGCTCGCCGTCCTTCCGGCCCTCGGGACGCGGCGGGCGCCGGCCGTCGGCTTCCGGACGCGGCGGGCGGCCATCGCGCGGACGATCGGACTGCGGACGCGACGGACGCTCACCCTTCGGTCCGTCCTTCGGGCCGTCGGCCTGGGGACGCGGCGGGCGGTCACCCTTCGGCCCCTCCACCCGGGGGCGCGGCGGGCGCTCGCCGCGCGGCCCTCCACCCTCCGGCCGCGGCGGCGGCTCGGGCAGGACGACCTCGTCGGCGGTCACGAGTCCGTCGCCGTTCGCGTCCATCGCGGCGAAGGCGCGGTGGGCGTGGGCCTTGGTCCACTGGCCGCGCGGTGCGCCGTCGCCGAAGGCGCGGCGGACCAGGAGGACGGCGCCGAGCCGTCCGTCGCGACGCGACCGCGCGCCGTCCGAGGGCGGGGCGTCCTCGCCACCCCGGCGACGATCACGAACCCGGTCGCGGACCCGGTCGCGCCCGGGCCGTTCCGGACGCTCGGCCTCGGGGGCCGGCGCCGGCGCGGGGGCAGGTTCCTGGAGGAGGGCCGGCCCGGCGGCCGGCAGGAGGGAGAGGAGGAGTGCGTGGATCATCGTGGTGGAGGGTCGTGCGGCGCGGTGGGGTGCCGTGCGGTGAGGTGCTAGCTTGAGGCCCCGCGCGCCCGTTCCACCCTACGCAACCCCGCCCGTCGCCATCGGTTCCTCGGCGTTCCCGTGCTCCCAGTCCTCCTCCTGCTCCTCGCGGCCCCTCCGGCGGCCGGCCCGGCCGGCCTCCCCCTCCAGGAGGACGCTGCGCAGGCCCCCGCCACCCCTCCACCCACGGGGCCGCCCCCCTTCCTCGGCCCCTGGCGCGCCGAGCTCGAGCTGCCGGGGGCCGTCGCCCCGTTCCGCCTCGAGTTCGACGAGACGGACGGCGTCCTCTCGGCCCGGGTCGTGAACGGCCCCGAGCGCATCACCGTGCCCGAGGTCGGCTGGGTCCGCGGCGAAGGCGGCGGCCCCCTGCTGCGGCTCGGCTTCCCGCACTACGACTCCGAGCTCCTCGCGACCGTCGCCGAGGACGGCCGCGCCATGACGGGCGAGTACCGCCGCCGTCGCGCGGCCGACCTGTGGATCGTGCTGCCGTTCCGTGCCGTGGCCGGCGCGGCGGACCGCTTTCCGCGTCTCGAGAACGCACCTGCGGATGCGCTCCCACCCCAGGGGCTGACCGGACGCTGGCGGGTCACGTTCGAGGGCGACCCACGCCCGGCGGTGGCCGAGTTCCGGGTCCGCCCCGACGGTTTCGCCCTCGGCACCTTCCTGACCTCGCTCGGCGACTGGCGCTTCCTCGCCGGTCGCGCCGACCCCGCGGCCTCGGGCGCGGTGCGGGCCGGGCGGTTGCGCCTGTCGGCCTTCGACGGCGCCCACGTCCTCGTCGTGGCGGCGCGGCTCGCCCCCGACGGCACCCTCACCGGCGAGACGCACTGGGCCTCGGGCGCGACCGACGCCTGGACCGCGGTGCGCGACCCCGACGCCGAGCTCCCCGACCCGTTCGGGCTGACCCGGGTACGCGAGGAGCGCCCCGACCTCGGCGCCCTGCGCTACCTGGACCTGGAGGGTGAGTCGGTCTCCCTGGCCGAGGTCGCCCCCGACGGCGCGCCGCGGATGCTGGTCCTGTTCGGCACCTGGTGTCCGAACTGCAACGACGAGGCGGTGCTCCTGCAGGAGTTCGACGCCCGCTACGGGCCGCGCGGCCTGCGCATCGTGGGCCTCGGGTTCGAGCGCAGCGGCGAGCCGGAGCACGACCTGGAGATGCTGCGCCGTCACCGCGACCGTTTCGGGTTGCGCTTCCCACTCCTCCTCGCCGGCCGCGCCGACGAGGCCGAGACGGCGCGGGCGTTCCCGGCGCTGTCCGAGGTCGTCGCCTTTCCGACCACGGTGTTCATGGATGCCGCCGGGCGCATCCGGGCGGTCCACACCGGGTTCCTCGGTCCGGCGACCGGGGTTGCGCACGAACGGCTGCGCGCCGACTACGAGCGGCTCGTGGAGGGGCTGCTCGCCGAGAGCGGCGGCTGACCCGCGCCCTCGCGCAGCGCCGCCGCCAGGGTCCACGCCGCAGCGAGGAGACCGTCGCGGAACGGCTCGGCGTCGGCGGCCTGCAGCGCCTCGGTCACGGTGGAAGGCGCCAGGTCGAAGGCCGCGGCGACCTCGCGGCGGCGGCGCGGCGGGCGCAGCACGATGCCTGCCTCGGGCGTCCAGTCGAGGGCGCCGTCGCGCAGCCAGCCGCGGACCAGTTGGGTCTGGCGCAGGGTCCAGCCGGCGACGAGCGCGCCGAGCACCGAGAAGGCGCCGCCGAGCGCGGCGTCGGCCGGGCCGAACCCTCGGGCGCGCAACAGGCGGCGGCCGCGGCGGGCTTCCTCGGCGGCGCGGCGCGCTCGGTCGAAACCCGGCCCGGTCATGGCGAGGACGCGGTCGCGCTCGAGCCGGGAGGTCAGCGGCCCGAGACCGAGGCCGACGGCGAGCGGTGCGGGCCGGGCGCGCAGGACGAGCTCGAACAGCATCTCGGCGGCGCGAGCGGCGAGCCGACCCTCCTCGCCGGGGGCCGCCGGCGACAGCAGCGCCACGGCGCGCCCGCCCCCGATGCGCCAGTCGGCGGCCAGGGTGCCGGGGTAGCGCCCGTCGAGCGCCGGCAGCACCCGCTCGAGCCGGGAGCGCAGGCGCTCTGCTTCGGTGCCGCCCACCCCACGACCGGGGAGGAGGTGGAGGGTGGCGTAGAGGGGTTCGGCGGCCATGCAGGCAGGATATTCGGTGAATTCACCGAATTCCAGCAGCAATGCCCCCTCGCCTCCGAAACTGGTCCGGTCGAATGCGCTCACTCCATCCGGAAGTCCGCCCGCGTCGGGGACCTACGCTCGCCGCGGGGCGCCGGGAACCGCCGAGCGCCGATCACGCCCGCAACCCCCGACTCGACCGGGGGCTGGGAACGCCGCGAGCGCATTCGACCGGACCAGTTTCCGTCAGTCCTCGTCCAGCCCGCTCGCATCCACCAACTCCCAATCCGGGTTCCCCTGGTTCAGCGGGCTGTAGGGGTCGTCCAGCTGCCGGGCCACGGCCAGGTGGAGCCGGCCGCCGGTCGGCATGTCGAAGGCCGAGTCCTCCATCGGGCGGTGGTCCAGGGACATCATGTAGGCCGCCCGGGTCAGGTTGGCGATCACCTGTTCGGCCCGGTCACGCAGGTCGGCGGCCTCGGGGACGTCCTTCAGGCGCAACAGCCACTCCTCGGCGCGGCGTTTCTCCCACCCCTCGAGCTCCTCGGAATGGTGGTCGAGCATCCACTGGTAGAACTCGCGGTACGACGAGAAGGCCCGCTCGTAGCGGGTCTCGGCGTCGGTGAGGAGCTCCTGGACGGTCTCCTGGAAGGCAGCGGCGATCGGGTCCTGGGCGGCGGCGGTCATCAGGGCCGCAGTCTACCGCAAGCAGCCTCGGCCGCAGCGGCGAAGGCGCCGTCCCGCACCAGGATCACGGCCGCGTCCAGGTCGGGCGCCAGGTAGCGGTCGCGCGTCAGCGCCGACACCTCGTCCCGCAGGACGGCGTAGGCGGCCTCGGCCCCGGCCCCGGCCCGGAGCTCCGCGTGCGCCTCGCGCGCCTGGGCCGCCACCAGGAACTCGACGGCCAGGATGCGCTCCAGGTTGACGACGCCGCGCCCGAGCTTGCGCGCCGCCTCGGCGGCCATGGACACGTGGTCCTCCTGGTCGGCGCTGGTCGGGATGGTGTCGGCGCTCGCCGGCGCCGCCAGGCGCTTGTTCTCGCTGGCGAGCGCCGCAGCCACCACCTGCGGAATCATGAAGCCGCTGTCCACCCCCGGGCGCGGCGCCAGGAACGCCGGCAGCCCGCTCATGGCCGGGTGGACCAGGGTGCTGATGCGCCGCTCCGACACGTTGCCCCAGGCGCAGACCGCGTTGGCCGCGGCATCCAGCGGCATCGCGACGGGCTGGCCATGGAAGTTTCCGGCGCTGACCACGTCGCCGCCGAACACGAGGGGGTTGTCGGTCGCCGAGTTCGCCTCCAGCACCAACGCCGCACCGAGCACGGCCACCGCGTCCTTCGCCGCCCCGTGCACTTGCGGAATGCAGCGGAACGAATACGGGTCCTGGACCCGGTCGCAGTCGGCATGGGCCCGCGCCACGCGCGAGCCGCGCAACAGTGCGCGCAGGTTGGCGGCGGCCGCCTTGGCCCCGGGGTGCGGCCGCACGCGGACCACGTCGGCGCGGAACGGGCGGTGGCTGCCCATCAAGGCCTCGACCGACAGCGCTCCGGCGACGTCGGCGGTGACCGACAGGTTGCGCAGCCCGGCCCACGCCACCAGCCCGAGTGCGGTGCTGACCTGGACGCCGTTGATCAACGCCAGGCCCTCCTTGGCCTGGAGCGCGAGCGGCGCGAGTCCGATGCGACGCAGTGCACGGGCCGCCGGCACGACCTTGCCGTCGGGTGAGACCAGTTCGCCTTCTCCGAGCACCGGCAGGGCGAGGTGGGCGAGCGGCGCGAGGTCGCCGCAGGCGCCGACGCTGCCCTGGGCGGGGACCCGCGGCAGCCAGCCGGAATCGAACAGCGCGACCAGCCACTCGACAAGTTCCGGGCGCACCCCGCTGAAGCCGCGGGCCAACGAGTGGGCGCGCAGGGCGAGCGCCGTGCGGACCACCGGCGCCGGCAGGTCCTCGCCGACGCCGCAGGCGTGGGAGCGCAGCAGGTTGCGCTGCAGCTCCTCGCGGTCGGCGTCGCCGATGCGCTCGCGCGCCAACGCACCGAATCCGGTGTTCACGCCATAGACCGGGCGCCCGGCGGCGAGGACTTCCTCGACGGTCCGCCGCGAGGCCCGCATCCGCTTGCGCGCCTCGGCGCCGAGCCGCAGGCGCAGCTCCTGGCCCGAGGCCAGCACGAGCAGGTCGTCCGCGGACCAGTCCTCTCCCAGGTGGAGGGTGTGCATGGCCGCATTCTAGGTGGGCGCGCCGCGACGCCGTTCAGCGCACCGGCGACAGGTCGAGGGTCGCGTCACCCCGCACCTCGAACGCTTCCCACTGTCCGAGCGGCACGCCGCCCCGCAGGACGACCACCTCGTAGACCCCGGGCGCCAGCCCCGTGACCCGCTGGCCGTCGGGACTGCGGCGGGCGGCGGCGAGCAGGGCTGCGAGCCAGTCGCGCGCCTCGCCCTCCAGCCCTTCGGGCAGTTCGGAACCGCCGGGTTCGGCGGCGATCTCGACGCCGTCCAGGAACCACCGCGCCGTCGGCAGCGTGCCGCCGTCGCGACGCACCAGGGTCAACGCCGCGTCGGGCGCGACCGGCGGCAGGGTCAGCGTCAGGCGTCGGTTCGCGGTGCGGACCAGCACCCGCTGCGGCACCCGGCCCGGAGCCGAAGCGGTCAGGACCAGCGGCCCCGTTCCCTGCGGATGGTCGGCGACGGCGAAGCGGAACGCGCCGTCGGCCTCGGTGCGGAGCAGGCGACGCACCGGTCCGGGCACCGGCATGGGCACCGCAGTCGGCGCCTCGGCGAGCCCGGGGTAGAGCCGCGCCAGGACCGCCGCCGGGCGCAGGGCCTCCAGCACCAATCGGGCCCCCGGAAGCCCGCGCCCCGACTCGTCCACCACGCGACCCGAGACGTCGGCGACGCGCGAGCGCACCGTGAAGGTGGCGAGCGCCGGGCTGCGCCCGGGATTGGGGCGCACCGAGCGCTGCACCGGGTCGGCAACCCCGCTGGGATGGAACACCCGCACGTCGAGCAGGTGGGTGGTCGGGACGTCCTCCAGGGTGACCAGCCCCTCGCGGCCGACCGGGACGTCCTGCCACAGTTCCCACGCCGGAAGGAACGGCCCCGGACCGGTGGCGCGCGGCACCACGGTGACCCGGGG
Organism: Planctomycetota bacterium; assembly: GCA_027020785.1. Classification (GTDB taxonomy): domain Bacteria; phylum Planctomycetota; class UBA1135; order UBA1135; family UBA1135; genus JALUVI01. The sequence continues at coordinate 3,684 of JALUVI010000001.1, read as the reverse complement.
CGGCGGCCCGCCGGGCCAGCTGCGTACCCGCACCCGCAGCGTGCCGCCCTGCGGCAGCGGCGGCAGCTCGACCGGGCCGTGCGCGAGCAGGCCGGGGTGGACGTTCAGCTGGTAGCGCACCGGCACGTGCCCCTCGGCGCGCAGGTCCACGACGACCCGCGGCCCGCCGGGGACGTCGGCGAGCACGGCGACGCCCTCGTCGTCGGTGCGAGCCGAGCGGAGGCCGCGGCTCTCCAGGACCTCGGCGCCGGCGAGCGGCTTCCCTTCGTGGTCGAGGACCCGGATCTCGACCGGTTGGGTGTCGGCGAGGACGAAGTCGCGCCGGGTCGCGGCGCGCGCCAGCACCCGCTGCATGCGCTCGACCGGCGGATGGCGCGGCGAGACGACGCGCACGAACACGGTGCCGGGGAGCAGGTGGTCGAAGCGGTATCGGCCCTCGGCGTCGGCCACGGTGAAGCGCCCGTCCTGCAGGCCGCCGACCAGGGTCAGGCGCGCGCCGGGCAACGGCTCGCCGGCGACGGTGCGGACGGTTCCGGTGAGCACTCCGGGCAGGTCGGGCAGCTCCCACGGCTCGCCGGCGCCGCGGAAGCGGAGCTCCACCCGGAGGTCGCCCTCGCCGGGGAGCGGCGGCACGCCCGCGGCCGAGAGCTCGGCGGGGGCGAGCGGCGCGGCCGGGGGGTTGGAGACGTCGGCGTCCGCCTCGCCGGGGGAGCCGAGCGAGCGCAGCGTCTCGGACTGCGGCAGGGGCTCGGGCGCCGGCGCGAGCAGGAGCACGGCCAGGGCGACGACGAGCAGGCCGAGGACGACGAGGAGCCACGGCAGGAACAGCACGCCGCGCCGCGACCCACCGGTCACGGGGCGGCGCGCCGGCCGACGCGTCGGTCTTCGTCCCATCTCTCCCGCAGGTTAGGGACGCGGCTCGACCGCCGACTCGTCCCATTTCCCGCGCCTAGGATGGGGTGCATGGACCTCACGGCCGACCCCCGCCTGCGCTCGCGCACCGCTCGCGCCTCGGTCGGCGTCGCGGGCAGCCTGGTCCTCCTCAAGCTCGCGACCTGGTGGTACACCGGCTCGACCGGGTTGCTGGGCAGCGCCCTCGACTCGTCCTTCGACCTCCTCGCCTCGCTGCTCATCCTGTGGGCGGTCCGCGCCGCGGAGCGCCCGCCGGACGCCGACCATCCCTGGGGCCACGGCAAGGCCGAGGGGTTGGCGTCGCTGTTCCAGGGCGTGTTCGTCCTCTTCGCCGGGCTGGCCTTCGCAGCCCACACCCTCGAGCGTTTCTTCCGCCCGGAAACCCGCTCCGAACTGACCGGCGAATGGTCCGGCATCGTGGTCATGGTGGTGGCGAGCATCGCGACGGTGTGGCTCATCGAACGCCAGCGCCGCACGGTCCAGGCCACCGGCTCGCCGGCCATCCGCGCCGACCGCGCCCACTACGCGAGCGACCTCGGCATGAACGCCGCGGTCGCCCTCGGCCTCGGCCTGTCCTGGCTCCTCGACGGCAACCCCTGGCCCGACCTCGTGGTCGGCCTCGGCGTGGCGCTGATCATCCTGAACACGGCGCGCAACGTCCTGGTCGAGGCCTTCTCCATCCTCATGGACGCGGGCCTGTCGCCGTGCGATTCGCGCGCCATCCTGACCGCCGTGCGCGGCTGCTCGGAGCGGGTGCGCGGCTTCCACGAACTGCGCAGCCGCCGCAGTGGCACCGACGTGTTCCTCGAGCTGCACCTCGACCTCGACCGCGACCTGTCCTTCGTCGAGGCCCACCACCTCGCCGAGTCGGTCCAGGCCGCCATCCAGGAGGCGGTGCCCCGCAGCCGGGTCACGGTCCACACCGACCCGCTGTAGCGGCGAGACCGACCGCCCCCCCCGCCTAGTCGCCGCCCGGCGTCAGCGGTTCGACTTCGAGCACGACGTCGTCTCCATCCTCGACCTCGCCCCAGGTCAGCCCCGGCCGCGGGTGAAGCTTGAAGACACGCTCGGCCTCCGTCCAGCGGGAATTGCCCATCAGGGATTCGGCATCGTCGCAGGCCACGACCTCCATCGTGGCGAAGCCGGACCGCGGCATGCGGTACGAGAGATAGACCACGCGAACCGGTTCGCCGTCCTCCGGATCCACCAGCGGACGGGAGAGGGCGCCCCCGAATTCCAGGAGCTTGCCCGGGGCGTACTCCTCCGGCACGAAGCTGAAGAAGACGGGATCGGAACCCTCTGTGGCACCATGCGAAAGAGCGGCATCGGCATCGGCACACGCAGGGATCATCGTCAGGAGGGCGAGGAGCGAAATCGAGAAGGTCTTCTTCATGGTCTCGTTCATTGTCGTGTAGGCAGGTGGCAACGCACCGTCATGCTGGCGCAGGTACCGGACAGGAGGACGAAGCCCCAATCCTCGTTGCCGGGAGAAGATGGCCTGGCCTCGACCGCGCCCGACGGGAAGTCCTCCCGGACGGTTTCGTTGGACGCCCTGTCGACCTTGCGCGACTTCTCGACACCTCCAGCACGGAGTGTGACCTTGACCTGCTGGCTCGAACTCGGGCAGACCTCGGCGGTGATGGAGGCATCGTCTCGACACTTGCACTTCAGGCAACCCACGGGATCCTGCCATGGTTGGATCGACACGGCCCCGGGCACGATGCCGAGAGCGAGGAAGAGCGGCTGCCATCTCATGACCTTGATATCGTCGCCCCCCCCCCAGTTTTCCCGATTTCCTCTTTTTTCGTTCTCCTGACGTTTCTGTGGATGATGCGCGGACTGATTGGCGCTCGATGCCGCCGTGACGCGAATCGAACTCGAGCCCAGGGTTCCCCGAGGTGCTTGCGGAGCACACGGGCCCCTGGTCAGGGCCCCAACTCCTGGTGATGGCCCCGTCTAGTCGCCGCCCGGGGTCAGCGGCTCGACTTCGAGCACGACGTCGTCACGGCGCTGGACGTCGCCCCAGGTCAGCCCCGGCCGCGGGTGCAGCTTCCAGGCCTGTGCGGCCTCGGTGGATCCGGTGTCGCCCATGAGGGAGCGGGCATCGTCGCAGGCCACGACCTCCATCGTGGCGAAGTCGGACCGCGGCATACGGTACGAGAAGTAGATCACGCGAACCGGTTCGCCGTCCTCCGGATCCACCAGCGGACGGGACAGAGCACCCTCGAACTCGAGGAACCGGCCCGGAGCGAACTCTTCGGGCTCGAAACCGAACTGGATGGAGCCGGAACTGCCCTGGGCATGCACCCGAGGAGCGGCATCGGCATCGGCGCACGCCGGCAGCACAGCCAGCAAGACCAAAGGAGCAATGGGGTAGAGGATCTTCATGATGGGGTCGTTCAGGGCAGGTTGCACCTGATCTTCAGGGTCACACGGTTGCGGGAAAGGTACACGAACTCCCAATCGTCGTTGGGAGGGTTGCTCGGGTCGGGGTAGGCTTCCACCCCACCGCTGGGGAAGTTCCATTGGACATGGGTCCTGGAACCTCCGTCCACGATCTCGGAATGCTTCTGCCCATCAGCATTCGAGGTCGCTTCGTACTCGCCATTGGGCCGCTTGCAGACCTTCACTTCGACCTCCCCGTCGTCGGGACACACGCAGGTCGAGCAGGGCCAGACCGGATCCTGAAGGGAGGGTGCCGATGAAGCGATCGAGAAGTAGAGGAGGAGGAGGGGCCACCACATGATCCTTCTATCGCCCCCCCCCCCGGTT